>JABIBQ010000097.1 GCA_018652685.1 Candidatus Bathyarchaeota archaeon
CTTGTCCATCATGAGGTTCCGGCTCCACCAGCCGTAATAATAATCAATGTTCCTCCTTACGAGTTCCTTGACCTGCTTGCCATGCTGGTAACCGCACTCGTAGTAGCTACCCGAGGCCGATACGACTGGAAAAGGCGTGTCCATGGGTAGTTGATGGTTCAGTGCGTCATTAATTGTTCCATCAGTCGTCGTCGGGATCGTCTACCCTGAACTCCGCGAATATGGGGAAGTGGTCTGAGACATCCTCGGTGACGGACTGGTTGAGCCCATAGACATCGTTGAAGTAGTAGACATCAGTGGAGTCCATGATGTACTCGCTTGAGAAGGTCGAGTTAAGCATCACGATCCGGTCGTATGTCCAGTCTGTCTTCGTCATGGTGTCTACGTCATTTGATACGGTCCAGTGGTAAATGGGGTCCATCAAGGGCTGGGTAGTATCGTCTTCGTCGTAGTAGCTGCCATCCGCATTGAAATCACCCAACACGATGATATCCTGGTCATCCTGATTGGCTTTGATGGTATCAAATATGACGGCGAGGCTGCCGATCTCGTTCTCCGCGTCATCGGGTTTGGAGTGGATGCCAACGAGGGTGAAATCAAACTCCCCCGCAGCAAATCCGGCGATATAGGGCTCACGTTCGAAGACATCCCCAACGTCCTCCCATATGTGGGCGGTCCCGTCAAGGTAGGATACAGTCTGGGTGTTGTAGAAGTAGGCGTACGCCTCCTTGCTGGTGGTCCTGCCAAGGCGCTCGCTACGGATGAACGCGTACTCCGGGCCATCGAAGGTGTTGATTAGGTCAAGGAAGATGGGTGCCGTGGTCTCGGACGCGTCCCTGATTTCCTGGACCAGGACAACGTCGAACTCCCGGACCGTCTTCGCTAGGACATCCATCACGTCAGCCTTCGCGCGCTTGGATTTTCCGAAGATCTGGATATTGAAGGCAGCGATAGTAATGGTGTCATCGGTGCTAGGTTGATCTGGCTCATATGGAGGCGCCACATGTTCATCAGAGCCAAGGAACGGGTCCAGATATCCCTGGTTGTAGATGAATACAGAAAGGACCAGAATTACCGCGATAATGGTGGGGGCTACCTTCTTGCTCATGAGTGAGAATAGCCTTTCGCTGTGAAAAACCTATTTCTTTTCCATCTGGTCCAGCTCAAGCTTCCTAAACATGCTCCTGAGCTCGCGCCTCATGCTGGTTCTGTCGGTGCTGAGGCCAAGGTAATCGGCAAAGTCCTGGGTGGTCCTGATGATGCGGGTCCTGCCCTCCTTCTCGCGATCGATGAGCCCCATCTCCTCAAGAAGCTTCAGGTGCCTATAGGCTTGGCTCCCCCTCGCGCTGGCCACATCCTTTTGCTCTATAGGCTGATTGTACGCGATGAAGCTCAGCGTCCTCAGGGGTCCCTCGGTTAGCAGCGGCTTTAGTGAGTACCTCCCGGCCTGCTTCGTAAAATTAGTCCTGAGCTGGAGAACCACCCTTTCCCTTGGAAGCATACTGATCTCTATTGCGCTGTCGTCGTTCTCGTAGGTCACTGCGAGCTTTTTGATGAGGTCAGCCGCCTCTCGCTCGTTCTCAAGCCTTAGCCTGGTGACAATATCCGTCAGCCCTATGGGCCTGCTAGCGGCATACAGTAGCGCCTCAAGGTCGGCTAGCTTGTTCCTCGACAATTTCTCCCCACCGTGAATGTTGTTGATAAGATTAAGAAGGTTATGGGATTCCCTTGGCGATATCGGTCCTGAAGTGGAGCCTGCCGGTGATCTTGTCGATGTCATTGTAGACTTTTTCCCGTGCCTCTGTCACAGATTCGCCCTTCGCCAGTAACGCCACCGCCCTGCTACCCGTGGTCTTGATGACTCCAGAGTCATCGTAGACAGAAGCGAAGTACAGTTCGGACTGGACGCCATCAGCTACATAGATGGGCTGGTCCTTGACAGGCGCTACGGGATATCCCTCGGGTACCAGGTAGATGCAGACCGTCGCCTTCTTGTTGAAGCAGATAACAGGTAGCTTGCCGTTTGCCATTCCGTATCCCACCTCGGTTAATGGAGTCTCAAGTAGGCTAAGAACATTGATCGCCTCGGGGTCCCCGAGCCTGCAGTTGTACTCGATGAGATATGTGTCGTCATCGGTGACCATGAAGCCTCCATAAATGGGTCCCTTATATGGGCCAACCTCTTCCCTGATCGCGTCCATTGTCTCCTGCATGATCCTCTTGGCCTTTATGATCGTCTCCTCAGGCAGGTCTGGCATATCATGGTCCGCGCTGCTGAAGCTGCCCATGCTGCCCGTGTTGGGACCCTCGTCGTTGTCGTAAGCACGCTTGAAATCCCTGACAAGGGGCATATAGTGGAGTCTCGTCCCGTCGACGAACGCCTGTAGGGTGAACTCCTTACCGATGAGCTTCTCCTCAAGCACTACCAACCCGTCGTTTTTGATCATATCAAACGCATAAGCCTCAGTCTCGTTCCGTGTCAAGAGATGCTGCCCAGTTACCTTGACGCCCTTTCCTCCCGTGAGCACATCGGGCTTAACGGCGACATCAGGGTACTCGTCTAGGAAAGAACTGACCTGGTCCTCCGTCTTGCATATTTTGAAGGCAGGGTTTCCCTTGATCCCGTTTCGGTCAAGAACCTCCCTTGCGTACGCCTTGCTCCACTCAAGCCTGGCAAGTGCCTTTACGGGAGCAGCTACCGTCACGCCTAGCTCAATGAGTGTATCGGAGATTCCTACGGATAGGGGAGCCTCCGGACCTATGAAGGCCAGGTCGTGGTCCTTGAACTGGACGAATTGTAAAGGGTCGTTGATGTCAATGAGTTCGACTCGTTTACATAACTTGGCGATCCCAGGGTTGAGCTTGGACATGGCGGCAGTAATTTCTACATCCTCTTGCGACAGTTTCTTGACAATAGCGTGCTCCCTTGCACCGTTGCCCACGACAAGGACCTTGGAAATCATGTGATTTAGTATAGGGCGCAAATATATAAGCTCGTTACATTAAGTTTTGACTGAAATGTGCAACAGTACATCGTACGCGTAAGGTGCCAGAAGGGAAGCCTTTCGATTCTCCAGGAAGAGTCAAGTATTATATCGTTGCATGGAAGAGAACTACCACTTGGGAAGGATTGTATGGGTAAAACTTATGGAAGCCAAAGCATGGTCACGAGCCTCAAACGGGTACTTGTAAAGAGACCTGACACCGGTTTCGCTGTGGAGGACTACGAGAAATGGCACTACACAGGCCCCCTTGACCTGGGGGAGGCTCAGAGGGAGCACGAAGCGTTCACCGACATAATGAAGGGGGAAGGCATCGAGGTTATCTACCACCCAGAACACCAGCCGGACCACGCAGACTCCATTTTCACGTACGACCCAGCAATCATCACAGACGAGGGGGCCATTGTGTTCCAGATGGGCAAGGTGCTTAGGAGGGGAGAGGACGTTCCCATGGAGAAGAGGCTCAAGGAGCTGGACATCCCAATTCATTACCGCATCCATGGCGGGGCGACCGTCGAGGGCGGGGACACTCTCTGGCTAGACGAGGATACGATAGCCATAGGCCAGGGGTTCCGAACAAACAAGGAGGGCTTACTTCAGATGAGGGAGGCACTAGAGCCAAGCGGCATCAAGGTGGTCCCTGTGGACCTGCCCTATTTTTACGGCCCTGAGGCTTGCCTACACCTCATGAGCCTCATCAGCTACGCTGACTACGACCTGGCTGTCATCTACTCGCCGCTCTTCCCGGTCCCGTTCTGGAAGCTACTCAAGGAGAGGGCCGTTGAGATGATCGATGTATCGGAGGACGATTTCAACAAGATGGGGACAAACGTTCTGGCTTTGGGCCCCAGGAAGGTCATGATGCTTGACTGTACTCCTGATGTCCAGAGGAACCTTGAGGACGCTGGTTGCGAGGTCATTACATACAAAGGAGTCGAGATCAGCCTCAAGACGGAGGGAGGCCCGACATGTTTGACACGACCAATTCTGAGGGAGCGATAACATGAACAAAGTAGAGAAGCGAGTGCTTGACATAATCAACATCGACGAGATGATTGGCTACATCTGCGAGCTGATTTCAATTAAAAGCCTGACAGGCGACGAGAAGGAGGCACAGGCCAACGTGGCATCCAAACTTGAGTCCATCGGGATGGAAGTTGACAGATGGACCCTGGACCTTGATGAGCTCAGCAAGCACCCTGACTACAGCATCGAGGTGGACAGGAAGGAGGGCCACGGCGTCGTCGGTGTGACAGGAAAAGAGGAAGGAAAAACACTAATCCTGAACGGGCATATTGACGTCGTCCCCCCTGGAGATGAATCAAACTGGGAACACTCGCCGTGGAAGGGAATCTCGAAGGACGGAAAAGTCCTAGGACGAGGCTCTGTTGACATGAAAGGCGGCCTCGCCTGTGCGATTTACGCGGTCAAGGCTATCAGGGACGCCGGGATAGAACTCAAAGGTAAGGTCATCATCGAAAGCGTCGTCGGAGAGGAGGACGGCGGTGTAGGAGCCCTCGCGTGCGTACTTAGGGGCTACAGGGCGAACGGGGCCATCATCATGGAACCCACAGAGCTAAAGGTGGCACCTGCCCAGGCTGGTGCCCTCTGCTTCAGGATCACGGTTCAGGGATTAGCTGCCCACGCATGCGTCAGGGAGGAAGGCGTCAGCGCACTGGAGAAGTTCATACCTATCCACAACGCCCTCATCGAGTTGGAGAGGAAAAGGAACGAGAGGGTTGATGACCCGTTATATGAAAATTTCAAGCTGCCCATACCGCTAAACATGGGCAAAATCCATTCAGGTAACTGGCCTTCATCGGTTCCCGAGTCTCTTGTTGTTGAGGGCAGGTACGGGATCGAGGTAGATGAGGACATAGAATCAGCCCAGAAGGAGTTCACCGATACCCTGGACGCCGTTGTCCAGGTAGATCCGTGGCTTAGAAAGCACCCGCCCAAGATGGAGTGGTGGGGAGGACAATTCAAGCCCGCGAGGATTCCGGTTACAGATCCCCTTGTTGAAACTGTCGTATCAGCGTACAGTGACACGACTGGAGATTCACCGGTGCTTGAGGGAGTTACATATGGCTCAGACATGAGGCACCTTGTAAACTTGGGAGATACGCCCACAGTGCTGTTCGGCCCAGGAGATGTGAGAGACTCACACAAGCCAAATGAGTTCGTGCTCGTGGAGGACCTTGAGACAACCGTCAGGACCCTGGCGTTGTCAATCCTCCGCTTCTGCGGATACTAGACCACTCTTTCTGAAACCCTATAAACCGGCTGCACCGTAGATGGTGTGTGCCGGTCAAGGGAACATACTGCCTCTGCATCAACGTCGAGGACGATATCACCATCAATGTAGGCGCACTTGGTGAAATCATTTTCCAGAGGGGATCATATATCTACGTGGGTTCGGCGCTAAACAGCCTCATCCCCCGCCTTGATCGCCACCTGAAGCACAGCAGGGGCGAGCACGACGTGACCCACTGGCACATCGATTACCTCCTCAGGGAACCACTGGTCTCAATTGAATCAATATGCATGAACGATAACGGGGAGAAGCTTGAATGCGTCATGGCCGCTCTGGTGGCGGGGCACGGAGAGCCGGTCCCACGTTTCGGGTGCAGCGACTGTAGATGCATCAGCCATCTCTACTATGTGGAGTCATTCGATTTCCTAGAAAAAATGGGTTTAAAAAAATATTTTTAGAGGCTTTCCTCTACTTCTTGGATGATGGGCATAGCCATCTCGCCGTAGGTTACTACGACACCTGTGGCCATCATTGACGCGGATTTGATCTCCTTCTTGCTGATACCGGATTTTAGTCCCACGCCTACGTAATGGCGTAGAGCAATTGGGTCACGGATAGCAGAGTACACCGCGATCTTTAGTAGGATCACGGTTTTCTCGTCCAGGCACCCATCTATGTTGACTGCCTCAGACATTTTTGCATATGCTGCGGTGATTCCGGGGGTCTCCTCGTTGAAGATCTGCCAAACGTTCTTTCTTGCCATAAGAATCATCCTATTATAGGAGAATTGTTTAATATAATTGACCCGGTTGGTGCGTTTTATAAACGATAACGCACCTCACAGGTCAAACTGGGGGAGTTCAGGCATGGTAAACAAGTTCATCGAGGACATCGATTACGTAGTAAAAAAGATCCAGGACGAGCTCTCCCAAGAAGAGTACCGTAAGGTCCTGAACCTTCGAGATTCACTGATCAAGATGTACAGAGAGCGTAAGGTCAAGATCAACCACAGCGTCATGGAGCTAATATGCGCAAAGTTCCTAGTGCAGGGAGGATTCAACGTTGACCTTGAACACGAGCTCAACGGCATCAGCACCGACATCTACGCCAAGAAGGGTTTCGGCAGCCTCATCATTGAGGTGGAGACTGGTTTTGTTCCCCCAACTCACGCCTTGGACCCGGTGAATTACCTCAGGGCACGAGTCACAAGCAAGATCACCCGTTACAGCGCGTTCGCAAACAAGTTCATCCTGGCCACCACACCGTACTATATCATGCAGATACCGACAAGCCTCGTCAAGCCACCCCGGTTCCGCACGGAGGAGGAGGTAATGTACCTAAAGTCCCTCTGTGACCAATACTACACCAATCCACCGGTGAGCCTTGAGGAGATCAGGAACGCCAGGCTGCATAGTATATACGTCGTGGACGTTGACAACGCTTCTGTCAGGGAGTGGGAGGTCAACGAGTATATGGGGAAAGCCGCACTCTGGAACGTATGAGAGCGTCTCAGGATGAGCGAAGCTTGTTATCCATTAAACTTTCAAAGCGTTACGTTTAAAACCCAGTGTCCAGCCTCTGTGAAGGTATAAAATGGGAATTATCAGCGGGTTCCTTCTTGTAGGCGGTCTCATCACCCTAGTGGGAGCTTTCCTGATCTATCTCAGCCTCAGGGCTGAACCGCAAGAGGTTTCCCATAAGAAGGGCGTCTTCTACATAGGACCGTTACCAATTATGGTAACGGGCGCCAGGAAGTGGATTATAGCTGCCCTTGGAATAACGAGCATAATCCTTGTCTGGCTTATGTCAAGCACGCTGAACCTGAGCATCATGGAGTGGCTTTAATGAATAAAAAGTGCGACATTTGTGGGCGGGACAACGTAGACATCCTGTGCAGCAAGTGCGGGACATTCATCTGCGAGCGATGCTATGACGTTGAGAAGGACCAATGCTCAAAGTGTAGCGGTAAAAAGACCGTTAAATCCTCAAACAATAACCATCTTGTCGGACTCATCGGGGGATTCCTACTGGTGATGATCGGCTTGTTTGTGACGGCCTTCGCTTTCATCCCGCTGACAAACGCCAAGATAATCGTGTTCCCATTCGTGTTCGAGAACGTATCCAGTGTCACGGCTGCTCTAATGAGTGTCATGTTCTTTACTATGTTCGCCGCGACGTCTCTGCTCCCATTATACATCGTACTCCAGAAGAGCAACATCAGCGAGTGGGATGCGGGGATATATACGCTGAACGAGAACCTTTTCTCCGGCGGAAATGTCACAGAGACAATGGAGTACATGATCACAACTGAGATCCCAGACGCACTGAAGGACACCATCTTCCTTGAGGACAACCTGAACGAGATTATACTCCTCAGCGAGAAGGACACCTCGTTCAACAGAACATATAGCATACCCGACCAGTTCATCATAGACTCCATCGAGTCGGCATATGAGGACCAGTTCCTCGTGCTCAAGGTTAAGCTAGTTCGGGGCTAGGATTATTAACTACGATTCATCAAGGCATCTGGATATATATGCCACAGGTACATCGCCTAGAGGAATATAACCCGGTTCTAAAGGACGTCTCCCTCATAGTGGGCGACGGCTTATGTAGTAACATCTACGTCATCGGCAGTAAGAACATCACCCTCATCGATACAGGGGTGGGGAACAGGATGAACCCAATTTTCCCCCAGCTGGAAGAGCTTGGCTTCAAGCCCGAGGACATCAAGCAGGTGGTGCTCACTCATGCCCACCACGACCACGCCATGGGCGCGTTCATGATCCTCGACAGGATCAGCCCAAAGATACTAGTGCACGAAGCGGATACAAAGTACATTGCAACGAGTTTCGGGGACGCGCTCGTTAAGATTAAGGAAGGCGACGTTATAGAGACGGCTATCGGATCATTCAATGTCTACCTGACGCCTGGCCACACTCCTGGATGCATATGCCTCCACGATGTTGATAGTAAGATACTCATCAGCGGTGACACCGTTTTCCCGGATGGGTACTATGGCAGGTACGATGGGGAGAGCGGTAGCCTGACGGAGATGATCGACTCCCTCAGCCGCCTCAAGGAGCTGGATTGCGAAGTAATGCTACCGGGTCATGGTTCACCAGTTTTCGCGGACGCAAATAGCCATGTGCTGAAGAGCTACGAGCAGGCATCTAGGCCGAGATAAACATCTGAGCTTAGTTGGGACCCTCCTGTTTTCATTGTATGGAACGGCAGGAGGAATCAACTCAGAATTAAGGTTAAGAAAGAAGATAACGAACGCCCGCGGGCGTTTGTTAAGAATTTACTAGGCGTTTTTTGCTTTCTCGACCCAGTCCACTACTTTCGCAAGTGTGGGTGGACGCTTTGTAATACTTTCCTCCTGATTCACTGCAAGCAGTTTTTCAAGAAGTGCGTCTGGCTCATAGCCCGCGATGTCTTTAATTGTATTGACCTTCGCAGCCCTCAGCAGCTCCTGATATTTAGGGCCAACGCCGGACAACTGGTCAAGGTCATCAACAGATTCAGTTGCCTTAACGGGCTCTTCCGCTGGTGCAACCGCTTCCTCAACCTCAGGGGCTTCCTCTACCTCTTCCTCCGGGGCATCAGGGACAGCTGTCGCGAGCTTGATTTCCTTTGCCTCCTCTCCTTTGGGGGTTTCAACTATAACGAACTCAACGTCCTGCCCAATTGCAGGTATTCCGTCCACGGGGTAGTTTGATCTGTGGAAGAAGAGGTTGCCCTCCCTTCCTTCTATTTCAATAAAGCCGAATCCTCGATTCGAGAAATACTTCTGTATCGTACCTTTCAATCTAAAAAACTCACTTGGTATTACTCTCTGATTTGCTATATATGTATTCTTTAAAAGGAGGCACCTGATTACCTCCGTTATACTCCTCTCTAAGAGGTTTCGAGAATAAACTCTCGAAATCTTTAGTAGTAGGGCATGCAGAAAGTATGTGAACGGTTGTGGCTGAAACACTAGACCTCGAAATAGCGATCCAAAATGTTGTAGCATCCGCAAGCCTCGACCAGAAATTCAACTTGCTTGACATTGTTAAGAACTTCTCGAACGTAGAGTACAACCCTAAACGGTTCCCAGGACTGGTTTTCAGGCTCAAGAAACCCAAGACAGCGACACTCATTTTCAGCACTGGCAAGATGGTGTGTACTGGGGCAAAATCAGAGAAACTCGCAAAATCAGCGGTGAATAAGGTCGTCAAGAAGCTCAAGGAGGGAGGGATAGTTGTTCTGGGAAAGCCCGTTATCATCATCCAGAATATCGTCGCGTCGGCAAACCTGCAGAGCCAGGTTGATCTGGAGACGGCCTCCGATATTATGGATAATGTGATGTACGAGCCGGAGCAGTTCCCTGGTTTGATCTACAGGATGGCAGATCCAAAGACAGTCCTGCTTGTGTTCACATCTGGTAAGATCGTGTGCACAGGTGGTAAGAGCGAGGAGATCGTCCACGTGTCAGTGAAAAAGTTGTTCGATCTGCTAGAAGACTACGAACTTTTCTACAATTAATCCTATTCTTATTCATTAGCGCGCGTTTACTACAACCCTTGAACCAAATACATATATTATACACGTAGAATATTATAGATGTATGATATCCAACCTTGAAACGTCGATACTTGGCCTGGTCTGTGAGGGCTTCAGTTACGGGTACGAGCTTGACAAGATCATTGATGAGCGGAACATGCGCCACTGGACTGAGATAGCCTTCAGCAGCATATATTATGTCCTGAAGAGATTGGAGAAAAAAGGGCTCATAACCAGCGGGTCCGAGCGGGTCAGCGGGAGAACTAGGAAAATATACAGCGTAACGCTTCAGGGGGAAGCCACTATGAATGAAAAAGTCCGCGAGCTCATATCAAGCCACCACCAAGTAACTGACCCGTTCGACTTGGGAATCGGAAACCTACACACGCTACCATTTGAGGATATCATCAAGGGGCTAAAGTCATACAAAGAGTCGCTTGATTCCAGGGAACAGTTCTATAGGAAAAGACTTGAGGTGATGGAGGAATCAGACTGGCCTCACCATATCAGGGGTTTGGTCACCAGACCATTAGCCATGATGGACGCGGAAAGAAAATGGATCCAAAGTTACATCAATGATCTTGAGGCCCACCACGAGGCAAAGGAGGAGTTACATGGATCATAACAAACCCTACAGCAGATTGCGTCACAGGATTCAGAACAACTATTTCATCCTAGGCATCCTGAGCATCGTTTGGCTAGCAGCTAGAACGGGCAGGAAGCCATCGAGGGCAAGCTACCCGTGTCAGCAAACGGCTGCACTCAACGGGAATCTGTGGTTTGTTACATATATCGCGCCAATCTTTTCCGCGCTTCCTGCGACCCAACCAGAGTTATTTCAGAAGAAACAAGCTCTAGCAGTCGCAGCTGTAATCATAATCGCTGCTGGAGGTGGTGCCTACTGGTTCTACGGAAGGACGGGAATAGTCACAGTTGACAGCGCCACATTAGACAACGGCTTGACGCTGTCCTCGTTGACCGCAACCAACACGCCTTCCTCTGATATCTTTGTCGTGACAAAGACAAACGGGGCAGACGGAGGAGTCGACACCCTGTTCAAGCTCATGGGGTCTCAAGACTTGAAACTCTACCAGTCCTCGAGCACAGGCCAGACCAGGGGCCCGGAGGGACTCATAGCTGAGGACGACGTTGTAATCATCAAGGTGAACTGCCAATGGGACGAACGGGGCGGAACAAACACAGACCTGTTGAAAGCCTTGATTCAAACATTGATCGACCACCCCGATGGCTTCACCGGCGAGATAATCGTTTCCGACAACGGGCAGGGCGAGGACAGGGGCTCACTAAACAGGGGCGGCAGCTTCACGTACCCCCTCAACAACGCTTTGGACACCTCCCAGTCAATACAGGACGTAGTTGACAGTTTTTCAGGGAACAGGGTCTCGACTTACCTATGGTCGGATATCACAGAGACCCGTGCATACGAGTTCAGCGAGGGCAACATGGATGATGGATACGTGGTGGAGGAAAATGTCCACCTCAGAACAGGGCTCATGGTATCCTACGCCAAGTTTACCACCAAGTTTGGAACCCACGTTAGCTTCAAGAACGGCGTCTGGAGCGTGGAGAACGAGAAGTACGACAGCGACTTGCTGAAGGTCATCAACCTGAGCATGCTAAAGAGCCACAGCGTCTACGGCGCGACAGCCAGTGTTAAGAATTACATGGGTGTACCGTCTGACCTCCTTACAGGGGAGATAACCGGCGAGTACCTCAACACCCACAGGACCATTGGGAGAGGCGGAATGGGTACACTAATGGTGAACACACGATACCCGGTGCTGAACATAATTGACTCGATTTGGATAAACCCAGTCCCGCTTAACGGGCCATGGACCCCGTACAGATCAGCCACCCAGATGAACATTATCACGGCGGGCACGGACCCCATCGCGTTAGACTACTGGTCCGTCAAGAACATACTTCTCCAGAACTGGGAGAACCGATCGGGCGAGATCTCAGTCTCCATGGACCCAGACAACACCGAAGATATGGATCCAGGGTTCTTCGGGAATTGGATCAGGCTCTCCATGGACGAGATCGAAAAAGCTGGGTACCAGGTCAACATCGAGCAGTCTTACATGAACGTCTTCATCGCGGAGAACTCCTTCAACCAATAACCATTTCTTCATATTGGGAAAGGACATGTGGAACTGCGGCACATTTTCTTTGGATTACCATTGTCGAGAAAGACTAAAACGTTTAAAGTCAATCTAAAATATACGCGCGCGTATTACTTCTTGTTAAATAGAGAATGTCAGACATATTCACTCCCTTGACCATACCCCCCTAAATACCACGGATAACCAATTCACATAGATACACCAGAGTGAGAAACATGAAAGTAGTAGCCATAACCAAGAAGCAGTGCCCAAGATGTGTCCAAGCTAAGAACTTACTAGAAGGCGACATACGGGTAACTTGGCTAAACCATCAGACACCAACGGCACAGAAACTAATAGCTGACCACGATTTAGAAGACAAAGCAGCACCAATATTCATCATAGATGACACCACGGTAGAGGAAAGCATACTCAGAGTGAAGATGATGCTAGACAACGCACAGTAGAGATTACTACGTGCGATAAACCCGTGGGTTAAGCATTAAAATTTGACGGAAATGGCGTTAATTTGAGGTGAGGTGGTGGTTTGGTTTTTATGAGGATTCTGCTTCGTCATACAAAAGATCATAATCCTGCAAAACATCATAAATCCTAGCAACAGACTCATGAACCATCTCCTTACTCTTAGCACCAGTACAAACAAGCTTAC
>JABIBQ010000019.1 GCA_018652685.1 Candidatus Bathyarchaeota archaeon
TATCGACCCCCTCCACGTCAAGCGGATGCTAGACAAAGAGGTCGACATTCTCAGCGGCGGCGAGCTTCAACGCGTAGCCATCGCAGAATGCCTCAGCAGGAAGGCGGACATATTCCTACTTGACGAGCCATCAGCATACCTGGACGTCGAGGAAAGACTGGCGGTAGCAAAGGCGATCAGGAGGATCACAAAAATGAGGGGTGTAACCGCCTTCGTCGTCGAGCACGACATCGTCACACAGGACTTTATCGCAGACAAGATCATGGTCTTCGATGGCGAGTCAGGGTCTTACGGCCACGCCGGTAACCCTCTGAGCCTACAGGACGGAATGAACGAGTTCCTCAGGCAGATGAACGTCACTTTCAGGCGTGACGGCGATACGAAGAGGCCCAGGATCAACAAGCCGGACAGTCGGCTGGACAAGGACCAGAAAAAACGGGGAGCCTACTACTACAGAAACTAGTGGGCGTTGAGCAGCAGCGCAATTATCGCTACCGCTATACCCGATACCACCATCTTTGCCCCACTATAGAATATGTTTTCACCGCTTATCGTGCCTAGATAAATCCCCAATGCGAAGAGTGTCAATAAACTGGCCACGCTTGACACGATGAACATTGTCTGAATAGCCAGACTTGACAACAGGAATGGGATAACCGCAGGAATTGATGCTAGGAACGGCGCCGAGCCGTCTACGAATGCCGCGAACACCGATACGAACCTTCCCGCCTTGCCGTAGATTGTATCGTCAAGGTCAACCAGCATGGCGTCCTCAAGCTCGTTGAGACTATGGTTCCTCTCCGCACTCTCGGTCATGTATGTCCCGCTAAACCCGGAGACCATCATAGCGACGCCGCTTGTCAGAATCACGCTGATGACTGACGCCGGAGTCGCGATGCCACTAAGCCAGGAGCCAATTACGACGCCTAGGCTTGTCATGGCTCCGTCGAAGGCGTTCATGGCAAAATATCTCCTGATAATCTTCTGTGCGCCCGTCACCCGTAGGTATGTGCTGACGCTATCTAATCTGTCCTTAATTGCTCTGGTCAACCCGTTGCCGCGTTGGCCGTCCTCGGAGTCCTCCATTTATATAGGACCCCTGAGTGATTTGTGAGCCAGTAAGAAACTGGTAATTAGGCTCTTCATATCTTTCTTGACACTCACCAGCATCAAAGTGCGACGGCTTTTAAAACTTATGAAACTGGCCTACTCGTTACCCCTTTAAACCGGGGGGTTGATGGTTGTTTCATGGCCTTCAACGTCGTAAGGGTACTTGAGATAGAGCCAGGGGCGGAGCTGGATGGCACCGTTTATGACCAGTGGGTCAAGATTGCGTACAAGGAATACAGCCTCAGCCTGTTCGATATGAACATGCTTGCCTATGAGAAGGCGGCGGGGGACTACCACGAGATAAGTATCGGTGTCATGTTCACCGAGCTTGAGGAGGAGGAAGGCCCAATGATGGCCAATAGGAACATGTTCCGCGGCAGGGTAGTGGCGGTTGCAAAGGAGAATGGGTTTTTCGAGCACGTCGTTGACCTTGACGGGCTGAAAGTCATTCTGAGCGATCACGAGGAGCATAAAATTGGGGCCTCGCTGAGGTTCAAGGCACGCCTTGATCTCCTCGACTTCCGCGGGGCAGTCGGCGGATGGAAGAACATCTAGCCATTGGATACGAATTAATACCATCACCAACACTGTAACCCAATGGATTCCCGTGAACGAGTCACCAGGACCGTTAATTTCCGCACGCCAGACCGCATCCCGTACGAATGGTACAAACACGGCATCAGCGTGGCCGACCGGGAAAGAAGCGATATTCTATGGACTCACTACAAGCCACTGATCCCCCACGAGGTTGAGGTCAAGGGTGACGAGGTCTGGGAAACCGACGAGTGGGGATGTACGTGGGTCAGCTACAAATCAATCCCCACAATGGGCCAGCCCCTCGTTCACCCGTTGCAGGACTGGGACAACTATGCTGATTTCAAGTTCCCCGAGATAGACCTGGAGAAGCGGTTCGCTGGAGTTGACGAGGAGGTTCAGAAATTCAGGGACCTGGGCAAGTACATCATAGGTGCTCTTGATTTCGGAGTCTGGGAGCGCCTCCACTTCATGCGGGGGCTAACGAAGACCGTGATGGACCTACACTCCCACTCCGAGCGGGTCCACGCCCTCCTTGAGATCATCACCGAGTTCAAGTTGGAACTCATCAAGGGGTACTCGGAGCTGGGAGTCGACTGCGTGGGGTTCACCGATGACTGGGGGGACCAGGCAAGGCTCATGATCAGGCCCAAGCAGTGGGAGGAGGTCTTCAAGCCCTACTACGCCAGGATATTCGGTGCCGCCAGGAAGGCCGGGATGCACACGTTCCTCCACAGCTGCGGGAACATCAACTCAATCATCGGACATCTCATTGATACGGGGCTCGACATCATCCAGATTGACGCCCCCCATCAGAACGACGTCGAGCTGCTCAGTGAGAGGTACAGGGGCAAGATATGCTTCGACTGTTGCATCGACATCCAGAAAGTCCTAGTCACGGAGGATGAGAGATTGATTGAGGAAGAAGCGAAACTGCTTACGAGCCAGCTCGGGCTCAAAGAAGGCGGTTTCATCGCCCGTCAGTACCCCCAGCTCGTCCACATCGGCGTCAAGCCCGAGGTCAACGAGATGGCGTACAACGCCTTCAGAAAATACGAGACCTACGAGTGATCTCGCACGCTCTTGAACGCCTCGTACATCGCCAGCACGTTCTCGACCGGTATCTTGGGCTGGACGTTATGGATTGTGTTGAACACAAATCCTCCGCCCTTGCCGAATATCTCCACCCGCTTCCTGACCTGATCAAATACCTGCTCCGGATTGCCGAAGGGCAACGTGCTCTGAGTGTCAACGCCCCCGCCCCAAAACGTGATTCTGTCGCCGTACTTGTCCTTAAGCTCCCGGGCGTCCATGTTAGCAGCCGAGGTCTGAACAGGGTTCATAATGTCGAACCCAGAGTCTATGAACTCAGGGATGTATGCCTCAACAGAGCCACATGAGTGGATGAAAGTCTTCCACGACGTGTTCTCATGGACCCACTCGTTGACCTTGGCATGGTAGGGCTTGTACATCTTCCTGAACGAAGGCACGGACATGATAATCTTGCGCTGAGTCCCGAAATCGGTGCCCGTGATGAACGCGGCGGTCACCTTGTCCCCCACCTTCTTGTAGATCTTGCCAAGATTCTCAATGGCTATCTCAAGCTGGTGTTCAAATATGCCCTTAATGAGATCCGGGCGGCGCACGTGGCACATGTACCAATCCTTGACGCTCCTGACGCCCCTCGGGTAACCCATGTCAAGCCCAGGGATCAACGCGATGTCCCCAAAGCTAGTTCCGCCAAAGTTCGCCAAAACCGCCTTCCCCGTTGAATGAAGCTTTGATGCCTGTTCTCCAAAATAGTTCAGGTCATCGTTGGATATGGGCGCGAACTCCTCGATGTTATCCTCAAGGTCCAGTTTCTTCCAGTCAAGAGACCCCTGCCTTTCTGTGGCGTCAAAATAATGCCCGTCCTTGGGCATCCAGGCGCTTGCGGGAGTGTTCCTGTCTCCCTTGGCGTACATGGGGATGCTACCATCGGGGTTATGCTCGGTGTTGAAGCCTATCGGTACCAATACAGGCGTCCCGTCGAAGGTGATCCACGGCTTCCACTCAGAGTACTCGTATCCGAACATTGTCCTTGGACCGATCAATCCGACGACGTCAACGCCTAGCGCCTCCTGCAGGTCGGGCGTGATCTCCCCCAGCATCTGGAACGGCTCGTGTACCTTAACAGGCGTCCCCGGTTGGTCGAGCTCCATTGCCTGCCGTAGCTTGTAGACAGTGCTCACGTGCATGCCCGTCACGGCGCTCCCTCCTAGGTCCAGTGGCACCCTGTCCGGTTCCTCGTGGCTAAGTGCCAGTTCGACGCGCTCCCTTGACTCCAATTGAACACCCACAAGAATTTCGCGGTTAGTAGATTAAAGAAAATCGATTGACTGGACAGACAAACGACTGTGAATCTCCTAGGTTGACAACGTGAATATGGTCACATTGCTGTTAAGAGGGAAAACCTTGAACGTTATAAATAGCGAGTCGTGTTTGATCTCGGCGATGGTGGATTCAGTCTCCTCCGCGCCACAGCAACCCTTCCCTCCGCAGTCACCACACTTCATGCCGAGTGGTCGGTTTGGGGCTGGATAAAGTTTCCCATACGCGCGCGCGATGAAATCTAGGACTCTAAAAGTATAGATTTGGTCAATAGTTAGATGAGGAGCTTCCCCTTGTCGATGATGGGGATTCCGTCAATCTCTACCCTTGGCTTTCTCAGCACGATGTCAAGGTGGATGTTACACGGGACTGCCGGAGTGCATCCCCTTCCATACGCCACGTGGACGTTGCCAAGCTTCTTCTTCTCCTCCGAGAACTCACCGGTCTCCCTGCACATGGGGTTTGTGCCCATGGCGAACTCCCCGAAGTTGTCGGCGTTTGGTATGTTCTCAATCATCCACCGGAACTTGTCGACATCGCCACCCTCGCCAATGACCTCGACGTACTTGCCCTCCTCTACTATGATCTTCATGGGGTTATTGTACGCGTCCCATGGGTAATTGCCGTAGACCCCAGTGCTCTCCCTTACGTGGTTCATGGGGCCGTCAGCCACTATCACGCCGTTGGCTGATCCTAGAACTGGGTAGATCTCGAACTCACCGTCAGGCGAGCAGAAAGACATCCCCGGCTTGTCCGCCATGCCCTTGTAGTTGATGTTTCTAGCCCCCTTGACATTACACCTCAGGTCCGTGCCCAGCCTGCTCGTGCAGTGGACCTCACCCTCACCGCCCTCCACGTATGGCCGCATCCTCTCACCGATATCGTAGAAGACTTTTGGGTCGCAGTCGCTGCCCCCGCCCACCATGCTCCTCAGAGTCCTGCACTCCAGCGTCATCCTCCGTGTTTTTTTGTCCTTCAGCATCTGGGTGTACTCTGGCGGGCAATCAGGGTACAGCGAGTACCCCACGTCAAGGAACAGGTCAGCCTTCAGCAACGCGCTCTTCGCCACATCCGTCAAGATCCTTGAACTGGACTCGTCCATCCACGCGTCCTGCACAAGCATGCTCCAACGCGCACCGGCAGCGGCAGCTGCTTGGGCCAGGCTCATCGACATCTCAAGCTCAGTCTTGGTATCTGTTATTATGAGCACCTCCTCGCCGGGTTTCACGGCGCATTTCTCGTTGATGATCTTGTGGGCGTACTTGGCCGCTTCGATCTGCAGCCAGAATGGGGTTCCTCCAACCAGTGACATGACTATCACGTAATAATCTCAATTGATACTATAAGGAATGTTTGAGGAAAGCCCGACGGTAACACCCCCACTCCCTTGCCACCGAATTTTTTTTCCAGAATATACGGTCCACTGTTACCATAACAATTTCTAGAATAACCACCTGCATGTACCGCTGGCCACACGGGTTAATTTATCAAGCTACCAGTCCATGAAATCCCATGAGTTCCGACGAGTCTACACGCTGCTTCGGCAGCAAGGACCCGCTGATGGCGGAGTACCATGACAAGGAGTGGGGCGTGCCCACACATGACGAGAGCGAGCTGTTCGGTCTGATACTTCTGGAGGGGGCCCAGGCCGGCCTCAGCTGGCGGACCGTGCTCCACAGGAGGGAGGCGTACAGGGAGGCATTCGCAGGGTTCGACCCAGTAGCTGTATCTCGTTACACCCCGGAGAAGCTGGAGGACCTGCGCGTCAACAGCGGCATCATAAGGAACAGGCTCAAGATAGCGTCCGCCGTCAAGAACGCCAAGGCGTTCCTTGAAATACAGAAAGAGTTCGGCAGCTTCGCCAAGTACCTCTGGGCATACGTGGACCACAAACCAGTGATGAATCATTACAAGGATTGGAGCGAAGTACCGGCAGAGACAGACCTCAGCAAGGCCATCAGCAAGGATCTAAAGAAGCGGGGCTTCAGCTTCGTCGGCCCCACCATTATGTACGCATACATGCAGTCGGTGGGCATGGTGAACGACCACCGCACGTCGTGCTTCAGACACGCACAGATCCTAGAGGAGTATGGAGAATGAGCGCCCAGATCATCCTCCAGAACGCCAACGTTGTCACTGTTGACAGTGAGGACTCCATACACACCTCAATCGCGATAGAGGGAAAACGGATTATGGCCCTGGGCTCCGACAAGCAGATGGAGCGACTTGCAGGACCCGACACCATCGTACTTGACATGGAGGGTAGGACAATAACACCCGGCCTCGTGGACAGCCACAACCACACCTGCGAATACGGGTTCAGCGAGCTAGTCTTGGACCTCAGGTACCCCGCCGTGACCTGTATTCAAGACATCGTCGACAAGGTGCGGGAAGCAACCGAGACCAAGCCTAAGGGTACATGGATCAGGGGCGTCGGTTGGGACGACGCACTCCTAGATGAGAAGCGGCCACCAACGAGGCAGGACCTAGACCCCATAAGCCCAGACCACCCCGTCATCCTCCACGCACAGACACCAGTACAAGTAGCCAACTCTTACGCGCTGGACCTGGTTGATGCCAAGTACAATCAAGACTATGACGGACAGCTACTCGATCATGAAGTTTCGTTCAAAATCAGGCTCCTAGCCAGGGACTACACCGTCGAGGAATGCAAGGAGGCCATCCTCAGGGCACAGGAAGCCCTATTCAAGGTAGGCGTCACCGCCCAGAAGGAAGCAGGCGCCACGGACACCATGATCAAGGCGTACCGGTCCCTCCACGACGAGGACAGACTCGACATCCGCAGCTTCCTAATGATCGGCATACACAACGGCCAAACCACCGTCAAGCTGGCCAGGGAGGCAGTCCAGAAATACGTACCCGAGGGGGACGACAAGCTCTACCTTGGAGCAGTCAAGTGCAGTTTCGACGGCAGCGGCGGCAATAGGACCGCCTGGCTCTACGAGCCCTGGAACAGGAACTACACGGAGACTGATGGGGACAACACAGGCAGCCCAATCATACCAGAGCCCGACACTTACCCCGAGATCGCCAAGATCATCCATGGAGCAGGGTTCCAGATTGGCGCCCACTGCGTCGGCGATCAGACCATCGACAGGTATATCGATGCGATAGAGGCCGCAATCAAAGACACTCCTAGGACCAACTGCCGCCACAGCGTCATCCACAACAACCTGCCCACTGACTACGCCCTCCGGAAGGAAACCACCATGGGTGACAACATCGTAATCGAGGCCACCAGTGCGTACCTGTACTTTATCGGCGACAGTTACGCCGGTAGCTTCGGGCCCAACAGGAGCAGGCGACTCATCCCCCTCAGGACCCTCATGGACCGCGGTGTCATCGTAGGCAACGGCTGCGACTGGAACACTTGTTTCATCAACCCACTGCACGGGCTGTACGCGGCAATCACCAGGAAGCCAAGGAAAGGGGTATACGGTGACCAGCCCTTCGGGACCGATGAGTGTATCTCCCCCATGCAGGCCCTGAAGACGTACACCTGGAACAGCGCGTACTGCATGTTCTGGGAGGACAATATCGGAAGCCTGGAGCCCGGAAAGTACGCCGATCTGGTCATTTGGGGAAAGAACCCGTTGACAGCCGACCCCGAGGAGATGCTTGACATCAAGGTCGAGGCCACAATGGTGGACGGAAAGTGGGTCTACAATGCGTAGGTAACCCCATCTACCCATACTATATAAAAGTCAGTGTTCAATAATGAAACTAAATATCTACCAGACATAGTCTGGAGGGTATGTGAAAACAGTTGGAGAAACCACAAATCACGCATATCGTTCTTGATGTGCTCAAGCCACATCAGCCACCTTTACCCACGTTCGCATCATTCCTAGGAGAGATGAACGGAGTCACCAGAGTCGATATCTCAGTCGTCGAGATGGACGAGAAGACCGAGACCCTAAAAGTAATAATTGACGGGACACAGCTCGATTACGAGGTCCTAAGGTCACATATGGCCATGCAAGGTGCAGTAATCCACAGCGTCGACCAGGTTGTCGTCGAGTAAGGATGCCCACCACCCCAACCCTATCACCGTTTCTGGACAAGCCAGTTGACCCAGCAGACGCCAAGTACATAGTTTTCGGGGCACCCCTTGACAAGACATCATCAAACAGGAAAGGCACACGTTTCGGCCCCGACGCCATCAGGAGGGAAAGCAGCTACCTGGACACATACAGTCAGAGAACTGGACTAGACTGGGACGACCTCAAGCTTGCCGATATAGGGGATGTGAATTGCGGGGACGTCGAATCATGCCTAGCGGACATCGAGGAACTGATAAAATCAACAGACAAGGTCCCGTTCATGCTCGGTGGGGAGCACCTAATCACCCTCGGCGCGCTAAGAGCTGTGAAACCCGATCTGGTCATCGTCTACGACGCCCACTTGGACCTCAGGAACGAGCTGTTCGGGGAGCACATGAGCCACGCCACCTACCTCAGGAGAGGCTACGAGGAGCTGGGCTACAAGGCCATCGTCCTCGGGGCTAGGGCCCTAAGCAGTGAGGAGGTTGAGTACGCCGCGGGCAACGATGACCTGAGCTACATCACGAGCCTTAACATCATCACAGGAAAGGCAGACCCGGTCAAGACAGTCAACGAAGCAATAGAATCCGCGTCTAGAATATACCTCAGCATAGACCTAGACGTACTCGATCCTGCATACGCCCCGGCAGTGGGCAACCCACATCCAGAAGGACTCACCACTACCCAGCTCATGGACATCATTTCAGGCACCTTGACAAGTAAGGTCGCCGGTTTTGATCTCAACGAGGTCTACCCCCACTTCGACGCAGGCAACACTGCCACGACAGCAGCGTACATCGTCATGGAGACCCTTTACTCCCACATCAGGAGTCTAAGAGTTGACTGACACGCTTAATTGGCGCGTCGAAGTCCCGATGCTCAACAACTATTACATGGTCATGGACATCCTCTTCGTCATACTCGGCTCCTCGGGGATGCTCGGAGCCCTCCTATTCGTAGTCATGGGCGGGAATAACATTCTGGACATACTTGAGATACTCGTCCTGTCCACGGGTGGACTCATTGTGCTGTCGTTCATCCTAATTGGAGTCGTATTTCTCAACAAAATGGGGCTCATTTACAGAATAGACGGGGATGGTGTTCGCTGTGACCTAGGTGAATACACCAGTAACCTGAACAGGCTAGCTTGGATGATGAGCTCAGCGTCAAAGAGAGTCAACCCAACTGGCGGT
Organism: Candidatus Bathyarchaeota archaeon; assembly: GCA_018652685.1. Taxonomy (GTDB): domain Archaea; phylum Thermoproteota; class Bathyarchaeia; order TCS64; family TCS64; genus RBG-16-57-9. Next base: position 9,272 of record JABIBQ010000019.1, read on the forward strand.
GCCCTCATCTCAAACGGCAGGGAAAATACGTTCGTGCCATGGACTGATATCGAGAAGGCCGTGTTTGACGGGAAAAAGCGCATCATTAGCGTATCCTCGGCCAGGAGGCTGCTGCTGAGGCTGTACTGCACCCACGAAAACTACGAAAAAGTAGCAGAAGTAGTCGATGAGATGCTCCCAGACGCGGAACTCAAGCTCATTTAACGAGTTACCCACATTATTTATCCTGCGATGCCCTAGTAACCCCGACTGGTGGCCATGAGCAACGAGGAATTAACCAACATCAGGGGCAGACTAGCCCCTGACAACACTGGAACTGTATACATGCTATCAGCCGGGTACGACGGCACCAACAAAAAGGCATATATCAGGCTGTACGAGCCAGAGTCAGAGGAGATATTCCTCTGGTACGACAACACCGGCCACCTGCCATACTTAATATCAAAAGAGCCAGCCTCGGAGCTGGAGAACAACAACAGAATCACGGGCCACGAGGGCTTCAAGGGGTTTGACGAGGTCATCAGGTACGACGCCCTTGAGGAGAAGGACATCCTTGTAACCAAGATCAAGGCAGGCGATCCACTCAGTATCGGAGGCAGCCACAACGCCATCAGGGGCTACCTAGATGAGTCATGGGAGAACCGCATCAGGTACTATGCCTGCTACGTCTACGACCAGGGGCTCGTACCGGGCATGCCATACAGGGTTGTGGACGGCAACCTTGTAGCCGATGAATGGAGCCTGTCAGCCGAGATAGAGAAGCAGTTTAACGACGTCCTCGTCAACACCGAGGAACGCTTCAAGGAGCCCATGCTTGACTGGGCCAGGCTCCTGCAGGCGCCCATACCGAACATCAGACGCGTGGCGGTGGACATCGAAGTCCGGCCAAGCGTTCAGAACAGAATGCCAAGCGCCGACGAGGCCATTGACCCAATAATCACCGTGGCCTTCGCGGGCTCGGACGGCCTCAGGAAAGTAATCATGTTCGACGACCTGAACACAGGGGAAATTGTAACTGATGTTCCGGGAGCCGACGAGGTAATCCAGTTCGCAACCGAGAGGCAACTCATTGAGGAGACTCTACGCGTCATCGACGAGTACCCAATAGTGCTCACGTTCAACGGCGACGACTTTGACTTCAAGTTCCTCAGGAACAGGGCAAGGAACCTGGGGGTACCGGATGTCAACATACCAATCACCCTAGGCAGGAGATTTGCATTCCTCACAAACGGCGTCCACGTGGACCTCTACCAGTTCTTCAGGAACAGGAGCATCCAGGGCTACGCCTTCGGTAACTCCTACAGGGAGTTCAGCTTGGACGATATCGCCATGGGCATATTGAACCAAGGCAAGATCAAGGTGGACTTTAACAACCTGAACATGCAGGACATGGCCGAGTACTGCATGCAGGACACGTACATAACTTACCTCCTCACCAGCTTCAACGACAACCTGGTCATGAACCTCATGATCATGCTCCAACGCATCAGCAAGATGATCATGGAGGACCTGTCAAGGTTCGGCGTCAGTAGGTGGATCCTGGCTTTGATGGAGTGGATGCACAGGAAGGAAGGGTGGCTCATCCCAAACACACAGGATATCATACTCCACAAAGGAGGCACCACCACTACCGCCATGATCAAGGGCAAGAAGTACCAAGGCGCAATAGTCAGGGATCCAGTTCCAGGAATACACTTTGAGGTAACCGTGGTAGACTTTGCATCCCTTTACCCTTCGGCAATCCATAACTGGAACCTGAGCTACGACACCCTCCTCTGCAACCACGAGGACTGCAAATCAAACATCATACCAGGTACGTCCCACTGGGTCTGCACCCACAGGAGCGGCATGACCAGCGATCTCATAGGCAGCCTCAAGGACCTCAGGGTCCTGTGGTACAAGCCAAAGGCCAAGGACAAGAGTCTCTCAAAGGACATGCAGCAGTACTACCACGTCACACAGCAGGCCCTCAAAGTGTTCCTCAACGCCTCCTACGGTGTGTTCGGGGCCGAGAGCTTCCCACTCTACTGCCCACCGCTGGCCGAGAGCACGGCCGCTGTCGGCAGGTTCGCCATGGACGAGGCCGGAAAGAAAGCCACGGAACTTGGCGTCGATATCCTCTACGGGGACACCGACAGTGTGTTCCTAGCACACCCAACAAAGGAGCAGACGGACGCCCTGGTCAAGTGGGCCGACGATTTCCTCCACATCGACCTGGAGGTTGAAAAGACATACCGGTACGCCATCTTCAGCAAGCGCAAGAAGAACTACCTGGGCGTCTACAAGGACGGCAGCATGGACATCAAGGGCTTGACGGGCAAGAAGCGCCACATCCCGCCAATACTCAAGGCAGCGTTCGAAGGGCTGACTCATATACTGAGCAACGTCCAGACCATGGACGAGTTCCCAAGGGCCAAGGAAGACATCAAGGGGCTGGTAACCGAGGTGCACGAAAGGCTCAAGAACAGGGAGTTCAAGATCGAGGAGGTCGCGTTCCAGATGCAGCTGGGCAAGCCATTGAAGGCGTACGACACCAACCCCCAGCACGTCAAGGCGGCCAGGATGCTGGTGGAGATGGGCCACGAGATCGCCCAGGGCGACATCATCAGATACGTGGTCACAAAAAACGACGTAAAGCCCAGCATCATCGCGGAGCCCAAGGACGTGTACATCAAGAAATACGAGGAGTACCTTGAGAGCACCTTCGAGCAGCTACTAGACGCATTGGATATGAGCTTCGACGCGCTGGTAGGACGCCCGCAGCAGAAGAGCCTAAGCGCCTTTTTTGGGTAAATATCATCTAGAGAGGCGAAACTCTTGACTCAAATCCTCACAATCGGGTACGGTGGAAAGAAACCCACTGATTTCTTCCAGGAATTGGAAAGAATGGCCCCTGATTATATTGTTGATGTCAGAGAAAGCCCTCATCGAGCCTATCTGGGCAGCTACACGAAGGCTCACCTCGAAAAACGACTCCATCAGTATATCTGGATACGAGAACTTGGGAACAGCACCCGCACACTACCTCCCATCTTGGTGAATGAATCTACGGGGATGGAAAAGCTCGAAAAACTCTGCAAAGGGAGTGAACGCGTTGTCCTTCTCTGTGCTGAAAAGGATGAGAACCGTTGTCACAGAAGCTATGTAAAAGAAAAAATCGAGCACATATTACAGAACGTCGATAAACCGACCCGATAATAACCGTTTAATCCCTTTCTCACATCTCATATGCATGGAAACTCCTACCCTCCTCTCAAAACGCCTGCGACTTCGCCCTATTTTGATAGACGACGTAGAGTTTATCTACGAATTATTCAGCAGGAGCGAGACCAACAAGTACAGCGAGTATCCTGACCTTAAAACACGGGATGAAGCCGTAGAAATGTACGATAAGTTCATGAGGCCTGGCGGCGAGAGTCGTTTCAGGGTCATCATCGAGAGGTTAGGTGAATCCATAGGCACCATCGGAATGTACTCCAACTCGAAAGATCACAAACGTGCGGAGATAGGCTACGACCTCATGAGGGAGCACTGGGGAAACGGGTATATGACCGAGGCCGTTGAGGCGTTGGTCTCCTACGGGTTCGAGACTCTTGGACTTGAACGAATCGAGGCAACAGTGGATCCAGAGAACGGGGCATCAATCAGGATTCTTGAGAAAAACAGTTTCCAACACGAGGGGACGCTACGGAAACGCTTCCACTACAAAGGTGGATAGCACGACGAGTTATGCTTCGGGAAACTAAGATGCTCATAGTTAACCTGTTTAACCACCGGCACACTCATCCGTCATGGCACGACGAGCCGAGTTAGCTATTCTTGATCTCCCTGATTTCGGGTTACCAACAGTCCAGCCCACTCTCTCCGATAATATTTACCTCAACAGGCTATCAAAGCTGAGGGAGCGGTGCAAAGACGAGTACTCCCACATGGTCGTCTACGGTGACAGGGAGCACAGTGCCAACATCGCATACCTCACCGGTTTTGATCCACGCTTTGAGGAGGCCGCGCTAATCGTAGACATCGAGGGTGACGAGCAGTGGATCATGGTGGGTAACGAGGGCATGGGATACCTTGAGATATCTCCAATCAAGGAAAGCCTCCAGCCGGTGCTCTACCAGCCCTTCAGCCTACTGGGCCAGGACAGATCAATGTCCAGCCCCCTGAAGGACATACTGCAGGACACGGGCATAACCCGCAATAGTCGAGTCGGCGTCGCTGGATGGAAGTATTACTCAAAGGAGGAGACCGAGACACCCGATCAGTGGATGGAGGTGCCAAGCTATCTGGTTGATACTCTGCGGGTGGAAGCCTCTCAGGTAACAAACGCCACTCATGTATTCATGCACCAGACGGACGGCCTCAGGGCAACAAACGAGGTGGAGCAGCTCGCGGTATTCGAGTACGCCTCAACCCTCACAAGTCAGGCCGTCAAGAACGTCATATTCGGCGTAAAGCCCGACATGACCGAGTACCAGGCAGTCCAGCTCATGGGGCTCAACGGCTACCCCATCAGCGTCCACACCATGCTCAGCACCGGGGAACGGGCGTGGATGGGTCTACCCAGCCCTTCAAGCAAGATAATCGAGAAAGGTGATGCCTTCACAACTGCCTTAGGGTTACAGGGCGCACTCAACAGCAGGGCTGGCTGGCTCGTGGAGGATGAAACCCAGTTGCCCAAAAAGATCAGGGATTATATCCCAAAGCTGGCGGCACCCTACTTTGAAGCGGTGGTCGACTGGCTTGAGCTCATGGGTATCGGCACCACCGGTGGAGACCTGTACAAAGTCGTCCACGACAGGATAGGCGACCCCTTCTACGGCGTCGAGCTAAACCCAGGCCACCTCATCCACCTTGACGAGTGGGTCAACAGCCCCATCTACGAAGGCTCAAAGGACAGGATCAAGCCAGGGATGGCCATACAGGTGGACATCATCCCGGGAACCGGCACCGAGTACTTCACATCAAACATCGAGGACGGCATCGCCATCGGCGACAAAGGCACCAGGAACAGGCTAATGGAAAAGTACCCCGAAGCATGGAACAGGATCACCCGCCGCAGGGACTACATGGTTGATGAGCTAGGCATTATGCTCAAACCCGAGGTACTACCATTCAGCAACCTTGCCTCCCACCTACCGCCGTTCATACTGAACCCGAGTAGGGCATTCAGGATGGTTGAGTAATTACTTCCCATTTGAGGGGGTAGTCAATACTCCCTCCTGTCAAGTGAAAGAGGCTAATTCAGATTTTCAAGGTGTCCCCGTGCTTAACCCTGATTACCCGCTCCGGGAACAGCTCCTCGAATTTTTCAGGATTCAGAGTGTGAACCGGTATGATCTTGCCGGGGTTGAGCTTAGTTATCATCTCCACCAGCTCGGGCTGGGATGCGTGGCCCGAAATATGCCGTCTCTGGAACATCTTCCCCTCCTTGATATACCGGACACCGAACAGGTCAAGCCAGTTCATGAACTTGGACTCGTCGATCATCATCTCGTCGTTGAATGGCTCCGTGGACGCCTTTATGTACTTGGCGCTGGAGTATCCCTCCTCGGGTATGAGGTCAAATAACTCATTGCTGTCCCAGTAGCTGAACGCCAGCGCGTATTTTTCCGGATGTTTCCTGATCTCGTACGCCTTGAGGCCGTGGGTGATGTGGTGGGTTGCCAGCTCGTACACCTCCTGGTACTCGTAGGGCTCGCCTGGCACCGGCTCGGGCAGCGGGGTCCTCTTGTTATCCAGCTTACCTCCAATGCCCATCCTCTCCGCTATCCTCACTATGTTCCTATCCTTCATAGCCGAGTTCTTACCGTGGTGGTGCAGGTACCCCATCTTGAACTTGGCATAGTCAGCCTTTGAGTAAAGCAGGCTGCCCTCCCGTTTCAGGTAGACCCGCAGGTTCTCCATCTCACGGGGATCAGGGTACCTGTCTGGGAAGTTGACGTGCATCTCGTAGAGCAGGTAAGCCGTCTTGGGGTTGATGACAAAAGTCCTGCCGTTTGCCCTCGCCGCTTCATATATCACGCCGAACCGAGAGATGTCCTTCCAGCCAAAGTCGATGAGCACCAGCCCTTCCGCGTCCTTGATGTCTGAGATGATTCCCTCCTGGACCTGCTTCTCAGTGATGATGGAGTCGTTGTCTATCCGCGTGCCCTCCGTGATCAGGACATCCACTTGAACCCCGATTGATTCTACGTACTGATCGATTGTGGCTCCTGTGGCCCCGTTGAACCTCACATCGCCCGTGTAGAGAACAGTTGGAGCCCCCTCTCTGGTCAAAAGGACCGAGCAAGCCCCCGGCACTGAGTGCCCCACTGGGATCAACCTATAATGTATCCCCTTCAAATCCCCCTCCATCACCGTCTGGTACTCCCTGTGCCTGCTGGAGAAGGTGTGACTGAACGTGAACCCTGTTTTCTTGTCAAGCTCATCGGGGACGCTGTCCTCTTTCACCGGGGTGTAATCAAGCTCCCCGGGGAACAGGGTTCTGTAGTTCTCCCTCTTGGGTGCTATCTCCTCCCTCCTTCTGAGTTCATAGAACTGCTGGTCTACCCCCGTATTAGAGACATCACACACCGCTTTGGAGAGGATCCTCGTCTCCTCGGTACAGATAACCGGGATGGATTCGCTCAGGAAGCTGACGTCCTGGATGTGGTCGAAGTGGGCATGGGAGATGAAGACTCCATCCACCCTCGATTGAGACGGATGGTAGGGCTTGATGTCCTCCCTCTTCCAGTAATCTGGTGCTTCGTCGAGAGGGAGTTTTGATCTATCCGCCGGATCCCTCAGCAGCGTGGTGGTATCAACGAACAACGGATCATAGACGCCGTCAATCTTCGGCAACACCCCGAGCCTGATGAGGTCCCTGAGTGCGTTCTTTGACCGGATCTGAAGGAACTCGGAGTAGTACTCCCCAGTCATCCCCATTCTCCTGCCGAAATCGAGCAGAACTGCCCCGTCATCTGTCTCGTATAATACTTTATTTCCGCCTATCTCATCGACTCCGCCGTGAAATGTGAGGGATACCATGCCATCACTGTTATCAGACATTCATTTAACGGGTGGGGTAAGGATAAATCGCGCCAAGCCCCTTCACAACCCATGCCCCCCAAAACGGTTTCGGTTACGGGTTTCAAGAACAGCGGCAAGACCAGCGTCGTGGAGGCGATTGTCAGAGAATTATCCTCAAGGGGTCACCGAGTCGGTACCCTGAAGCACACCGCTGATGACATTGACCTGGACACGCCGGGAAAGGACACCAGCAGGCACAGATCCGCTGGAAGCGTCGCCACCGGAATACTACAGGAAAACACCACCGCCGTGTTCATCGACGAGAAGATGTCAATACATCAGGCAGCGGAGAAGCTGGGAACCATAGACTACTTGGTTATTGAAGGGTTCAAGACAGTCGATACCCACGCCAGGATCATCGTCCCGAGGGAAGACGGGGACGTGGAAAAGCTGTCAAACGGGCTGGAAATAGCCACAGTGAAGATACTCGATTCAAAGTACATGGGTGAGGCATTGACATTGGACGACGTGGAGAAGATTGCTGATACCGTGGAGGCGAGAGCATACCAAATGCTTCCTGGGATTGACTGCCACAGCTGCGGGTACGATAATTGCAAATCAATGGGAGTCGGGTTGCTGGGAGGCGAAGCGGAACTCAGTCAGTGCGTCGGTTACAGGAGTGACGGCATCCTCAAGGTGAACGGCGTTGACGTCGCCATGGGTAGCTTTGTCAGGGATATCATGCAGAACGTGGTGCTGGGCTTCATCAAGAGCCTCAAGGGCGGGGAGAAAGCTAGAAAAGTTGAGCTAACATTCGAGGTGAACGACGATGAGTGAGCAACTGCATATCTGCGTGGACAGCAACGAGGCATCCAAGAGGAAAGACATCATAACATACTTCAAGTTCAACGGCTTCGACGTCGAGATCAAACCTTTGGACGTCTGCGACTACGTTGTCAGCGACAGGGTGGGCGTCGAGAGGAAGGACGCCAGCGATTTCATAGGCAGTATGAAGGACGGAAGGGTATTCAGTCAGGCAAAGGGCATGGCAGAGATCTACGAGAAACCTGTAATCATCCTGGAGGGCGCGATGAAGAAAGCCCTTAAGCGCAGCAGGATGAAGCAGAGCAGTATCTACGGTGCCCTCAGCAGCCTTGCCCTTGACTACGGGGTCAACATTATCCCAACGGACGACCCCCAGAGCACCGCTATACTGCTCCATCGGATGGCTTACCGGGAGCAGGTGAAGGAGAGCCGAACCATCCAGCTCAGAAGCGTGGACAGGAGTCTGCCCATGCACCAGCAGCAGCAGTACCTGCTATCGGGGCTGCCACAGATCGGCGTCACCCTGGCGGAGGAACTGCTGAACACTTTCGAGACACCTTACAGGGTAATCATGGCGTTTGCTGATGCAGAGGTCAAGACAAGCGCGTCGGGTAAGACAAAGCGACTCCTGGGCCCCTTGAAGGAGGTAAAGGGAGTGGGACCAAAGATAGTGGAGAGTGCACAATTTATTCTCCACGAGTCTTACGCTGAGCTCTGCAGCTCCGAGAAGGATTAAGCCCCTTTTGAAAACCTTATAGCGGGTTTCGGTTCCTATCTGCTTGTTGAATATGAATCTCAAGCGATCCACCCTGATCTTGGTCATCGTTTTCACGTTGATGCCAGTAGGTATACTCCTTGCGTACTCGTCACAACCGATAAACGACCCCATATCGTATCCTCTTCCATCAGCCCCAGACCCGGTTGCGGATAACATTCTGAACGTTGTGGTGTCCGCAGGAGAATCAGCTAGCGGCTGGGAGGCTGTCATCAGTGACGAGGTAAACGAGTACACGTGCTCGCTGGTATCAAGCATATTTGCGAACAAGGAGTGGACGCTGACATTCGACGTCCCCGAGGCCGTACCCGAGCTGTACGACCTTGCCCTGACCTACAACGGCAATACATACACTCAAGAGAGAAGCGTCTGGGTCTTGGAAGGACCACCTGAGAGCATCACTATCACCCAGATATCAGACGTTCACCAGCCCTATGGATGGTTCAACTTCACCCACTTCATCTACGAGCAGAACCTACTGGACCCGGACATGATCCTGGCCACCGGCGACATCGTGGACGTGGAGACCATCAGGGCGGCATGGTCAAACCTTCAGGGCACCATGGTAAACAGCGAGGAACCAATCTACCTCCTCCCGGGGAACCACGACCACACCGACGGCAACAGGTTCTTCAAGCAGTACGGCGGCAAGACAAACTTCACCCTTTCAATAGGTGACTTCTTCATAGTCGGTCTCAACAGCCAGGGAGGAGGATACGTCACCATGGACCAGCTCGCATGGGCCGACAAGGTCCTCTCCGAGCAGACCGACAAGGTCAAGATCATGGCTTTCCACCATCCCCTCCTCAGCAGTGAGTACGAGGACGACGGAGGAACCGTGACGGGCGGAGAAGTCGAGGGAAGCTGGGAGAACGTCGAAGAATTGGAGCCCCTCATGTACTTCACGTGGAGCCAGAACATGGACAACGCCAGGGAGCTTCTCAAGGTGGTTCAGGAGAACGACGTACGGGTCATCATGAGCGGTCACGTTCACAGGGACATGGTGTACATCCTCAACGGTGAGAACCACTTCATCACGACCACCACCATTGGAGGTGGATCGGGCCAGTTCCGTGGATATAGGCAGGTAACTGTCGGTTCTGATGGATCGGTCACGCTTGACGAGTACGGCGAGGCGAGCAAGTTCAGCCCGCCAAACGCTATACCCCTTGACAACATCGAGTACTTGTACAAGAAGGCCAATGATGGCTCCGAGCCTTCTGTCTCGGCGTACATCGACAACGGGCTTGAAATGACCCTGAACAACGCAAGGCTTGAGTTCACGGTGGAAAACAGCGTTGATGCCACGAGTTACTCGTTCTATCTGGATGAGCCCGTGAGCTACGATGTGGTAAGCACTGACGAGGGCCACAGGTTCACGGCATACTATGATGTACTCCCGTCAACAACAGTCAAGACCGTCCTCGCGACAGTTGAGGACTCCGCTGACCCAGAAATCACAATCACTCTCCCCGAATCTTACGAGGAGGACGAGGAAGTGACGGGCACCATTATGGTCTCCGATGCTGGCTGGGGCGTGGATTCGGTCCAGGTTTCATACCGTCTCGACGGAGGCGACTGGGTTGAAATCCCAACAGATCTGGACCCCGTTCTCACTCCGGACGAGTGGACCATCAGCTATCCAACGGAGTCCTATGATGTGTCAATCCTCGGCGAGGGAGATGTCACTGTCAAGGTAGATGTTACAGACTTCGCGGGTAACTCTGCGACGCAGGAGGTAACAGTCCCATTATATGTCGTAGTTGTTGAGCCTGAACCCGAGCCAGAGCCAACACCGGAACCAGAACCGGAGCCTGAACCAACACCCGAGCCCGAACCTGAGTCGGAACCAGAACCAGAACTTGAACCCGAACCTGAGTCCAGTGGAGGAATCCCGATTCCGGGCGCGTTCGCGTTGATAGGTGTTTCTGCGGCGGCGTACGTCATCTCCAAGAGGAAGCACCTCTAACCCCTTTTCTATCCCAGAAATCCTTTAAACAAACACTTCAGCCTATACCAGTTGCGGGCCCGTAGCAGAGTGGATAACGCGTCGGCCTCCGAAGCCGGAAATCGTGGGTTCAAATCCCACCGGGCCCGCCATTAAACTCTCTCAATCTTGAAAACGACTGGCCTCAACCCGTCGTTGCATGAACCCAACGCGAGCCCTTCCTCTGTCCCCGGCATGTTACCACCGAACGCCAGCATCCTGATGTGGGGGTAGATGGCCGTACACGCGCCACTGCAGAAACCCTCAGGCATCTCCACCTCGTGGACCGTGAACTCCTGACCGTCCTCCAGCATGTAGCACTTGCCCATACAGTCCAGCTTCTCGATGGGATAATTGTCCCCGAACACCTCGTCGGGGTGGAACCTCCTAAGCACGGTTATCCGTAGATCAGATATAATACAAGAACAAACTCCTCCGTTTTCTTAAAACCAACGGCAGTGGCAAGAGTTTTCACTAAATCCCACCATTTTTCCCTTATGTCAGATTTCTTGATGCAAGAAACCCGCCTAAAAAATATTATTTTTCAAGAATTAACGGTCTATCGTTATCAGCCCGGTGTCGCAAACTTATAAATCGGGTACGGACAATACAGAAGGCGTCCGTTAAACGGAGAAATTGAAATGAACCCCCTCGCAGAACTACGCGGAGAATGCCAAAAGCTCCTAGAAGCAGCCCTGGAAACAGCTTTCCCGGGCACGGAGCTACCGGAGACAAAATACAGTCTCCCCCCAAACCCGGAGATGGGGGAACTATCATCACCAGCATGCTTCCAGTTGGCGAGGGCGCTGAGGCAGTCCCCGATGAAGATCGCGGAGACCCTGGCCGAGGCCATCCCCGTTGGAGACTGCGATCTAATCAAGAGTGCTGAGGCAATAGCCGGGTACGTCAACTTCCACGTTGATCCTGGACACTACAACGGGCTAGTATTAGAATCAATCATCGAACTCGACAAGGAGTACGGTTTCATCAAAGCTGAGAAACCAGGCAAGGTAATGGTGGAGCACACAAGCGCCAACCCCATCAGCCCA
>JABIBQ010000015.1 GCA_018652685.1 Candidatus Bathyarchaeota archaeon
AAATACAAGTGTGAAGGCTAGTCCAGGAAGTACTAGAACCTGTAGAATTGGCTTGCTGTTTACAGTTAAGAATTCAATCATCCAAGCCATGATGCCAGCTAGGGTTTGTCCTGTCCTGCTCGCAGTTCCAAGTGCTATGTTTGTGTATACCATTCATATCACCTACCGATCACTGTCCAGATACCAAGGGTCAATCGAGTTGACGACCACCGGGATATCCGCCACAACTATTTCACTAAGCTCAGCGAGCCTCTCGAATACATACATGTTCCTTAGGGACGGGGGCATGATCTTTACCCTATATGGGTTAGTGGTGCCATCGGTCCACATATGGATTGACAATTCACCCCTCCCATTTTCCACGCGGGTAATGTACTCACCCTCGGGAGCTCTTGAGAACGGTGAGAACCTTGCGCGGGGCTCGCCCTCAGGGATCTCCTTGGCGATCTGCTCCATCATATTGAGTGACTGACCGATTTCATGGAACCTCACCTTGGTCCTCGCCATTACATCGCAGGCGTCCTCGGTGATTATCTCCCAGTCGAGGGAATCGTAAGCTGCGTAGGGCTCAGAATCCCTCATATCGATTTTGATACCAGACCCTCTCAGCACAGGTCCAGTTGCCCCTAGTCTGAGAGCGTCCTTTGGTTCAAGGATGGCTACATTGTCGCACCTCATCTCGAACATGGGGTTCTCGACCATGGCATCCCAATAGTCCTTGAACCTCCGCCTGAGATAATGAACTGCCTCAAGTATCTTCGCCTCAAAGCCTTCCGGGAAGTCCTTGAAGACACCGCCGGGTAAGAAGTGGTTAAAACTCCACCTTGCTCCGGTTAGCTCCTCGAAGAGATCTAACAGAACCTCCCTGTCAATGGTCGTCCAGAGGAATACCGCCGGGAAATAACCTGTTGCCTCTGCCTGAAGCCCGAATGCGTAGAGGTGGCTGTTGATCCTTCCCATCTCACAGACTAGGGAACGGATCCACTGGGCCCTCTCGGGCACTTCTAGTCCGTAAGCTTTGTCACACGCGGTGACATACCCTATGCTGATATTGGACGAATCAACCATATTCATCCGGTCAATTGGGATTATTCCACCGATGAGGGTCCTGTTCTCTAGGACTTTCTCGATTCCCCTGTGAGTGTAACCTATATCGGCTATAATCTTGTGGACTTTTTCGCCATCAGTGTCAAGGAGAATCCTTGTCTGTCCGCTCATGGGGTGCTGGGGGCCCCAGCTGATCCTCATTATTTCAGATTCAATCTTTGGTTCTACCATTACTCAACACCTTCTCCCTTGAAGTCCTTGCGAAGAGGGTAACCACCCTTCCAGTCGGGTGGCAGTAGCAGGGTGACCATGTTCTCGTGACCCTCAAAGTCTATGCCGAACATCTCCTTGGTCTCCCTCTCGTGGAAGCTCATGGCTTCCCAGACTGTGGTCATGGTGGGGAGTACGAGGTCGTCCCTCGCCAAATGAACACGGTAAATTACTATGAAATCGGAGTCAGGACTGTCGAGATAATAGTTCATCTCCATCCTGTTCTCCTCGGGGTAATCGATGGCCCCTCCCGCGATAGGGATCACGAAGCCGTACTCATCCCTGAGGATCTCCGCTATCTCGATGTAGCTGCCTCTTTTCGCTATGATTGATGCCCTTGTTTCCTCGAATATTTCAACGGACTCTACTAATTTTCCATAATTCTCCTCGAATGAGGATATGAAGTCAGATAGGTTACTCAATTTTACCGAGTCTCCTTTCCTTCACTATCTTGTCCTGAAGCTCCATCATACCGTGGATGATAGCCTCTGGCCTCGGCGGACAACCTGGGATATACACGTCCACTGGGACGTAGTCATCAATGGCGACTATCGAGTAAGAGTCGTAGAAGGGACCCTTGCCCGTAGGGCACGCTCCGACAGCTACCACGTATTTGGGCTCACCCATCTGCTCGTATAGGTACTTGACCCTGTCAGCCATCTTCCGTGACACGATTCCCACTACCATGATACAGTCGCACTGCCTGACGCTTGCGAATGGGAGAACCCCAAGTCGCTCCATGTCAAACCGCACACCTGAGACCTGCATGAACTCCGGGCTGCAGCAGCCAGTTACAAGGTGGATGGGCCAGATGGAGTATTTCCTTGACCATCCGTCGATAAAATCTACTAGTTTGTATGCAAGGGATGCGCCTGGAACGTTTTCCAGTACCCTGCTTGCCTGTTCTTCTTGTTCCATCAGTTCACCAGCTTGTCCTTCTCCACCAGGAAGTACGCAATCCCGGCAAAGATTATGAAAGTGTAGATAGCTATCATCGAGACCAGCTCAGAACTCATCTGGAATGAGAGAGCAGATGTGAGGATCATCCACGCGAAAGCGTCAAGGGCAAAGAAGGCGACGGCGTACCCGAAGTAACGGGATATCCCCGTTAGCCGGAACGACCTGGCCTCACCAAATGGATCCTGGCCACACTCATACGTCGTGTTCTTGATCTTGTTTGGCTTTCTCGGGCCAACCAGTCTAGAGGCGATGACCGCCACAGAAAGGAACCCGAAATCGATCAAGGCGAACGCCCAGAAAGCTTCAGATCCACTAATTTGATACAATTCATATCCCCCTTAGAATTGTTCTATTAATTGAGAACGATTCAACCATGATGGCTGTTTAGCCGCTATTAGGATAAAAATATTACTGGTTGAATGAAAT
>JABIBQ010000088.1 GCA_018652685.1 Candidatus Bathyarchaeota archaeon
CGTTGGGTATGCCCTCGATGGTGTCAAGGTGCTCGATCTCGATTGGCGGTATCTCGTAGACCGCGCCCCTGACGAGTCCGTTGATTGCGGGCTCTATCCCCGTTACCCCACCCTGGTAGTTGGTGCTATAGTAGTTGAACTGGATCTCCCAGTTGGGTATCATGGCCCTGCAGATGAACTCCGCTGATGGACAGTGTTTCATCAGGTTCTCGATGTCCATGAAGCTACCGTATGTGAAGTATAGCATGGGGAAGGGAATGCGTTGGCTTGATAATAAATTTCTCTGCTGTCTGCGCGTGTGTTAGGGTGATATCCCTTGCGTATATGGAACGGTATCTTCTGGGCTACCAATTTAGACAAGGGCTCTTTCACGAAATGATTTAACATCCTCAATCACTATTAACTAAAATGAACATCCTCGGAACGGAGTTATCATCAAGGGATATCATACTGGGAGCCGGCGTAGTAGTGTTGGTTCTCTTCTCCCTGTGGTTGCACTCACAGGCAATCGGCATGGGTTTTTCGCTGTCATCGATACCGTGTAGCTTCTGCCACTAGGTGAGGGTAGGGGAAAAAAAGGGGCAAACGCCCCAAAACCCCTTCCTCGACACATTTACAGGGCGGTCAGATAAAAGGAGTGATGTCTCCTCGGGGTTTCCTTTGAAATCCTGCGGAAAAGATATCTCCCCTTCAGGATGTTTTACTGTTATGGAAAACGTTGTCTACGTTGACCACAAGGCAGGGGAGCTTGAGAGGCTGGTCTCGGGAGAGAAGACCATCGTCATCAGGGGCGCGACGGGGAGGAAGCTCCCGTATGGCCGCATCAACATGGGCGATGTCCTCTACTTCATCAGGAACAACGGTGAGGGGCTGGTCAGGGCAAAAGCGATGGTGGATCGTGTGGTCAATTCCGCGAGGATGACCCCTGGGGAGTCCAAGCGATTTGTTGACGAGCACGCTGCCGGCCTCCAGTTATCAGATGCACAGTACAAGAAATGGGCCGGCAAACGGTACCTCGTGCTAATAACCGTCTTTAACGTCGAGGACCTTGAGCCGTTCAAGATCGACAGGAGCGGCTACAGGAAAAGGGATGACTGGCTCCCCGTTGGGGATATCGATTCTGTAAAGGTGTAGCTTACAGGAGCTTTGTCCACTCCCTCGTCTCGATCATTATGATACCAGCTTTAAACTGGGTCCCACAGCTGTTGTACTCCAGTTCTCCCTTCCAGATGTACCTTTCATCATTTTCAGGTACCCACTTGGGCGGGGATTTTTCTTTGAGGCTCCAAGCAGCGCATTTTGGACAGGGCATTTCGGTGAATTTAGTGGTGTATCTCCATGCCTCGGACATGGAAACCAACAATGATACGTTATTTTAATTGATTTCTGGAAGTATTATACCTATTATTACTCTATTCATTTATACCAAACAGTTATCCACTGACGCGGGCATGTTTCACCATCTGGATTGTTTAGATGAACCCCAAGAAGAAGCTGCCAAAGGACTCCGTGGAGCTTTCCCGTCAAGACGAGTACATGCTTGTGGAGCACACTCTCAACAAGGCCCCATATTATACCATCTTCCATTTCTTTGAGACCAGCAAGGGTACCCGGTACATCGCCAGGGGCGGTAGCGGCAAGAAACTTGATGCAGTTAGGTCCGAGTTCGAGAGGATAACGGGCAAAAAACTTGCCCCTTTATCTGAATAAAATATGCACCGAGTTAAAATCACCCGAACACAGATTGCAGAATGGTTTACTATTTTACAGAATACTATACCATAAATTTAGTGACATCCACTCTTTCGAATAATCGTTATCAATGATAATATACAGTTTCTGCGGTTCATCAATAATGCAGCTAATACTTCCAGCATAGCCCATGTTTTTCGATGCCAAAGAATCACTATAAACGCTGTTTTGGAATGATGGGTATTGATCCTCATCCAAGATAAGCGCATTCACCTCTTTATCTGTGACAAAGGTGAACTCAATTTTCCCTGAGATGCAATCAAGGTCCATTACGATATAGTATCCAGGATATATGTCAACCTCAGTCATGCTTTGATACAAGACCTCTGAAGACGAATTTACTAGGGGTACAACGGCGATTATACTAAAAACCACAAGCACTAGGGCCAAAATTACAAATAAATGGGTATTCTTGTCAGACATGGCAATTCTTGAATTGATAATAAATGATGTATTTGAAATAACACACTCGCTGTGGAGGTATGTGATTTTTTATGACTGTTGAATGTATACTAATGTCTTCGGTATCGATGTCATGTGGTCTCTACAAGACCAACCTTAGGCTAACCAGATTTTTCCTCATTTTTTCAGAACATGCTTCATAGAATTGAGTGCGCGATATGCGACAACGACTGGCCGTTTCAAGGTCATTGTTTTGTGTTTAAACCATAACATAATCCAAATTAATTAATGCGAGGGACTTCTCTTTATTGAAAATGAGCCCCGTCACGGACCAGTATGATATCATTGTAGTAGGCGCAGGACCAGCCGGAGCACTCACAGCGAGGACTGCCGCCGAGAACGGGGCAAAGGTGCTCATCCTTGAGGAGCACGAGCAAGCTGGGACGCCGGTCTACTGTGCCGAGGGGCTCAGCCACAAGGGGTTTATTGACTCCGGCCTTGAACCGGTGGAGCCGCTCATCGCCCAGAAGATACACAAGGTCAAGGTATTCGTGCCCAGCGGCAAGAGCGTTGCAATCACCCACAAGGAGATCGAGGGCTACAGTCTCAATAGGGAGCATTATGATAAAGCACTGGCCGACTCCGCCGAGGCAGCGGGTGCAGTGATGATGAACTACACCAAGGCTCTGGGTGTCATCAAGGAGGACGGAGTAGTCGTCGGTGTCAAGGCTATTAGTGACGGCGAGGAGTTCGAGATCAGGGCCCCACTCACTGTGGGTGCTGACGGGCACGCAAGCATTATCAGGAGAAGTGCAGGATTAACGCGGTACTTTAGCGACTACGGCGTGACGGCGCAGTGGACCATCACAGATCTGGACCTTGAGGAGCCAGGAGCCAGTGAGATAATCATCGGCAGCGTCGTACCAGGCGCGTACGTTTGGGTTTTCCCAAAGGGCAAGACAGTGGCCAACGTGGGGCTGGGCATCAGGACGGACCGCTCAAGGCCCGCCATACAGGTTCTTGATGATTACATCA
>JABIBQ010000081.1 GCA_018652685.1 Candidatus Bathyarchaeota archaeon
TGCTTCAGGAACGGTAAGGGCACAGGGATCTATGAAACGGTGATGTCTGTGCTTGCTTCTTGGAAGCAGCAAGACCGCAACCTACCCCAAACACTGAGTGAGACTCTAACCCAAGAATGGAACAAGAGCTAAACACATACAAATAATTTAACCGCCCAGCATTGATTCCTGTAAAATTTGCAAACCATAATAATCTAATATTAATTTTTAGATTAACGGCTTCACCTCATCAATTGTAATTTTTATAAGTCTCGATGCCGAGTAAGGGATTAAGTCTTGGTGAAAACCAAGAAAAAGGAATAATGGTGAAGAAAAATACCCTATTGTACGGAGTGCGGGGGAGCCCTGAAATGGGACGCGAAGCTGAGACAGTACAGCTGCGAGAGTTGCGGCTTGACGTTTTCTGAGGCACAGTTGTCCAAGGCGCTGGACAAACTGTATACCAGGGACGACGACGCTGACGAGAAAAAACGCCAGAGAAATCAGGACTATCTGGACTGGTGGACAAGCAGCAAAAAGAAGAAATAACCTTCTAATATTTTTAAAATAAATCACAAACATGTATAGTATTTACTGAATTGTTTTCTATTTTGATTGATACGCTCAATGTTTTATACCACGCTTTGTTATAATTACTAGACTAATCTTTAGGAGATAATTAATGGTATTCCCAGTTGAAACAGAAGATCGTACAATGCGTAACCTCCTAATGCTTTGCCAAGACAACGCTAGGTTGATAGTAGAAGCTTTCAGGAAGATCCTAGCAATCACCGACGCCTTGGTCAAGAAGGAGGGAAACGCGGCTGGGTACACCGATGATATCCAATCAATCATGAAGGAATCGAGCGATATCAAGGCTACGCTTATACGAGAACTCCACGAGATTGGGGGAGTGCTCATTAACAGGGAGGACTTTTTCAGGCTCATCAGCACTTTCGGTGACATCATGGACCACATCAACAGCGTGGGTCAGAGACTATACGAGATGGAGAAAAGAGGCTGGGAGATCCCGGAGAATTCAGCGGAACAGGTTACAGAGGTAGCCGACCTCGCTTTCGATTCATTGATTAAATTACGCGAGGCCATGATGAGCCTCGGGTTCAACAGTGAGAAATCAATCGGGTTCACAAACGAGATCGATGAACTAGAGAGGAAAGTCGACACCATCCATGTAAAGGTGGAGATGGACATCATCGCAAGCGACGCGCCTTTCCCAACCATCATTATGCTCAAAGACACAGTGAACCAGATGGAGGAACTTGTCGACACGGTGAGGGACGCGTCAGACCTCATACGTATCATCGCCCTTTAGGGCTGATCACTTTTGCCAGACAAGACAGTCGCTGAACTCCTTGAAGACAACAGACTTGTCGTATGGTCACCTGTTCAAGCCAGGATACTTTTCAATGACAGATTCTACGGGAAGCCACTGGGTATTCCAAGACCTACCGAGGACTTCAACGCACCACTACTTTTAGACCCCGTGGAGGCTCTATACCTTCTCGAAAAAAAAGAAATCAACATACGGAGACAGGGAAAAAACCTGTCCGAGAAGAACTTTAGGAAGATATTAGAAACAACATTCGATAGTTTCCATGATAAATATTTGGTATACCGTGGACTCAGGGAAAGGGGTTACGTTGTTACACCGGGGATAAAGTACGGCTGCGATTTCGCGGTCTACGAAGAGGGTCCTGGCAGAGACCACGCCCCCTACGTGGTCCAGATCATGAAGAAGGAAGAGGTGATCTCCGCCTCGGAGATCGTTAAAGCTGGACGACTAGCGAGCACTGTACGCAAGGCATTCATAATTGCTGTGGTTAACGGTGAAGTAGTCAGGTTTATCGAGTTCAACTGGTGGCGCGCTTGAATCAGAGCATGCGTATCCCTGTAAAACACTAATCACGTTCAATGGAAACATATTTTACTACTTTCTGAAGAAACTCATCCCGCGTAAATGGCTTCTCCAAATAATCATCAACTCCAATAGCCTCATCCTTAATTGACTGAAAAGCACTAAACAGAATAACGGGAATGCCCTTAAGCCTGTCAATTTTCTTCATCTCCTGTATCACTTCAAGGCCGTTCTTATTGGACATCCTATAGTCGAGTAGGACTAGATCGAAATCAATTTCATTCATATATCGCAACGCCTCGTTGCCGTCAATAGCAGAGACCACATCAATTCCTACGCTAACTAAAGTTCTCACGGCTAATGTTCTAATATCTTCTTCATCATCCACAACAAGAATCCGTTTCAAGAACCATCACCTATGTTACCTAATTATTTTTTTAATTACTCAATTAATACTATAAAGATAGAGTTTAGAGTAATGATAACCATTCCTATTAATATTGAGGCTATTTACTTGGTTTTTATCTATTTTTTTGGTTATTAATCGGAAATTGTAAGAACAAGGTAACGAACGCTAGAAATAACTAATAATTATGGAGTTATCTGGATCAATCTGTAATCTGCAATTGCTTTTACCTGATCTTGAGGCACGTGTTGAGTTAGAATCAGGATAAACTCTAGTTTTTCTTACCTTTACTGGTGGAAGGCTTAACCTTCTTTCATCAATTTCTCGAAATCCTCGGGTTCCTTGAACTCTCTATAGACCGAGGCGAACCGGACATAGGCAACGTAGTCTAACTTCCTCAGATGCGCCATTATCCGGTCTCCGACATCCGTACTGGAGATGACCTCCTTACCCTCACTGAGGATGCCTTGCCTGACCTTTTCCGCGATGTCCCTGATTTGCTCAGGCGAGATGGGCCGCTTCTCTGCTGCCTTCTGCAGGCCCCGAATGATCTTGTCAAGGTTGAATCTCTCTAGCCTGCCGTCCTTTTTCTTTACCATTAACTCGATAAGCTCAATGTACTCGTAAGTGGTGATGCGGCGACCGCAGCTGATACATTCCTTCCGCCTCCTGTTCATATTGTTAGGGGAGTCTCTTGTCTCAAGGGTCCGGAGCTCACTGGAGCCGCAAAAAGGACAGTTCATGGGTAAAACCTGTTTTGGGTTAAATGCGTACTCGTTTTACCAAATAAAAGTTTTGAAAAAAAAGTGGTTTTAACCCGTGTTAATTGATAAATAACAACATACTGCTCAGTTTTCTTGTCTTGAGTGTAGGAGTTTTCTCCATACAAATCAATAATACCAAATCATTGAGTAGTATTCTCATTGGCCTATTTCAGGCATAAAAACCAGTCCAGAGAATATGGACGTAGAATCTAGATTATTCCTCCAGATTCTTTTTAGGTAATTTTTATAAATATTTGATTCGGTTGAAAATGGCAACTGGGCAACTTGACATCGAAAGGAAATCGAAAAAGAAACGCAATCTCATTAAAGATGAACTTGACCTTCTTGCAGTTTTCACAAAAACAGAGAATAGAAACTCGTTTACGCCTGAGGAGCTTGACAAAATTAGCTCACTCAGGAAAGTAGAGGAGACAATGGGGCAATTCAGTCTTAACAAGAACGAGATCAAGATGTATCTCCACTTGCTGAGGTTCGGAGCCCAGAAAGCCCAGGGTGTCGCGGAGGCTCTTGGAGTTCACAGAACAGAGGGATACAAGGTTCTACGGAAGCTAGAGGCCCGCGGAATTGTCAGTAGGATCATGGAGAGACCCATGAGGTATAATGCGGTCTCGTTCGAGAACGTTCTTACGAACCTCATCGAGGAGCATCGCCAGAGGATTCATGATATGGAGCTGAAAAAAACCCAGCTTATGAAAATTTGGGCGAGCCTACCAGAACCCGAATCGGTCAGCCATGTTAAAGAATCATTCCAAGTTCTTGAAGGAAAGAAGAATATCAGCGTCAGGTTAAACGAGCTACTCCAAAGAAGCGAGTCCAGCTTCAAAATGGTAGTCTCCGACCTCAATTTGATCTGGCTGTTCAACACTCCGTTCCTTGAAGAGGTCGAGGATAAGATAGAGAACGAGGGTTTGATCATGAACCTCATGACGAACTATTCCCCCACAAGCAATTACGTCATGGATCAACTTGACCTCGGCGAAGGAGATTACGCGTACATGAAGGGAGAGAAGATGCCTGGGTTCTTCATCAATGACAGGAGGGAGATGATCCTGCTCATGACAAACGACGAGAACAAGATATACGGTATGTATACAAACTATGCCTCCATAATCCAGAGCCACAGGATGCTCTTCGATCTACTCTGGAAAAGCACCAATAATCCCTAAAATTCTACATGATTAAAGTTTGTTTTTCGACTCTATTATTAAGTATAAAATAGGGTTGTGTGTGCGCGAGGAAAAGGCGACCCATATCTCCACGACTTCACCTCAACACTTCATCGATAATTATATACACTATTAGTTATCAGTAAACATTATTGGAGAATGTGAAAATGATTTCATAGCTTGTAAAGACTTAGGCGTAGACTGCGATTGGGTCTGCGTCAGCCGAAACCGAGGAAGAACTTTGGAGTAAGATTCGTGTACACGCTATTGAGGTACATAATGAGAGCCCTGATGATTACACGCAGAGACTATTGCTTTGGTTGAAGGCGCATTCAAACATTCCTAATCTTTATTCAATTCAGTACTTTATCCGCGCGCGCATAAGTAATAAATACTCAATAACTTCACTTTGATGTGAGGGAATTAGATGAGCAATAGAAGATCCCGGTTCGAGATATACGTCGATATCTTGAACGAGATCATGGGCGGCGCGATCAAGCCTACGAAGATAATGTACGCAGCCAACCTATCATACAAGCCCCTCAAGGAAATCCTTCTATCCATGCTCGAACAGGGGCTGATTACGGAAATCCCGGGTTCAAGCAAGGACAAGAGGACAAAGGCGACGTACGAGCTGACGACAAAAGGCGTGAATGTCGTCCGATACTACAGCAAGGCCAAGAGCCTTATCGAGATATCGAACCCCAAGGACCTGGATTAACCGACACTGCCCTTGACAATGTTATTCCCCCACGTGCCTCGGTGTGCATGATCAAAGTATCAAGCCCATTCTTATGATCCTTCAGGACGTTTAATATAAAGGCCATGGCCTCGATTATATCGGTTCGACTCATGCCTTCTTTTGCTTGTTGGCTAGAATTCCAGCGAGGGACGTGGATATATGGAAAAAGGAGCTGTGAGAGATATCATATCCATTGAAGACGAGTACCATTGTGAGATATAGAACAGGGTTTCATTAGTCGGTTGGCTCGATTTTTCTGAACTCGCGCAGGAGGGTGGTAGCGAAGCCTCCCTTGGGCAGCGCAAACTCCAGCTGTATACCTTCAGTATGATCAGATACCGTGATCTCGGGCAGCACTCGACCCATTCTTCTTGTTCCCTTGACCCGCTGGGCCCTGAACTCCTGGACATCAAGATTCATCTCAACCAATATCTCCTCCTCCAGTGCCATTGATTCCTCCTTTGGCTTGCTCATCTTGTAACCGAACATGGGGGCAGTGAAGCTGATCTCCTTCGAGTCGAACCTTCCCTGGTCCGTCTCCAGGTCTTCTACCCAGAACAGCCCGCCAGTTTCGTGCTTCTTGGCTATGTCACCATGCACCATCTTGTCGAACAGCCCTTTCTCGATCCTCTTGACCAGATACCGGTTGCACAGGTAGCTCTGGTAGCTGGAAAGAAGGTACTTCCTGAGCCACCGGTTTCCCAGACGCTTCTTTTTCTTGAGTAAGAGCCAGCCCTGATAGATGTTCTCGCCGTCCTTACCTGTCCTCTGGATGCCGTAAAAGTTGGGTAGACCGGTCTCATTGATGCTTTTGGCGATGGCCTGGGCCTGCTCGATGGAGCCCTCGGGTTTTGTGATGAGGATAGTGAACTTGTTGCCGATAAGGTGGCCAGCCCGGATCTTGTTGTTGTGGTATTTTGCCCAGTTGACCTTGACCGGTATGTTATCCTCGATGATGGGGGTGATTTCCTCTGGCGAGGCGTGGTCGTTGAACAAGACGCTAAACGTCTGTGTGGTGACGGCGTACTTGTCCTTGAGCCCTGCTTTGCCCACATCCTCCGGCTTTATCTCGAACAGGTCGGCTAGGCGCAGCTGGACCTCCCTTGTGGTGAGGTTCTCCTTTGTGATGTTAACGTAGAGGTGGTTGCCTACCCCTTGGGGCTCATAGACGGGTATCTCGTCCACCTTGAAGTGGCTGGTCTGCTGCCTGATCTTGCCGCCGATACCGGGTTGGTCGGTGATGTAAGGTAGTGTGAGGTCGAGGTCCAACTGGTCCGTCATTTCAGGGTTTCAACGGGTCTCTGGGGGATAAAGGTTATCTAGATAAAGGTGAGCCATAAATTCTGGAAATAAATATTTTACAACGGTCTTATGTCAAGTAACCTGACAAAAGCGTTGATTTAGTACTAGCCGTGCCTACAGGTTGCAACCTGGTGGCTTTTTTGAAGAGGGAGGAGGTTACTCCGACTGGGGGCTCCACTCGGGTACTTTCCACGGCAATGGCTTGCCCTCGATTTGTGCTCGCAGCGGCTCCTTGTAGGGAAACAGGGCCACGGCTCCGCCGGTGTGGAGGAAGACCACGTTGTCGGTTTTCTTAAAGTTACCCTGTTTTATCTGGTCGATGATGCATGCCATTGCGACGGAGGTATATACTGGGTCGATCATGATGCCCTCGGTCTCTGACAGGAGCTTGACTGCCTCCAACTTGGCGTCGCTCATGATGCCGTACCCGTCGCCTGCGTACTGGTTGTGCACTATGAGGTCCTTGTCATTGAGGACAAAATCGAGGTCGTATCGCTCCTTCGCTTCTTCTACTATCCCCCTGACCTTGTCTTTCATAGCGGATATATCGCCGTAGCCGCAGGCGGCCCCCA
>JABIBQ010000098.1 GCA_018652685.1 Candidatus Bathyarchaeota archaeon
CTTCCCGCCGTGGAACTCCGCGCTGTAGATCTGCTTCGTCGCCCTCTCTAGATTGGGGTCGTTCTGGTCTGTGATATTCATCCTCTCCACGATGTCCCTCGCCGGGACATCGCTGTAACCGCTGACCTCGATGACCGGGATAGCCTCGATGTCCTTGACGTCCTCCGGCTTGATCTTCTTGAACTTTTCAGGGGTCTTACTTATCTCCCGCTTCAGCTGCTCCAGAGCGACATAGTCAAACGGCGCGTGGGCCGGGACCGACATAACGACTCCCGTGACCGCCTTGGGGTTGACGAACGACGCCGGCAGAATGGGGAACTCCTTGCCAGTGACCGGGTTCGTCAGGGTCACTCCGATGTACTTTTCGCCCATGAACTCGTCCAGAATCTCGACCTCTTTGCCCAGTAGCTGGAACTTGTTGGCCGCGTCTGCGCTGATGACCCACTTCTCGCCTTCAACTCTAGCCTCCACGTACAACGCCTCCGGGTTCAGCCACATGTTTGTAACCCCGTAGACCGTCTCCGTCCTCAGCGTGCCCGCCGGGAAGTAGACGTCATCGTACTGGAACTTGACAACAGCGAACTCCTCGATCTCGGGCTCCTTGTCGCCAACGGTGTCGTGCTGTCCAACGGGGTTTCCGCAGCTGGGGCACCATCCCACCGGGTGGCTACCCTGGGTGATGAACCCTTTGTCCCTGAGCTTCTCGAACTGCCATTCGATGAACTTGCTGTAGTAGCCGTCAACGGTGGTGAACTCTCTCCTCCAGTCCATGCTATAGCCGATGCGCTGCATCCCGTGCTTGATCTCCATGGCAAAGTACGTTGCCATGGCGACGGGATCCTCCAGCTCGGCTAGCTTCTCCT
This sequence comes from Candidatus Bathyarchaeota archaeon, assembly GCA_018652685.1. GTDB lineage: Archaea > Thermoproteota > Bathyarchaeia > TCS64 > TCS64 > RBG-16-57-9. Next base: position 864 of record JABIBQ010000098.1, read on the forward strand.
CAGGGATATTGTACAGGTTGAGGAAAGTGTTGAGGATCGCAGGGTCCTTGTCCTTCAGTCTCTCCACCATCGCGAACAGCGGCGTCCCGGTGAAGTGCCAGCCCATGGGGAGTAACACGTTCTTGCCGTGCATCCTCTGGAATCTGGCGTGGACATCAGTGAGGGTATATGTCCTCCCGTGGCCGATGTGCTGGGGGCTATTGGGGTAGGGGTAGGCGACTGTAAGGTAATACTTGGGCTTCGACGGGTCCGGATCGGTCTCGAACGCTTTGGCGTCGTCCCACCTTTTCTGCCATTTCTCCTCGATATTTCTCCATTCAACCATACATAATAACCTCTATCTATGTTCTCTTTGATGGCAATCAGAATAAAGGTTATGAGTAAAAACAGTTGCGTAAAAAAGTAAAAAGGATTTTTTCTGGTTGGATTCACTTACTCAAGGACTGCCCTGATCCTACGCACGCCGGCGGAGATGCTTCGCTCCTTTACGATCCTGAAATGACCTAGCTCGCTGGTGTTCTCGACATGTGGCCCGCTGCACAGCTCGGACGAGAAATCCCCGATGGAGTACACCGTGACCTTTTCGCCATACCTGTCACCGAACACGGCCTGGGTCGCGATCTTCTTCGCTTCCTCCAGAGATGTCTCGATTTGTGTCACGGGGATCGCCTGCTTGATCTTCTGGTTGACCACGTCCTCCACAGCCCTCTTCTCCTCCTCAGTCATCTTCCTGTCGAAGTTAAAGTCAAACCGTAGCCGCTCGTGGGTGATGTTCGAGCCCCGCTGGACTATGTCCTTTGATAGAATCACCCTCAGCGCCTCGTTCAGGATGTGTGTGGCGGTGTGTAGCTTAACAGTCTCCTTCTGACTGTCCGCCAGCCCGCTTCCGAACTTTCTGTCCGCGCTTGCGCTGGAAACCTTCTGGTGTTTCTTCATTTCCTCCTCGAAACCGGGTACGTCAACCGGGATGTTGTTCTCCTTGCCGATCTCCACTGTGATCTCGATGGGGAACCCAAAGCTCTGGTAGAGGAGGAATGCATCCTTTGCGTCGATCTCCTTCTTCTTGTCGGCGATCCTGTTGAACCTTCGCAGGCCCTTGATCAGAGTATTGTTGAATTTCTTGGACTCCTTTCTAAGCTCGTTTAGGATGAACGCCTCTTTCTTCCTCAGGTGGGGATTGTCGGCCTCGTATATCCCGATGACCGCTAGTGATAGCTCTGTCAGGAATTCTCTCTCGATGCCCATCCGCCTGCCGTGCCTGATGGCGCCCCTGATGATCCTCCGAAGGACATATCCTTGCTCGATATTCCTCGGGACTACTCCATCCGCAAGCAGGAAAGTCGCCGCGCGAGTGTGATCCATTACAACCCTGATGCTCTTTTCCTGCTCATCTGGGATTTCTTCAACCTCAGCAAGCTCCTTTATCTTCTCGATTAGGGGCACGAATATCTCGGTCTCATATACGTTCTTCTTTCCTTGCATGACGCTTATCGTCCGCTCGACGCCCATGCCGGTGTCAACGTTCTTCTGCTCAAGCAGCTCGTACCTTCCATCGGAGGTCTTGTTGTACTCCATGAAGACGTTGTTCCAAATCTCGTTGTATTTGCCGCAGCTGCAGCCGGGCTTGCACTCGGCTCCACACGGCTCAATCCCCGTGTCATAGAATATCTCGGTGTCAGGTCCGCATGGTCCCGTTGCTCCCGCGGGTCCCCACCAGTTGTCCTCCTTTGGCAGGTAGTATATCCTCTCTTCTGGCATCCCGAGGCTTTTCCAGATGCCCGCGCTTTCCTCGTCCCTGGATGCGTCCTCGTCACCCGCGAAGACCGTGACTGAAAGCCTATCCTTATCGATACCAAGCCACTCATTGCTCGTCAGAAACTCGTAGCTCCATGGTATGGATTCTGCTTTGAAATAGTCTCCCAGCGACCAGTTGCCCAGCATCTCGAAGAAGCTGAGGTGGAAACTGTCACCCACCTCGTCAACATCGCTTGTCCTAAGGCATTTCTGTACATTGACTAGTTTTGTGCCGCTGGGGTGAGGCTGACCTAGCAGGTAAGGTACCAGTGGGTGCATCCCGGCCGATATGAATAGTGCGGTTGGGTCGTTTTCTGGTACAAGAGATGCATTTGCAATTATTTTATGTCCGTTTTTCTGGAAAAACTCCAGGTACATCTTTTTAAGCTTATCCGAACTAATCAATTAAATCACCTTTGACGCGTTTGTAAATCATTTAAGACCACCTTATGTATAAACGAAACGAAAATCATGCAAAGACTTGCTGATCTCGTTATAATTGTTGAAAACAAGAAACTAGTTTGAGTTATTAAAGAAAATAGGACAGATTTAGCCGAAGAGAGCGCCAAGACCCTGTAAGTCTTCTTCCTCTTCCGGTTCTTCTTCCTTGACTTCCTCAACGGGAGCTTCTTCGACAGCTGCGGGAGCTGCTGGGGCTGCACCTGCTGCGAACACTGGTGCTTTGAGTGCATCTTCGATGTCAACATCTGCCAGGGCGGCACAGAGCGCCTTGACCCTGGATGAGTCCGCGCTAACGCCGGCCGCTGTGAGAGTGTTTGTGACTGAATCTTCACTGATGTCCTTTCCTGCGCTGTGAAGGAGCATTGCGGCATACATGTATTCCATATTTTTCACCTTTGATTTTGATAGACTATTCTATCGACTGCTATCATACAACCACGGAGCCTCTTTTTATCCTTATCGTTTTTCCGTGCTTAACTCCTAGCAAGCGTTAAACCCGGCGAGGGCTCACCAACAATCGAGTAGAATATGACCCGTGTAATCGAGAGGAAGCCATGCGAGGAACTCACAGCTACAGGAAACAGCACATTGAACCCGTTCACGGAGCCGGTGGCGTATGTCAATCCGGGCGAGGAGATCAAGATCACCACCTGGGACGCATACGGTGGCATTATCGGCCCTGACCGCACGTTCCAGCAGGCCATTGAGCAAGGGCTCGCGGGGGCACTGAACCCAGTCACTGGCCCCATTTACATCGAGGGATCTGAACCAGGGGATACTCTCGCGGTCAAGATCATCGACATTGATCTGCCTGCGTGGGGCGGATCAAGCATCATCCCAGGGTTTGGGGCCCTTGAGGGCTGGCTGAACCAGATGGAGCCAAGGACCAAGATCAGCTACATAAAAGACGGAAAGATCACGTATAAGACTGACCACGGAAAGGTCATCGAGTTTGATGCCGATCCCTTCATAGGGACAATCGGTGTGAGCCCAGCATACGAGGCCATCCAGACTCTTGCACCCGGTCCCCATGGAGGTAACATGGACTGCCCAGATATCAGGCCAGGAAACACCATCTACCTGCCGGTGAGCCAGAAAGGGGCGCTCTTCGGGCTCGGGGATGTCCACGCCGTCCAGGGGGACGGGGAGATTTGCGGGACCGCCGTTGAGATAAGTGCCGCCGTCACCGTGGAGTTCAAGGTAATCAATAAGACAATCGCGTGGCCAAGGGTGGAGTCCGAGGACATGATAATGACCGTGTGTAGCGCGAGGCCCCTTGAGGACGCCGCGAGGCTTGCGTACAGGGAGCTCATCAACTGGATGGTATCCGATTACGGTTGGGACAGAGACGATGCCTACATGTTCCTGAGTCTGGCTATGAAGTCAAGGATCGCCCAGATAGTTGATCCGCTGTACACAGTGGTAGCTAAAATCCCTAAAAAACTACTCTAGTTGATTTGATTCACGGCAGTTGCCCAGAATTTCGCCCCGGAGAGCAGGTTTGAGATCCTCTCTATCTCTCCCTCGTATGCCTCAAAGTCCTCGTTGGCATCAATAACCATTATTGCGTATTTGCCTTTCATACGACTCACGCATGCAATTTTGAAATTTCCAGCACGAAGCCTAATATCCCCTGCTTTTTTCCTTGATGCTAGTTTGAATATGGATTTGATGACCTTGTTGTTGATTGCCTTTGGCAGCTTCCACCCTTTGGGAGACGTGTAAATCTGTTTTCCGAACATCGTCTTTACAACGACTGCTACTTTTACCTCTTTCTGTACCTGTTTAATCTCTACTGGAACTGGTTCGGCTTCAATTATATCCGATCTGTACTCTACTGGAACTGGTTTGATCTCTATCGGAGCCGGTCTGTATTGCTTCGGAACTGGTCTGATCACGTTTCCAGGCTCTTTTAGATCCAGAGATAGAATCAGTTTTCCCTTGTTTTTTTGATTAACCATTCTATCAAGTTGTAACTTTCTGAGCTTGACATAGTCGAGAGGGTCGATGGACTCATTCTTGAGGAGCTCATCTATTTCCATAAGCCCCTCGTCATAGAAGACAGGTCTCTCCACGGTGTCGACAGGAATTGCGACGGGCTGAGGCTGCTGTGGAACCGGAGGAGGGGTATTCTGAACCTGAATTGGCTGCTGGCCCTTCAATGACACTTCCGTCTTCCAAGCCTCGATGCATAGCTGACATGTCTGAAATGGGACATTTGCTATCTTAAACGGGCAGGAGCGCCCTGTCACAAAGACGCACGGCTTGACCTGGCTCATGAGCTATCCTTCTCCTGCACAACAATACTTGACATATAATATGTGGTCGCCAGATCTGCTTTCTCGAAAATTACATACACTGTTTCCGTTGAACCGCTTGACACCGTTATCTCCACTGATGCAGCGATCATACTTGAGTCCTCGTAATCAACCGTGACCCAGGACTCTGACCCTATCTTATAATCATAAGAGCCGACTGTCCCTTCCGCTATGACAAGTCCATCTACGTCAGTTGGGATTATGTTCACATAGATTGTTGCCGTGGCTCCAATGCGGTTAGTTATCTCAAGTGTCCCGAGAACTTTGTGCTTCCCCAGCGGTTGTGAAGTATATACGGTGAGAAAATCATCGTCTCCAGAGTACTCGCTCAGATCAGATAACTCTATTTCAGTTTCAACTGTATTCATAGTGAAAGCCTGCGTATAAGTGACAAACATGCCCATGAGAGCCAGAAATATCACTATATTACGTCTTTTCACCGTGACGCCTCTACCCTTTTCCTGTAGTCCGTTATATATGACCTTACTCTGTTAACTCTTGTTATACTACCATATACGCATAGTAGCTGGTTATCTAACCAACGTAAAGGCATCATAATATTAACTGAAACATGTTAACTTACGTACACACTGTTCAAAAGGTTGTTTCATCCAGTAAACTCTACTATATGTAAAAGACGGCATATTCGCACCAGAAATCATCACTTTTTGGGCAACTTTTTTATCCTATACCTGTGGTTTAGAGTTGCTGAATCATACAGGGCTACGTATATATGTAGGGGCTTGTTATGGTTCAAACATCTGGGATAGAATAAAAAATGACAACTGCATACGACGTACCAGCGGACGTACTCATCAACAGACTCTCAGGGTATATGAAAGAGAACATACGCGAGATCCAGCCAGCTGATTGGGCGGGCTATGTAAAGACTGGGAGCCATGTTGAACGGATGCCACAGAATCCCGACTGGTGGTATGTGAGGAGCGCCAGCGTGCTACGCAAGCTCTACATGAAAGGCCCCGTTGGAGTATCAAGGCTCAGGAAGGATTACGGCGGTCGCAAGAGGAGGGGCGTGAGACCTGCACACTTTGCAAAAGCTGGCGGAAACATCCTCCGTTCAATACTACAGCAGCTAGAGCAGGCTGGGCTTGCACAGAAGGACGGCACCAATGGCCGTGTTGTTTCTGGCAAAGGTCGCAGCCTACTAGACGCAATGTCCACGCAGATCAAGCGTGATCTGGACAGGGCAAACCCCGAACTACAAAACTATTAGTGAAAATCAATGTCTTCAGAAGAGGATCTTTCGGCCATAAGGCAGCGCAGGATGGCTGAGCTTCAAGCTCAGCAGGCACAGCAGGAGCAGGCAGCGCAAGCTCAGGCCGATGCTAATGCCCAGAAAGCCGGGCTAATGCGGAAGATCCTCACACCTGAAGCAAGGCAGAGGCTCCAGAACGTGAGGCTGGTTAAACCGGAGTTCGCGGAACAGATTGAGCTCCAACTACTCCAGTTAGCTCAGGCTGGCAGGGTGCCTCTTCCCATCAACGATGATCTTCTCAAACAGCTGCTTACTCAGATTATGAGTCAGCAGACAAAGAGGGACATCAGTATTAGGAGAGTATAATAAAAATGGCAAGAAACAAACCACTGGCTTACAAGCTACGCCTAGCGAAGGCAGGTAAGTCCAAGAAATCGGTGCCCGCGTGGATCATCGCAAAGACAAGGGGCGATGTCAGGTGGAGCCCAAAGAGCAGACGCAACTGGCGAAGCAGGAAATTGAGGGCTTAGGAGCTAACAATAATGTCAGAACTAGAACGAATTTACACGGTACCTCTCGGAAGGGCTTGGATAGTCCAGAAATTCCGTAGGGCGGAAAGAGCAGTTATGGAGCTCAGGAAATTCACCGAGCGTCACATGAAGCCCACTGAGATCGTGATCGATCCATCCGTCAACGAGGCAATCTGGGCAAGGGGCATCAAGAACCCTCCACGCAAGATCCGCGTCAAAATGACAAAGGACAGTGACGGCTTAGTGGTCGTTACACTGGCGGAGGCTTAATGATGAGCAAGGCATACAGAATTAGAGGAAAGATCATGAAGAAGCACTTCTTTGAGCCTTTACTCTTCAACAGTCTTATCGTCGCTGTGAAGGAGGAGCACGCTATCGAGCGGGTCTACACCGAGCTTGGAAGTCGCCACCGCGCAACGAGAAAGCAGATAGACATCCAAAGCATCACCGAGGAAAAGGTAGAGTAAACTTGTCCTCGGGTCTCCAGCAAAAGGAAAACCAGCTCCGTCAGCTCCTCAGCGAGATGAGGATGATGGAGGGAAGCACAAACACCCTACAGCAAAGGCTTCAGCAGGTACTTGCAGCAGTCTCGGAGCTTAGGATGGCTCAGAGTTCTCTAGGAGACCTGAAGAAGGTTGAATCTGGGACAAACCTACTCGTCCCCGTCGGAGGAGGAGCTTTCATAAACGCCGAGATGGGCGGGATCGACAACGTTGTCGTCGGCATCGGCGCTGGTGTCTCAATTGAGATGCAGTACGAGAACGCCGTGAAGGACGTTAATAACAGGCTATCCGAGATGGAAAAGGCTCGGGGATCCATTGAGGAACAACTTGGACAGATTCTTGCGCAACTTGAGACTCACCAGAACATGGCCGAAAGGCTATCTTCCGAGATTCAGAACGCTGTGCAGGGACCTATCTAATGTTCGAAAAACTACGCAAGGGCCTTAAAGGCATTGTAAGCAAGATCAGCAACTCGGGCTTCACCGACAAAGACCTTGAGCCACTTTTATGGGACTTACAGATTCAGCTAATCAGCAACGACGTAAGCGTTGAGGTTGCCGAGAAGGTGTGCGTCGAGATGAAGGAGCGACTGATGGGGACAAATGCCCCACGTTTCGGGGACAAGTCCGATGTCGTCCGTACCGCGCTCAGAGAGTCCCTTGAGGCCGTCATGGACTGCAACAACAAGCTAAACATTTTCGAGAAGATATCACAATCAAAAAAGGACGGAGAGCCCTTTAGCGTCATGTTCGTGGGCATCAACGGCACTGGGAAAACAACCACAATTGCCAAGTTTACTCACAAGCTCCAGGAGGCAGGGTATAGCGTTGTCCTCGCATCCGGCGATACGTACCGTGCTGGGGCCATCGAGCAGCTTGAGGAGCACGGCAGGAGGTTAGGGGTGCGGGTAATCAGGCATAAGTATGGTTCCGATGCTGCAGCCGTAGGGTTCGACGCCGTTGAGCACGCAAGGGCTCAGGGGATCGACGTTGTTCTGATAGACACCGCCGGGCGGATGCAGACCAACAGGAACCTCATGGATGAGCTCCAGAAGGTCAAGAGGGTGGTGGACCCGAATTTCACTATAATGATACTGGACAGCCTCATCGGCAACGATGCCACAGAGCAGGCAATGACATTCAACGATTACATCGGCTTTGACGCGGCCATACTAACAAAGGTGGACGCGGACGCCAAGGGGGGCAGCAGTCTCAGCGTCCCGTACCTCACAGGAAAGCCGGTACTGTACGTTGGAGTCGGTCAGGAGTACGACGACCTTGAGCCGTTTGACGCCCAGAGGTTCGCCGAGAAACTCCTCGCGGATTAGTAAACCTTAACTATCATTCATTCACACATTGGTTGAACAACATGGGTCTAAACGAGTTCTTCCAATCAGCGGATCGCCTTCTTAGGACGCTATCAAGGCCGGACTGGACCACCTACTGGATGAGCCTAAAGATAGTATTCGCCGGAATAGGCGTCCTTGGCATCATCGGCTACATAATAAGGCTCATGTCTAGCGTACTGCAAACAGTATAATTAAAAAACTTTTTAGATTTCCTTGTTGTACGGCCACTTTACGTAGAACGCGTACATCAAAACAACGAGAAATCCGACAGCCACCACGACTACCTCCTCAAACTCAAGGAAGAGAAGAGCCTGGTCATGGACCTCCTCCGCCACCATTGACAATATAGATGATATCATATTTTTCACCAGTTCACATACCATCCCCGTCCGTGTTTTATATGTCTTCTGAGAAACAGTTCAAAAATAATATTTTTGTTATACTAGATTACCTACTATTTGCGTTCTGTAATAAACCAAATACGTGCGATATCTTTCAGTAATGTTAATATTTACGCACCTGATAATGGAAGGTGCATCGGGCGTGGTCAAGTTGTCCGAAAAAACATTGAGAACATCCCTTTACGCGGTAAAGGTTACGAACGGTCAGGAGAGGACAGTAGCACTAATGCTGTCTGACAAGGCCAAGGTCGAGGGAATGACCATACAGGCAATTCTCGCACCATCCGAACTTCGAGGATACGTAATCATTGAGGCCCCGACGCCCCACATCGTGGACGAGTTAATCCGCGGCATGAGGCATACACGGGAAAGGGTACAGGGAACTATCAGTCCGGACGAGGTTGATCACTATATAGAAACCAAGGCGGTTGTAGAAGGCTTAGACGAGGGAACCCTAGTGGAGGTAATCGCGGGGCCCTTCAAGGGAATGCAGGCACGTATCGTACGTGTTGACGCCTCAAAGGAGGAGGTTACCATCGAGATACTTGAGGCCGCGTTCACTTTGCCAATCACAGTCCACGCAGACTATGTCCGAGAACTCAAAGGAGTACAATATTAATGGTAATGCAGACACTAAACTTCATCGTAAACGGTGGCAAGGCAACAGGCGGTCCCCCAATTGGTCCAGCTCTTGGACCACTGGGCATCAACACAATGCAGGTAGTAGCGAAAATCAACGAAGAGACGGCCGAGTACGATGGACTGCCAGTGCCAGTCGAGGTAACTATCGACACTGACACAAAGGGCTTTACCGTAGCGGTCGGCATGCTCACGACGTTCGCCCTCATTAGCCAGGTAACTGGAATCAAGAAGGGCTCATCAACACCGAACACTGATCTTGTCGCGGACATGTCCTTCGCGGACCTAATCGGAATCGCGAAGAAGAAGCGTCCAGGCATCTACGCCAAGACGCTGAAATCAGCTACAAGCGAAGTGCTTGGGTCCTGCCATAGCGCCGGGGTCACCGTGGATGGACGACCAGCCGGAGAGGTTCAGGAGGCAATCAGGGCTGGAGAGTACGACTCCCAGCTCGCTGAATAAACCTTAATAAAAACTGATGTAAGAAACAGAGGAACTTAAAATGTCACTTCCAACAAATAAAATCAAAGAAGCGGTTGAGAAAGTTAGGGAAGCATCTCCTGCTCGAAACTTTGAGCAGAGCTTCGACCTAGTCATCAACTTGAGGGAGCTCGACATGAACAGGCCTGACAACAGAGTCAACATCCGATTCCAGCTACCGAAAGGTATCGGGGACAGGAAGGTACTCGTGTTCGCCTCGGGCGACCTAGCGCTGAGATCAAGAAGGGCAGGAGCGGATGACGTCATCGAGCCCGAAGAACTTGCTCAGCTTGCAACCGACAAGAAAGCTGCCAAGCGACGCTTGGCCGACTATGACGTGTTCGTTGCTGAGGCACCTATGATGCCAACAGTAGGTCGTGTCGCAGGACCGATATTGGGACCCAGGGGTAAAATGCCTACTCCTGTACCGCCACAGGCACCCATCGATAATATCCTCGATCGCGAGCGCCGTACTATAGTGGTACGAAGCAGGGACAAGCCTTTTGTCCACTGCATGGTCGGAGTGGAAGGAATGAGTGATGACGATGTCATCCAGAATATTGAGACCGTGATCACAAACTTGTCCGCTGCAACGAAGAGAGGCTTCGCTAACATCAAGTCGATGTATTTGAAGCTTACAATGGGAGGCAGCGTGAAGCTATACTAGGTGAATACCATGAGTAGCAACATTCCATCCGAAAAAAAGCAGGTAGTTCAGAATACAGTCGAGTTAATCAAACAGTACCAGATCATAGCCGCAGCTGACCTAAACAAGGTTAGCAGCAGCATGCTGCAGGACATGAGGAAGCAGCTCCGTGGAAACCACTTTTTCAGGGTTGTCAAAAACACCTTGATGCAGAAGAGCATGGAGCAGGCCGGAAAGGCGGGAACACAGGAGTTCATGGATTCAATCAGTGGACCCAACGTGTTTCTGTTCACAAACGGCAACCCATTCAAGGTAGCAATGGAGCTTGACGCCAATAAGGTCAAAGTTTTCGCCAAGGCAGACGATATCGCGATGAACGAGATTGTCCTAAAGGCAGGAAACACCGGCCTCAGCCCCGGCCCCCTCATCGGGAAGTTCGGTGTGCTAAGCGTCAGAACTCGAATTGAGGCTGGGAACATTTGGGTAGTCCAGGACACAGTTGTACGCAAGAAAGGAGAGGAGATCGGAGACGACCTCGCTGACCTACTTACGCGTATGGGTATCAGGGCATCCGAGATGGGTCTCAGCATCAAGGCAGTCTGGGAGAATGGAGAGGTACTCCCCGGAGAATCGCTAATACTGGACTTGGACGAGTACAGGTCCAAGCTGGAGCAGGCAATAGGAGGAGCGTTCAAGGTAGCTATAGAGGCAGCCTACGTGACTCCCGAGACCACGCCCACCTTGTTAGCGAAGGCAACTCAGGAAGCCATAGCCGTAGCCGTGGAAGCCGAGTGGCCAACCGAGGAGACCATCGAACTCCTGATCGCGAAAGCGAGCGCCGAAGCCAAGAGTCTTGCCAGCCAGGTTGGCAAGAAGATGGCGGAAGCCTAAATTCCTTTTTTATCTATTTTTTTTAATTCAATCCTCTAGAGTACACCCTGTCTGACTCTCTCCAAGATTACAGGGAAAAACGGGACTTTGGTGAGACGCCCGAGTCCGATGTGCTCCCCGTCTTCGCCATCCAGAAACACGATGCAAAGAACCTCCACTATGACCTCAGATAAGAGTCTGAGGGCGTCATGAAGTCCTGGGCCGTCCCGAAGGGGCCATCGATGGATCCCAAGGTGAGAAGGCTTGCAGTGCCAACGGAGGACCATCCCCTGTCCTACAACGCCTTCGAGGGCGTTATCCCGGAGGGAAACTACGGTGCTGGCACAGTTATTGTATGGGACTGGGGAATATTCCTGAACGCGAAGGGGGATGGAGCCTCCTTTGCGGAGAACCTGGATGAAGGACACGCCACGATTCAGCTCAACGTCGAGGAACTCAGGGGAAGTTCGCGTTAATCAGGACGAAGCAGGGAGGTAAACGGCTCCAGTGGCTTTTCTTCAAGATGAAGGACGAGTATACCTCAGTTGGGTTTGATACACTATCCGAGAAACCTAACAGCGTCAAAACCGGGAGGAGTCTGTCCCAGGTGGCCGAGGAAGAGAGCCATTCCGCGCTGGCTGACTTCCAATAGCGATAATGCTTTCTTTCCCCGCATCAATGAGTCCCCATGACTCATAGTTTTATCTCGGTTGTCCAGTCAAGCGTCGATGTGGGCGACCCCCATATCTGCAGTGACTCAATGAACAGAGGAAACATCATTGATTCGATATACGAGCCCTTGGCATCACGAATTGGCCCCGGTATTTATTCCCCAACCCTAGCATCAAACTGGGCGGTCGAGCCCGACGGCCTGACATGGCTGTTCAAGCTCAGGGAGAGCGTGAGGTTCCACAACGGCGAGAAGCTGACAGGCAACGACGTAGTGGCCACGCTGAAACGCGTAGTTGACCCCGCCATCGGTGGCTCATTTGGCACCCAGGGCACCTACGCCAGCTACATAGGTGACGCTGAGTTCACATCTCCAAGCAAATACTCGTTCCAGATAACCACCAAGGAGCCCATGGCTGACCTTTTAGACCTCCTATCCGAGATGCCCATAGCGCCTGAGGAGGAGCTAGGTAAAATACCAAACGATTACATCGGAACCGGGCCGTATCAGGTTGGAGGGATCTCCAGGGACGAGTTTGTCGTGGAGAGTAACAGGAAGTACTGGGGCGGTAGGAAGGCCATGACTGACGAGATCTCGTGGCTGAAGGAGGATGACCCCGTTGAGAGGGCGGAGATGGTCGCCAACAGGGAGGCGGATATAGCCACATCAATCGGGCTTGAGGGGGCCAAGTCGTTGGCAGGGTCAAACAGGGCGAATAAGTTCAGCATCAAGAGTAGCCTCTGTATAATATTCATGATGAACTGCGGGGCGGGCGTGTGCACCGATGCCCGTGTGAGACAGGCTTTGAACTATGGCCTTGATATCGACCATGTGGTGAAGGACGTGAAGGAGGGGGAGGCAACGAGGCTCAACGGGTACATGAACTCACATCACTTCGGGCACAACAAGGAAACCAAGGTCTACCCGTATGACCCGGAACACGCGAAGAAGCTACTAGCCGAGGCCGGGTACGATGACGGGATGAAGCTCACCATTGACATCCCAACCCGGATGCCCGACGAGGGCTTGGCGGTGGGTGACATGATGATGGAGCACTACGGAAAGATCGGTGTGGACGTGGAGGTTGTGAGCTACAGCGACAGGGCAGCGTACGCCGAGATGGTCAGGGACAAGGTCATCCATGATATGTGCTGCTTCGACTCAAGCCCTATCAGCACGTTCCGGGTGCTCAGGGAGAAGATACACTCTGGTCACAAGGGCCCATGGTGGGAGGGCTACCACAACGAGGAGGTCAACGCGCTCATTGAAAAGGCCCAGAGGACCTTCGACGACAAGGCACGTGAGTCAATCTACAGACAGGTGTTCCAGATAATCAGGGACGACGCCCCGTGGGTGTTCCTGTACCGACCCACCTACTTCTATGCCATAAACAAAAAGCTCGGTGACTGGACCCCGACAGCGCGTGGTATGGTAAAGCTGGCCTAGGGGATTTATTCCCCATAGGGCTTCGTGTAGAAGGTCAGGAACTCGATTACGTAGCCCTCAGGGTCCTCAACGAGGAATCCCTTCATATCCAGGTCGCCTGAGCTCTGGGGTGGATGGTTTGTCTCCACACCTTTATCATCAAGCATCTTGTGCACGGCGAACACGTCCTCTACGTAGACGCTGAGCATCACAGGCTTCTCCGCTGATGGCTTGAGGTGTCCCATTTTATTGTCAACCAACCCGATGTGGCTGTCTTGTCCAAGCTTGTATATCTTGACCCAGTTCTTGCTCATGACCTCCTGGAACCCCAGGGTCTCCCTGTAGAACGTGGCCGCTTTCTCGATGTCCTCGTAGTAAGTGAATGTGATCATTCCTTCGATGCCTTTCATAACAATCACTATGAGTCAGCAGGATTGAGATAAAAAAGGAGCGACTCATGAACCGTAGGGCTTCTTGAGCCACTGCATAATCTCAAGCAGGTAATCCTCTGGGTCCCGGAACAGCATGGTCCTCATCTCAAGGTACGACTGCATCTCTGGGGACTGCACTATCTCGACGCCCTTCTCTTTGAGGTGCTGATGCCATTCGTCGATGTCTTCGCTGAACCAGCTCAGCATCACTGGTTTGTCATCTTTAAACTTCAGGTACCCCGTGTGCCCGTCCACGAGCCCGACGTGGGTGTTGCCGTGGACTCTGAACACTTTGGCGAGCGGGATGTCGATCACTTTCTCGAAACCCATCGTCTTCTCGTAGAATTCCGTGGCCCCTTCCAGGTCGTCGTAGTAGAAGAAAGTGATAGTGCCGTCGATTTCCATACACCTGGATAATCGTTCATACTAAATAACATGAGTTACACGGTGGTGGTATGCTTAACAAGCTTAAAAATAAACTCGCGAATGGCGAGGTCGTCTACGGTTCATGGTTCAGTATCTTCCACGATGGTGCAGCTGAGACGTTAGCTAATACCGATCTTGACTGGATTCTAATCGACACGGAGCACAGGGCGGCGAACCCAGAGACGGTTGGCAGGCTAGTGAAGGTAATCGGCAACAAGGGTGCAGCATCACTCATCAGGGTTGCATGGAACAACGTCTGGCTCGTCAAGCAGGCGCTGGACACTGGAGCCTACGGCATCGTTGTCCCATGGGTCAGGTCATCTGAGGAGGCAGCCAAGGCAGTGGAGTACACAAAGTACATGCCCGAAGGACTCAGGGGAAGCATGCCCGTGGTGGCTGCCCAAGTCTGGGGAATAACTCCTGGCGAGTACCTGGCCAAGGCGAACGACAACATCTTCGTCTGTATCCAGATAGAGAACTGGGAGGCAGTGGAGGACATCGACAAGATCTGTGCGCTCCCAGGAGTGGACGCCGTTATGATCGGACCTGGTGATCTCTCATGTAGCCTAGGGGTCAGGGGCGAGACATGGCATCCAAAGGTCGAGAAGGCAATCGCAAAGGTGCTTGCAGCGTGCAAGAAGTCAGCCGTCGCACCCGGAATCGCCTTCGGAAAGGACCTTGAGCACACAAAGCAGCTGGCAAAAGATGGATTCAAGTTCATCGGAGCGGGCGCTGACAGTGCATTCCTATCCCAGGGCGTCAAGGCCACCCTAGATTATCTAAAGAAATAAGCGGGGATTTTTCCCCTTTTTTACTTAGGCAGTCGTTCCTCAACGAGGTAATACTTTCCGTCCTTCTCGACGAAGGCACCCGACTGACTCATAGGTGTGGACATCTGCATCATCATCTCGAACATTGGTGGTAGCCCAATCTCTTCTGGAGTCATCGCTGTCTCGGGTGATGTTGCGCCCTTTTCCTTGAGGGAATCAGCTAGCTGCATCATCCGTTCCTGGATCATTGCTGGTGAAGGTCTCAATCCTCCATGCATGCCGCCTCCCATACCGTCGTGTATTCCACCGCCCATGCCTCCCATGGGCTGCTTGAATGGCTTGATCCTCTCGACGGGCTTGATGTACTCGAAATCAACGTCCTTGGTCCCCTTGAACTGGCTCATGTAGAGGTTGAAGTAGAATCCCTTCTTCTCCAGTAGCTGCCCGTGGTTGCCGCGCTCGATGATCTCTCCGTCGTCGATGACAAGAACCTTGTCGGCGTTCTTGATGGTGCTTAGCCTGTGGGCGATGACGAAGGCGGTCCTGCCCTCCATGAGGTTAAGCAGCGCCTGCTGTATCTGTACTTCAGTCCTGGTGTCTACGCTGCTCGTTGCCTCGTCCAGGATCAGTATCGTCGGGTCCGCTACTATCGCCCTCGCGATGCTTAGAAGCTGCCTTTGGCCTTGGCTCAGGTTGTTGGCCCTCTCGCTCAGGTTGGTCTCGTAGCCCTGTGGAAGCCTCCTGATGAAGCCGTCCGCGTTGGCAAGTTTGGCCGCGGCGATGCAGTCGGCGTCGTTTGCCTCAAGGTTACCGTACTTGATGTTCTCCATCACGGTGCCACTAAACAGGAACACGTCCTGGAGGACGATTCCAAGCTGCCGCCTGAGGTCGTCCTTCTTGATCTGCTTCAGGTCCATGCCGTCTATGCTGATGCTTCCGCTCTGGATGTCGTAGAACCGGGTGAGCACGTTGACGATGGTCGTCTTACCTGCCCCCGTTGGCCCTACCAGCGCAATGGTCTGTCCAGGCTCTGCCTCCAGTGAGATGTTCTTGAGCACCGGCACGTCCTCGACGTACCCGAAGTCAACGTCACTGAAGACAACTTTGCCCTCCAGGTCATAGACGCTTATGGCGTCCTCTGCGTCGGTGAGCTCTGGCATGGTGTCCATCACCTCGAATATCCTCTCGGCCCCCGCTAACGCGCCCTGGATGCTGTTGTAGATGTTGGCGAAGTGCCTCAGCGGGTCGGCGAACCGCCTGCTGTACGTGATGAAGGTAGCTATCACGCCGATTGTGACGGTTCCCTTGATTGCCATGTAGCTGCCCACGCCCGCCACTATGGCGATGTTGGCGTTGCTCAGTATCCCCATCAGCGGCGGAATGAGCATGGCGTAGGTCATGGCCTTTATGCCAAGGTCCCTTGCCTCAATGTTCACATTACTGAACTTTTTGTTGACCGTGTCCTGCTGGTCGAAAGCGATGATGACTCTCTGCCCTGATAGGGTCTCCTGCATGGTGCTATTGAGCAGTCCCACGTTTTTCTGCAAAGCCCTGAAGCTGTTCCTTGTCTTTCCCCCGACGAAAGCGGTCAGCGCGATCATTATGGGAAATATTATGAGACTTGCAAGCGCGAGCCAGACGTTCAGGCTGAACATCATGACGAGTATCCCGACGAGGGTGATGGCGTTCATGATGAGCTGTGTGACGTTCTGGGCTAGTGCCCCTGCTATGGTGTCAACGTCGTTTGTGAGCCTGCTCATGAGATCGCCCGGGGGCTTCTTGTCGAAGAAGCTGAGGCTCAGGGTCTCCATATGCTCGAAGAGTTCTTTCCTCAGCTTCCTGAGACTCCTCTGGCTGATGGTCGCCATGGCCAATCCCGCGCCCATTGATGCCAGTGTACCCACAACGTAGGTTCCCGCGAGGAGGGTCATTATCCTGACTAACCCCGTCCTGTCCCCCGTAAGGATGAACTGGTCGATGGCTATGCCCTGGATGTATGGTCCTGCAAGGTTCAGCAGCGTGCCGCCGACTGTGAGTACGACGACAATAATCAAGAGCAGCGAGTACTCGCCCAGATAGTTAAGCAGCCTCATCAGGGTGCCCTTTACGTCCTTGGCTTTCTCGATATTCCCCATGCCTCCATGGCGACCAGGTCCCATTCTCCGAGGTGGGGCCTTTTCTTGGCTGTCTTGACCGTTTCTGGAGTTTCCGTGGCCACTCATTGAGTGACACCTCCCTCGCCAAGCTGGCTGTCATATATCTCCTTGTAGATTGGGCTGGTGTCCATGAGTTGGGCGTGGTTGCCCTCCGCGACGATCTTTCCCTCGTCAAGAACCAGTATCTTGTCCGCGTTGAGCACCGTGCTGATACGCTGGGCGATGATGAAGCTGGTGGTGTCAGCCATCAGTTCCTCAAGCGCATTTTCGATCAGCGTTTCCGTCTCGATATCGACGGCGCTTGTGCTGTCGTCGAGTATCAGTATTTTGGGTTTGACCAGCAGTGCCCTGGCGATAGCTACCCTCTGCTTCTGGCCGCCGCTGAGATTTACACCCCGCTGCCCAACCATGGTGTCATAGCCATCTGGGAATCCAGTGATGAACTCGTGTGCCTGCGCCGCCTTTGATGCAATCAGCATCTCTTCCTCGCTGGCCTCAGGTCGTCCGTACTTTATGTTGTCGCGGATGGTTCCGCTGAAAAGGACCACGTCCTGTAGGCTGATGCCTATCCCTGACATCAGATTCTGGGTCGTTAGATTCTTCACGTCCTTGCCGTCGATGGTGATCTTGCCCTTGTTGACATCATATAGCCTCGGGATGAGGTTGACGAGGCTGGATTTCCCTGCCCCAGTTGAGCCAAGTATGGCCACGTTCTCGCCTGCCTCGGCGATGAAGCTGATGTTGGTGAGGACCGGGTCCCCGCCATCATCCCTGTAGCTGAAGGTCACGTCATCGAATACGACCCTTCCCTGCATCTCGCCCAGTTCCACCGGGTTTTCTGCCTCCTGTACCTCTGGAACTGTGTCAAGTACCTCCATGATTCTTTTGGCCGATGCTGACGCGGCCGATATCTGGCCGCCCATCATGGCCATCATCATCACTGGGAACATTATCCCGAACATGTAGTTGATGAACGCCATGATCTGGCCAACGCTGGTGACTCCGTCGAACACTTGCAGTCCACCGTAGTAGATTATTGCCACCGTCCCCAGGTTCATCAATGCCATGATGATTGGGAAGAATATGCTCATGAGCTGGGTGAACTTTAGCTGGGTCTCGAATAGCTGGGTGTTTGCGTCCCCGAAGCGCTCGTTCTCATACTCTCTCCTGACGAACGCCTTAACTACCCTGATCCCTGAAAGGTTCTCCTGCATAACCTGGTTGAGGTGCTCAAGCCTCTCCTGCACCTTAGTGAAGAAGGGCTGCATCGTCCTGACGAATATCGTCACAAGTACCAGCGTGGCAGGTAGGAGCGCTATCATCACGTTTGCCAATTGCGCGTTGGTTGAGTACATAATCGTGATGCTGCCGACGAACATCAGTGGGGCCCTCGTCAGCATCCTGAGCCCCATGATTATCATCATCTGGAGCTGGTTGATGTCGCTGGTCATCCTCGTGAGAAGCTGTCCGACGTTGAAGTCGTCCAGGTTCCCATAACTGAAGGTCTGTACTTTCTTGAAGACCGCGTCGCGGAGGTCTGCCTCGTAGTTCTTTCCCGCCCTCACTGACGCGATTGTGTTTCCAACCATGAAGAGTGCGCTAAGCAGGCTTGCCCCGATCATTAGCGCACTGGTGGTAAATACCTTGTTCATGTCCTGGTTTGCGACGCCGTCGTCGATCAGAACCTGGACAAGCCTGGGTATGCTGAGGTCCGCCATCACTACCAGTCCAAGCAGGATTACTGCGGCTATGATTTCTTTTTTGTATGGTTTGGCGTACCCGAGTACGCGCGTAAGTTCACTCATTTTGTTTATTTCCTATCTTGTTCAACTCTGCTTTTGTGTTATCTAGAATCTCTTTGAATCGTGTCACATCGCTTTCATCTAACGAGTCCCATGTGGAGTCCAAGGTATCAAACAAACTGGAGAAGCTCTCATAGACATCTTCGGGCATACCTTTCATGAGTATCCACGTTATTTTCCGGAAGGTTCTGATCCTTTTACCTATTTCTTCCTCTCGGTGTCCATGTGTGTGTATCTCTTCTTTTCCCTTCTGAGTTATGATGAATCGCTTTAATCCTGTTTCCCCATCCTCGTGTGGTTTAATTAGCTCCCTTTCCTGTAGGTTGCTGAGAAGAGGGTACATACTTCCTGGGCTTGGTCGCCACTCGCTGAATATCTCTATCCTTTCGATTAACTCGCTACCTGACATTGGACCTGTTTTTAACAAAAACAGGCTCAGGTGTTGAAGCAAGCCTCGGGGTATTCCCATTCGATTTCTACGATGCCTATGGTTCATGTATATCACATCCGATATCGATTTCGATATCGAATGTGATATTGGTTAATAAACGTTTCTTAGAACACCCAATCGTTTTTTTCCTAATACTCCAAACTACAAAAGGGGCGTTGTTCTATAGTTTTCCTCTCAAAACTCCCGTGGAAGACTAGTGGCTGTTATGTCCTCCCTTGTTCCATTGAGTGAACTTCTCGACGGGTTTCCTTGGTTCCTTTGGCTTGGGGTCGTCGCTGTACCCCAGGGGCAGTATCGCCTCCACTAGGTATCCTTCAGGTGCGCTTAGGGCAACCGTCACCAGCACGGGATCTGATGGTGTATATGTCACAGTTGACAGCCCCCTCTCCTCGGACGCCAGTATCGCGAACCCGATGCTGACCCAGACGCTTGGCTTGTAGTTGGGGGCAGTGGTGTCTCCCAGTACCACCAGGAGGACGGGTGCCTCCGTCAGCAGGGGCTTGCTGGGGCTCAGACCCTTTGCGTTGTACCCTTTCCTCCTCTCGGGGCTGATTGACTCGTAGAACGCCATCTCCCCCTCCTCGGATGCCTCCCTTATGGCCTTCTTTACCTCCAGATCGTCCACTATGATTACCTGCCACGGCTGAGCGTTGCTCCCGCTAGGTGACTGCCTGATGGTCTCAAGGACGTACCTGATATCATCCTCGCTCACAGGGTCCTGTTTGTATTTCCTCGTGGTCCTCCTTGAGGTAGCCGTTTCGAGAATTGTCATAGGACATCAACGGTGAAAAACGGTTTAATTGTTTGCTTGGACTCGTTAGATGATTGCATGTACGCCTCTGTTTGGCAGTTATACTGTTTATACAGGATGCACAAGATCGCGTGAAAATACTATTTAGTTTGATAAACTGAATCAGTTCATGCACATCAAAAACGTTACAGCCATACCAAAACAGCCCTTGTTAGACGCCCACGGGAAGTCAGCGCTTTACCAGATATTCTGGCAGGAGGACTCAGCAGGAGCCGTTTTCGGGGCCAAAAAGCCTGAGGGCATGGAGAGTTTTCGACACTTTGCGAGGATAACTCTCCAACCCGGCGACACCAACAACCTGCACACCCATAAGGACGCCGAGCAGATCTACTTCGTTATGAAGGGTGAGGGAACCATCCAGGTAGGCGAGGAACGGGAAAACGTCAGTGCCGGAGATGTAGTCTTCTTGCCTGCCAATGTCCAGCACGGCTTCTTCAACACCGGGGACAAACAGGCAATTGTTTTTCTGGTTGGCGTTCAGGTCTAGAAACTACTTAATCTGTTGGTTTGACTTGACCGCTCCTTTAAGCCACCCGCCTAGCTTCATTGCGGCCATCGTTGCCGTCTGCTGTGGCTCCGGGTCCCTCAGGTCGGTGAGGAATAGTACGCTGTTATCGTCATCAACCACGAGGTACCTGTCCCCGTAGCCATCCAGGACGATGTACAACGGCTTGTCGACGCCCATCTTCAGAAGGACTGTTCTCTCGTCCCTGTACGTCGGGAACCGACCTCCCTCGATGAGACCCGCTATCCACCCGCCCTTCTTGATTGCCCATTTTATAGCTGTCTCCTCGGGCTGAGCGTCTCCCAGCTCCGTTATGAAAAGAATGCTCCCGTCCCTGTCCTTCACCAAGAACCTGCTCGGTGGGTCCGTCAACGTATCCTGGACAACAAATAGAGGGCTCTCCATTTTCATTCCTATTCAAATACCTGTATTTAATGAAATCTAGTAATCGAGGCGCGCGCATGGCGAATCTGGGGCAAGTGTTACCACCAGGTCCTACCATTTTTTCCCTTATGTTAGGTTACTTGATGTAAGAAACCCGTATTTTTTCGAGAGATATGTGGTAACCACTCACAAGGGGCCACCGGGCAGCACCCAATATCCCCAGAAAAAACCCAGAATAACGACCCACAGGTATCGCGATCACACATTAGCGCCCTGAAATATATTTTTTTCCAGAATTTGCGGTCCACTGATATCTGAACCTTAATTCCGGCGCTTGTACTTTTTTATGTAGAACCCCAGCATGCCGGACACGTAGGTGTACAGGCTCATCTTCAGGAAGTAGCTTTCCTCGTACATGAACGGCGTCCCCGGGTAGTGCCGCGAAGGGTAGCTGTAGCCGTAAAGCAGCATCAGGCTCACAAACGAGAGAACAAGAAACGTTGATTTCCGGTTCACCAACCTCTTCCACACTGCGAGCCCCGACGTCCTCGGCACAGCCATTGACGCCGGCTTTACCGCCCCAGGCGCGAACGGGCACGCGTTAACTATACACTTAATCATCCTGGTACCTCCCAAGGATCTCTATCGCAAGCTGCGTCGGCGGCTTCAGCTGGTGCAGCGTGTTCAGCTCAATCCCCCGCTCCTCAGCCTCTGCCTCCAGCACGCTCCTGCACGACTGCTCAAGGTTACACGTTCTGCAGTTCCCCTCGTACAGATACCAGACTTTGAGGCCGTTCTTGTTGCTGAGGCTCACCAGTACCGGGATGTCGTGGGCGGGGCTGTGGGCCTCCATAACTCCGTCAACCAGGTTAATGGTCTTGACAACAAGGTTGTTGGTATCCGCCGCCTCCATGAACGCCTGCTCCACTTTGCCGTCGATGATGTGGTACGCCTTGTGTACCGCCTGCCTACTCACGCCAAGCTCCCTTCCGATATCAGACTGCGAACGATCCCTGCGGCGCAGATCCCAGATTCCAGCCTCTCGGGGGGTAAGGTATCCAACTTTAAAGGTCAAAACCGGCTCAAGTAAACCTCTAACAGTTGACATAAATAACATTATCGAGTCAAATCGGGGGCAAATCTCATCACCGACGCTGCCCAATCATACCCATGTCTGTACAAGGGGCCATGACCCTGTTCTATTACAATGACCTTGAGGCCGCGTCAGCGTTCTACGAATCCATCGGCTTCACCCTTGAGGTCGACCTCGACTGGTGGAAGGTATTCAGGATGTCGGAAGGGTTCCATCTGGGGCTCGTGGGGGGCGATATCGTCCCGGAGGACATCGATTCGAAGAAGGCGGTGAAGCTCATCGTGATGGTGGATGACGTCGATGCCTGGTTTGTTAAATTGAAGGATTTGGGTTTGAAGCTGGACCACGAGGAGGTATATTCCAGTTCACGACTGAACCTGAGGGAGTTCAGCCTCAGTGACCCAGAGGGATACTCTATTGAGTTCGGTCAGTTCCTAACCCCTCTTGGGGTATAGCTTACTGGTACCTGCCCCGAGTAGTGACGGGCCAGACCGCGCAGACCCTGCCGTCCTTGACCACCACCATCTCGTCGTGCTGGTTCACCGTGGTGCAGCAGTGATTTGGCACGAACTGGACCTTCTGGCCCCACCGCATCCTGGATCGTTCCTCGTTTCCCTCTTTGAAGTATAAGGTGCCGTGCTCCTCGCTGAGACCAACCCTGTCGGGCACCAGGTACTCACCATCAGTTATTATCTGGACGATAGGGTCCGTGCCCCTGTGTCCCCCGCTCATCACTTTTAGACCCGCGTCGGTTACAACTCTGTCTTGGTGCCTGTCGCTTATCACCTGGGTCAGCACAGTGAGGCTGTTCTTAAAGAAGACGCCGTTCTTCGCGTCCCAGCCGTAACCGCTCCCCTCGCTGCCGGCTCCGAAAACAAAGCTCCCTGGCTCAATCTCGGTTATGCCCTTGTAAGTGCCCGTAACCTCGTATGTGGCCGTGCTTCCCGCGCTCACGATCTCCACATCGATGCCCGCGTCCCTGATGGCCTCCGCGGTGTCCACCGTAAGCTTGTCCCTGACCAAGGCAACCTCCCTTTCAACGGGGTTCTCGTAACCATAGATGCCCCTGAAATTGAGCCCAGGCAGCTTCATGAGCCTCTTCGCGACCCACACGGCATCCTCCCCCGGGGAGACTCCGCACCTTCCATGGGTTATCTCTAGGAGAACGTCCTGCTTGACGCCCCACCTCTCGGCGATCCTGCTGATGATCTCGGCCTCCTGAAGGCTGTCAATACTTGTAATGACCTTACCCTCGCCCATTGCCACCGTCATTCCCACGACCCTCTCGATCTTCCCTTGGTCGGCGATCTCCTGACTGATGAGTATGGTCTTGTCACCATACAGGATTCCACTGTTCAGGAGCACCTCGGCCTCGCTGAGCTTCTGGGTCATGACACCGTTTGCCCCCGCCTCGATGAGTTTGTTGCATATGGCCGCAGCCTTGAATGTTTTGGCGTGGGGCCTAACTTGGACCCCGGCCTTCTTCGCGAACTTGAACATCTTGTCGATGTTCCACTGGAACTTTTCAAGGTCAAGAATTAACGCAGGAGTTGGTATTTCCTCCACTGGTTTACCGATTAATGACATGGTGAGCCAGTGGTTTCCGGCTCCTTAAGATTTTCCAGTACTCTAAAAATAGTCTCTCATCATCTTATCTATCCATTCAGGGACGGTAGCGTCCTTCCTGTCATAAAGTGGGACGTAGGGCTTAACATCAAGGACAGGTGTCCCGTTTATCGCGTCCAACGCTATCACCTTGACGCTGTTCTCGGTTACCTCCACTATCTCGCATGCCGTCACACCTATCCTATTGGGCCTGTGCCTGGCCCTCTGGGCGAATATGCCACGGAGAGGATTGTCCATGTTCTCCTGAGGGTGGCGCCTCAGGTGTACCTCGGGGTCGTACTTTGCCTCATGCAGGAACGTGAGGATTAAGGCGTGGCTGAAATCATCCAGACCCAGTAGCCCCGGGGCGTATCTAGGCTTCAACACTATCTCTGATACCACCTCTCCCCAGTCCATATCAACCGCCTCCGTAACGTGAGACTTGACTTCTCCGATAATGACGCATTCCATAGCAATGATGGAACTGAATTTGAATAAATAAATTGGGTAGATCTAGATGAGGATGAATATCCCCAGGCTCTAAATAGAATTAAAAAGAATTAGATTGAGACGCGGTAGCGGTCTCTGAGTTCCTGTCTCTTACCCTCGTTCCAACCGGTCACGTCCGTGTAATATCCAGTGATCCGGCTCCAGTGGCGAACACTTGTGCTTCCACACTTGGGGCAGGCATCGAGCATTCCGGTGCCCGTGCTCTGGCATGAGCTGCACACGGTAAGGTCTTTGGTGTAGCTGAAGTAACCGATCTGGCTGTTCCGGCAGATCCTCTGTGTCAGCTTGTAAAGTGCCTCTGGGTCAGATGCGCTCTCACCTACCCATGCATGGAAGATGTTTCCACCGCTTAAAATGGGGAAGAACTTGTGCTCGATGTCGATTTTCTTTCCCAGCGAGATCTTGGCCCCAACGTATGCGTGTGTGCCATTGCTGTAGTAGACCGGGGCGTCCCTCTTCTTTACAAGGCTCTGTATCGTCGATGTGTCACCCTTGACCATCTTGCGTGCATAGTTCTTGTACGTGGGGGAGACCAAATCCTTGACCGCGAATGTCTGTGCAGTGGACTCCGCCGGAGTCCTAGCCAGCATGACTTGTTTGCCGCTCCTCATCTCTAGCCCCTTGCGGAACTTTTCCATGTCTAGGAGGAGTCTGACCGCGAGCCTGATTGAGTCCTCGCTCTCATGGAGCTGGTTTCCAGTGAAGTACTGGACCATCTCGTTGATGCCCACAACGCCTATGACGTTTACAAGCTCATTGAAGTCAACCGCAGGTGGGGCCCTCTTGCCTGTTCTGGGATCTCTCGGTGTCTGAGTCGCAAATGGAACCATGTTGCTTTCTATGGCCTTGTCCATCCACCTTCTCTTTGCAGCGTAGACGCCCATGGCGAGCCTCATCTTATCCTTTGCCAGGTCTAGTAATTTGTCATAGTCGCCGTTTGCCTGGTATGCCAATCTGGGCATGTTGAGGCTTACTACCTGCCAACCACCCATGCTAAAGTGTTGGCCGTCCTCAAACCAAAGCTTCTCGTTGAACTTGGGGTCTGTCTCAGGAGTGTTGGAGAACTGGTACGCGCAGCACTGGTAACAACTGATTCCGTTGCCGTATCCACGGTACGCTGGAAGCATATTGTCGAAGTACGGTGATCCAAACTTACCCACCGCCTCGTGAACCAACATCCAAAGGTCGTCGTACTCGGACTTGAAGAACTCTGGTGAGACGTAGTTCTCGTTCTTCGGGAAGTTGAACGGCTTGCCCCATGAATCTCCCTCAAGTGAGACCTCCGTTATTGCCCTGAAGAACATCTGAACCTCGGGCTCATAGTCGCCGTAGGTCTCTGGGCCTACCTTTCCCTGCTTGACAACGGGGACGTCCCTCCATATCTTTGGCACGCCCATCGGTAACTGGATGTTGCTGAACACAAGCTGTCCGCCACGGGTTACGTATGTCTGGGTGAGTTCGTAGAACATCATCTGTGCGAGCTGCTTGATCCTCTTGTAGGAGAGTCCACGCAGGAATGGCGCAAGGAACATAGTGTAATACATGAATCCCTGACCGCCGCTGAAGTTTGTCTGACCAGCGGCTAACACCTTGACGCTGTGGAGGACCGCAACTTCTGGTTGCATTGCAGGCCCTGCTACACTGCTCCTGAATCCTTGGCCATCTGGGATGAGTCCATAGTAAAGGAAGTATCTCAGGTCCCAGTCCTGGCAGAACGGGCGAGTGCCAAAGTACTCCAATGTGTGAATGTGAATATCCCCGTCAGTATGCGATTTTGCCAACTTCGGGTCCATCAGAAGAAGGTACTGCTCCTTACTGAGTCTGTCCGCCTTCTTCTTGTGGACAGTCTCTGGGTTTGGCTGCAGGTTCGCGTTCTCTTTGCTCTCAAAACCGTTTCCAGTATCAATCTGGTAGGCATCGTAAATTGGTACACC
The DNA here is from genome assembly GCA_018652685.1 of Candidatus Bathyarchaeota archaeon. Taxonomy (GTDB): domain Archaea; phylum Thermoproteota; class Bathyarchaeia; order TCS64; family TCS64; genus RBG-16-57-9. Next base: position 27,044 of record JABIBQ010000098.1, read on the forward strand.
TACCCTGGTTAGCAGATTCCTGTAGATCCCAAACTCTGGAACCTCATGACTCCACTCAAGGAGTAGGTTGTTGGTGACTTCCCTGACCATAGGCCCAGAGACGAACCTGGGCTTTGTTAACCTGAATCTCCTCTCCACCTCGTCAGCAAGCCTTTCTGCGGTTAACTCGCTTATTGCTGGAATATCAAACATTGTCTCGGCAAGCTGGGTCTCCTTGTTAAGCATAGCAACTATGCGGCTCTTGTCCCAAGGAACTCGGAAGCCATCGGTCGTGTGGACCATTGGCATACCCATGTAGACGTTATCTGAGAAGAATTCCTCTATCTGTCTCTGGTGTTGGGGCAGGTTCCTGTTTTTAGCCAATCTTAAGCATCTCCGTCACTCTTCTCTCTATCAGGGTCTCACCTTCGAACAGCTCTTCTGAGGGCTTTACTACCTCTTTCTCCCCAAGAGACAAGATGGGTGGGTTTCCGAACATATTCATCATTACAAAATCAGTCTGGTTCTCGGTGTCAAACCAGTCTGCCTCGAACTTGATTTTTTGTGACTTCAAGTAATCCTTCAACTTGTCACATTTAGGGCAGTCGGGCAGTGAATAAACTGTAATCTTCATTTTACGCAACCTCTAGTGTGTCTCATAGATAATGCACACTAACTCTAGTAATACCAAATAGGCGAATCGTTGTATATAGCGGTGACTATCTTTAGAATAATACCATAAGATCAGTATGGGAGAATAATCACGATAACACAATGAAACATTGTATTGTCCCAAATTTACAAGAATGTGGTTAAAAACACGAATCGTCTAACGAGATTTTATATATTCAGCTTGGACTATTTTAATCGAAAACATCTGAGATTGTTAGGTGTATACTTATGACAATAATCATCTGCCTCGTCGGATCCCATTACCGTCGAGCCTTCGACGGAATCAGGTACTGGAGTAAGGTACACGGAATAACCAAACTCTACCTCCTTTACAGCGAGCCAGCGGATGACGAAGAGCCAACCGTTTTTAGCTACATGAGCAGGGAGAACGCCGAGGATCTCAGGGAAAAGCTGGAGATACTCGATCCAATAATGGTTCCATACCAGCCTCTCCAACAGAGGAGTGCATTCAGAACAATTTATCGGATATTACATAGCGCAAGAGACAGCGGCGAGGATGTTCTCATTGACATCACGAGCACGACAAACTTGACAATGGGTATTGCTCTCACAACTGCGCTCATGTTCAGGAACGCTAGGGTTTACAGCGTTCCAGCCAAAGAGTCAGCATGGTACGTAGCTGGTAAGCCAGGTGAGCCTGCTTTTGAGGAATATTTCAAGCGGAGTAGGATGCAGGAGAGCAAGGAACCGACAGAGCTACAGCTACCAGGTTACAGGCTGGAACCCAGCAGTAAGCATGAGGAGAAAGAGTGGGAACGCGAAAAGAAGCTACTGGTTCTGTTGAGGGAGAACGGTGGTGAGGCGGACAGCATTAGTGATATAATCAGATGGTTCGGACACAAGGCCGCCAACAGCACACTTCGGAATAGGTTCAGTAGGATCGTTTCCCGGCTTGAGATGAAGGGTTTGGTGGACGCTGAAAAGGGAAGCAAGATGAAGGTCATTAGCCTCACAAAGTTTGGCGAGATTTTTGCAGAGGCCCTCAGCGAGGGCATTGTTGATTAAGTCATGCTTGTTTCGCGTTCACGTTAATCCTTGTTTTTTCAGAAGGCGTAACTTTTCATGATTCGTTTAATTTGAACCTTTTCGAGTCGTGACCTAATACTTGTAATTTCTAAAAGTCTTAGGGTCTTATACAAGCGAACATGGTTACCTTTTTTAGACATGTTCGTTCCCATATCTCTTGTATTCGAGGAATCATTATGAAGGTACAGTTCACACTGACCCCCGCAGAGGGGAAGAGACTAATCGCAAAGGCCATCGCGAGCATGGAGGAAGTCAAGAATGCATACGAGAACGGTATTCTCATTATCGCCACAAGCACAACCACTTCATACGTTGCTGAGGAGCTCATGGGAAAGGAGCTTGACAAAGGAATGTTCACGGCAGGCGTAGTGACACATGAGGGTCTAGGAATAACCAAGGCCGACGGCAGGTCTCCCCACTATGCTTTCGAGAAGGGCGAGCTAAAGGAGTGTAGCACTCCCGGCCTGGTCCCATATCTAGCGAAGATGGGACCAGATGACGTGTTCATCAAAGGCGTCAATGCCATCGATCCATACGGTGCAGCTGGTATACTTGTACATGGCCCAGGAGGAGGAACCGTCGGGACCGCGTACGGTTACCTGGTCAGAAACGGAACGCAGGTTATTCTGCCCGCAGGGTTAGAGAAGTTCGTTCCGGTGAATCTGGCAGAAGTCGTTCCACTGATGGGTGTCAACGCAATCGATAAGGCAATGGGTTGGCCTTGTGGAATGATGCTTATACAGGGTATGATCTTTACCGAGATCGATGCGTTCAGACAGCTTTTCGGTGTCGATGCTATCCCAGTCGCAGGCGGCGGAATTGATGGAGCTGAGGGCAGCAAAATATTCATCATCGAGGGTGAAAACGAGGCGGCCGAGGCGGCTTACGCATGTGTCGCGGATTTAAAGGGCGAGGCCGTCCTCAAGACCAGTACCATGGCTAAACCCGCCCACTTAGCCTAGCCACTCGATCTCATCGGCTTTATGGAATGCAGCGAAGGTCGATAAGTTTCTTTCCAGTTTTTCCGTGTACTCCTCTGTTTCATTGAATCCTGGTTCTGTCCAGTAGCCCCTTATGATGAGTTTTTTCTCTTTTCTATCCATTTTGGGCTCAATTCGGGCAACCAGTTGGTCACCGTACAGAACTGGTAGATGGTAGTAGCCGTAAACTCTCTGGTCTTGAGGCAGGTATATCTCAAGCTTAGACTCGAATCCGAAGAGGTGTTGAACTCGCTCCCTGTTCCACATCATATTATCGAAATAAACGAGGAGTCTGACGTCATTAAAACTGAAATCCCCATCTAGTGTATCTAGCCTCTCGATATCCTCATCCAGGCTGTAGTGTGTGTTTTTATCTCCCTCGACCTTGAATCTCCTGACACCATCAAGCCCTTTGAGCCTCTCCTCAATCTGCTTAGTTGTCTGACCGAGTTTCACGGAGTGGTGGTGGAAATACTTACGCACATCAATAGGTTTGATGGCTCCCAGACTCTTTAGGGTCTTCCTAATGAAAAACTCGATGCGTTCATCATAACTTGGAGGTTCCACATCTACCCACGACGGTAGAACGTTTTCAGACAGATCATAGTATCGTTGGAAGCTAACCCTATCCGAGACCATGAGGATTCCTGCCCCGTACATGTAATCCATTGCGACCTTCTCCGTTTTCCTGTTCCACCAACCGCCTTTTTTCTTAGGACCTTCAAAATCCTTTGAGCAGAGTGGGCCCTCATTCTTTATCCTTGCCAGAACCTGGTCAAGGACCTCCACATCTTTTCCCGTCCTCTTTACGAATCGGACCTTCATCTCTTCTTCCCGTACCTTCATGGCATGGAGGTAAAACCTATAGTGATCATATGAAACGAAGCATGCTGCGTGGGCCCAGTACTCAAAAAGCTTCTTGTCCTTGTACGCTGATTCGTCCAAGTAATTCTTGTCGTAGGATCCGAGGCGGCTCCATAATGTCAGATAATGTGCCCTCTCGATGACACTTATGGTGTCGATCTGGAGGCATCCCAGGTGGTTGATGGTATCCACAACTGATTTCTTGTTATTGGACTCGGGGAACTGGGTGATCCCCTGTTTCTCGATCATGAGTCTTCGAGCCGATTCTCTTGATATCTCCATGCAAACACCGAATATTTCTAATGGGCTTGGATTCGTTTTATGTTTTACCGGGTAAAAACGGTTTTTCGATTCTTTTATTGCCCTCTATATCTTTGACTTAGACATGAGTAGTGAAATCGAGTAATTAATGCTCAAGCTAATGCAGTTGAAGAGTGACCTGGAGGCTTCATGGGAGAAGACAAGGGAAGCATCTGCTCTGGCTTATCAGCTTGATGGGGAGTTCAGACAGGAAGTAAGCACGGATCTGGACGGGTTTCAGGGCAACTAGCAGATAACCTGGACACCGTTATTGAAGAGGTCAGGACACTGGGTAAGGCCTCTCAACTGATGAAAAAGTCTATGAGGATAATATCCGACAATGAGGAGAGCTACAAGGTCGATGCCGAGCATATTCAGGATGAGATGTGCGAGGACAACAATACCTAACATACCCCTTAAAAGAACCGCTGTAGTGAAGGTAATTCATGTCGAAGGTTCCAGCCTGGGAGATCTCCAGGGAGATTAGAGTCAAAGCCGAAG
>JABIBQ010000082.1 GCA_018652685.1 Candidatus Bathyarchaeota archaeon
GAACAAGATCTCCCGCGAGTATTCTGAGGAGCGTTGACTTGCCTATACCGTTTATGCCCAGGAGTCCCACCACGTTGCCCTTCCTGGGCTTTGGTATTCTGAACAGGGTGAAGCTGTTGGGACCAAATCTGTGGAGGTGATCTGATTTCAGCTCGTCGGGTAGGTTTACGATGCGAAGCGCGTCGAAGGGGCATTTCTTTACGCAGATGCCGCAGCCGCTGCAGATGAACTCACTGATGTACGCCTTGCCCTCGTCGTCCTGCCTGATGGCCTCCCGCCGGGTTCTGACCATTGGGCAGAACCTGATGCACGGCTGGTCACATTTGTCCGGTCGGCATCGTTCCCTGTCAACTACGGCTACACGCATCGATTTCGCACCTATTCGCTGAATATCCGACGGGGGGTTATATAAGGAATAATGAAACTAGCCCTCGATGCGTTCTACTTTGTAGATTACCGGTCTGAGTCCGTCGGTGCAGCAGGTTACGCTGACGCCTGGTTCCTCCTGCCAGGGGTAGTTGCCGCCAAACATGAGTATCTTGACAGGGGTCTTTGCGGTGCTCCATGCCCAGTGGCAGAAGCCCTCAGGCATGTTCAGGTCGGGGCCGACGATGAACTCCTGTCCCTCGTGGTGGATGTGGCAAGGTGGGAGTGGCTTTGACTGCTTGACTGGGCTCTTCTTGAATATGTCCTTCTGGTCCATGACTTTTAGAACTGTGAGTTTTACTTTTGGCATGGTAACTATTGAGAAAATGGGAATATAATATGTGCCACTAGGAGTGGCTAGTCCTCGATTCTTTCCAGCTTGTAGATGACCGGCCTCAACCCGTCGTTACAGCATACCACCGCCGAGCCTTTGTCTATGGCCCACGGGTAGTCCCCGCCGAAGAGGAGCATCCGCACCGCCGTGTGGATACCGTACCAGCTATAATTGCAGAATCCATCAGGCATCTGGTAGTCCTGCTTTACTATGAACTCCTGACCGACGTGGTGTTTGTCGCATGGGCCGAAACCTGGGGATAGCGTTACTGGTGGATCGTCTCCGAACAGCTCCTTGGGGTCCTGAACCTGCAGGACAGTTATCTTTACTTGTGTCATGGGCTTAGTTGGGGAGACGAGTTGATAAAATTTAGGGGAGCCTATGGGACTGGCCTGAGCTTGTCCTTGTTTGGTGCAAGTGCCCTTGTGAGCACGTCCTCGACCATCCCTGGGTACTTTGCGGGTTCATACATTGCGTCCACTAGTGTATCATAGTCAAGCTCGTTGACGATATCAGTCGCTACGTCAAGGCTATTCATTGATAGCACAAGTGCCCGCTCCACCGGCATCCTCTCAGGGTTGATATCGATTCCATAGTAGCCGCTGAAGCTGTGCATCTTGAACACCAGCAGCGACGCCAGCATCTGGTCGTAGCCTATGACGCCGATGTTCAGGTCCTGGTCATAGTTGCCCAGCGGTTGGCCGTTCCAGTGGCTGTGCATGAGCCTTCCTTCACGGAGCACCGAGGCAAAGGATCCAGCAAGCTCCTCGTGGCCCATCAACACGTGACCTACCTCGGGGTTGAGGCCCACCATCGGGTGTCCCGATTCTAGGATTGCCTTGTTCTCCTCGGATTGCAGGCGCTTTTCCACGTCCCTGCACATCAGCAGCCCGTTGGCCGTGTTCCTCCATACGTTGTTGCCCCTGGGCTCGTATGGCTTTGGTTCCATGGCGATCCTGACGCCGGGTACCTCGTCCATTGACTCTGCCAGACCGGCCTCGAACCTGTCCCACATCCCGTAGAAATCGTGGCCGAAGGGGTTCTCGTACCCGTCGATACCCGGCCAGACCACGGCGAACTCGCTATCGATTTCAACGTTGAGCTTGAGGGCATCGGTGGTCCTGTCTATGGCATGCTGCCTGATGGCTATATCGGGGTTGCTGAGGCTGCCATGCTCGTATCGCCTCTCGTAGAAGAGGAACGGGATGGCTGTGAGTAGTTTGATACCCGTCTCCTTCTCCAGCGACTTGTAGAGGTGGAGGTTGTCCCAGTTGACCTCGTTGGGGAAGTGGGCCTCCAGACCGAAGGTTGAGTCGATGTAGCCTTCGTCCTTCATCCATGCAACCTTGTTGAGGGTCTCCTCGATTGTGCCCTTGTCGACGTATGGCTCGTGGAACCTGCTTGCGCCGGGGTAGAAGTACCAGACGCCGGCGCTGTATTTCGGGGCTAAAGTTGTTCCTTTCAGATGTTTGAGCATCTCCTCGGGGCTCCTTAGGGCCTTCTGAGGAGTGAGATCCTTGATAACCATGGAGAATGATGGGATTGACTGGATAAATGGTTAACCCCAAGCACACTTCTTTCCTGTGATCACTCTGTGTATATACACGCGCACAATGGTTATGTTGATGCGGTGGGTGGGTCGAACCCTACAACTGGGAGCTATAGCACATTCTCTTCTTTCTTTAGGTTATTTTCTTTACCTTACTGGTTAAATAAAACCACAAACAGGATAATATTATGTCAAATAATCATTCATTAGACAACCCTATACTGGCAGCATTGACGAGTGTACACGCAAAACACGCTGTCAAGAAAAATAATGTGTTAATGTACAGACCTGGGACGTTCATCATGGTAGGCGCAACGGAAATCTCAGAAACCACCATTAAAACTCTCTCGGAACTTGTTCCAAGTGAAGGATTTGCTGGCTTCATGGGGTTCAGTCCCGATATGGAACCCTATTTTCATCAACAAGCCGCAATTCCTGCATACCAAATGGTCTCCGAAACCGTACCCGTATATCCTGAGGTAGATTATGAGCCGTTAGGCATAGCAGATGTAAAAGAGATGATGGAACTTGTTGAGCTTACCAAACCTGGTAGTCCATTTTTCCCTGGTATGTTTGAACTTGGCAAGTATATCGGAGTAAAAAAAGATGGAAAGCTTGTTGCTATGGCTGGTGAACGGGTGAAGCTTGATGGTTACACTGAGATAGCTCTTGTTTGCACACATCCTGAGTACAGGCGAAAAGGATATGCTGCGGCTCTTAGTGGTGTTCTTATGAAGGAGATAATTGACGGGGGAGAGAACCCATTTCTTCACGTTATGACCCATAATGTTCCTGCGATTAAGTTGTATGAGAAACTGGGGTTCAAGATTAGAACCGAGTATATCATCTCTGCTTATAGAAGAGCGTAGGACAAGTTCCATTTTCTACAGAATGGGGGATCAAAACGCCCGTGCATTTCTACTTGTATAGGACAGGAGGAAAACTAACTTTCCGTACATATCTAGGTCGGGTAGGATTCGAACGCGCGCGATAGGGGGGTTATTCGGCGTGTTCCTCTTTCTTTTCTTCCACAGAAGAAATTAGGTTCATGGCAACTCCCTGTGGGTCCATAATTACCACAAATCGTCCTGTTCCGGGTATGTCTGTAGGAGGAAGTATAATCTTACCACCCATTTTTTTGACAATTTTCGCTGATTTCTCAACGTCATCCACTGTGATATATGGATCCCAACAGGGCATTACCTCATCGTCAACGTTTCCCTCTTTAAGCATCATACCTGCGACCACGGATCCATCTTTAAGTGCCGTTATGTAACGGTTTCCGTAAATTGTTTTGGTATCTTTGAATGACCATCCAAGCAATTCACCGTAGAATTTCTTCGCTGAATCTAGGTCTGTTGTTATGAGTTCGTTAAAACTGAATACTCCGTGTCGTTTCTTTTCGTCTATCAATTGTATTCCTCTATTTCTTGTTGTATTTCAAGTATTGAAGAGTTCTCTAAAAACGATTGGAAGGTTTTATTGGTGGAGAAGCATGAAAATGCCGACTAGATACGCGCAAAGTTCTATTGTGACGCGGGAGGAAAACAAACCCTCAGTACATATCTGGGACAGGTGGATTCGACTCCCACCCACCACATCATTTCATGTTCATAACGATTAGCTCGCCGAACTTGGATGTGGAAACGAGTGTGGCGTCATCCATCAACCGCTCAAGATCATAGGTGACTGTTTTGGAGTGGATTGTTTTGGCCAGTGCCTCTTCACACAAGTCAGCTGCCTCCTCCCATCCCAGGTACCTGAGCATCATAGTCGCTGAGAGGATCATGCTGCTTGGATTCACTTTGTCGAGCCCTGCATGCCTGGGAGCGCTACCATGGGTCGCCTCGAAAACGGCTATCCCTGTCTCGTAGTTGATGTTACCTCCAGGGGCGATGCCGAGACCGCCCACCTCGGCGGCACATGCGTCGCTCAGATAGTCACCGTTAAGGTTCATTGTGGCAATCACGTCGTACTCACCGGGTCTCAGAAGCAACTGCTGGAACATCTGGTCTGCTATGCGGTCCTTGACAACGATTTTAGCGGAGAGATTTGCCCCGTCGTGGGTCTCGCCCTCCCTCACAAAGTGCTCGCCGTACTCGTCCAGTGCCACCTCGTATCCCCAGTTCCTAAACGCGCCCTCGGTGTACTTCATGATGTTCCCCTTGTGGACAAGGGTCAGGCTCTTGCGGCCTTCGGCTATCGCGTAGTCGATGGCAGCCCTGACAAGTCGCTTTGATGCTCCCTCGCTGATGGGCTTGATGCCAATCGCGCTGTCATTAGGGAGCGGGTGACCCAGTTCCTTGAGGAACTCTCTCACCTTCTTGGCTTCCATGCTGTCAACGCTCCACTCGATCCCTGCGTAAACGTCCTCGGTGTTCTCCCTGAAGATGACCACATCAAGCTTGCCTGGGTCCCTGAGGGGAGCCGGGACGCCAGGGTACCATTTTACGGGCCTGACGCATGCGTAGAGGGTGAGGAGCTGTCTGATTGTGACGTTCAGGCTCCTGAACCCACCGCCGACGGGGGTTGTCAGGGGACCCTTGATTGAAACTACATGTTTGGATAATGCTTTGATAGTGTCATCTGGGAGGTAGACTCTCTGTTTCTCCTTCATGGAGAGGGCGTCAACTTCATCCAAGGTTAATCCTGAAGCTTCAAGAGCTTCAACGCCTGCGAGGACCTTCTTCCACTGGACCTTCCGTTTTCCCGAGTACGTTTTCTCGACCGCTGCGTCCACAACATTGATCATAACTGGTGTGATGTCTCTGCCGATACCGTCACCTACGATGTATGGTATGACTGGGTCATCAGGAACGACCAGTTTTCCGTCCGATTTAGTTATAGTGCCCATTTTATTTCCTCTTCGCGTTGATGTACGGGAGCCTGCCTCCCTCTTTCAGGATTATGATGTCCAGATCTGTGAGGGTATGGGTTATTCTTAGGCTCGTTCCATCTGTCTTGTTTACTACCTTGAGGTTATTGAAATCAGTGAGGTCTATCTCTAAATTGTCGCCCTCGTTTACCTTCTCGTAGTCTCCTGCATCGATGATTAGGGGAGCTATCCCGAAGTTCAGAAGGTTCGCCTGGTGTATCCTCGCATAGGATAAGGCCAAAACGGCTGAGATGCCCAGGTATTTCGGAGCTAGAGCCGCGTGTTCCCTGCTTGAGCCCTGACCATAGTTCTCACCTGCAACGATTATGCCACCGCCTTTAGCCTGCGCCCGTTTCCAGAAATCCAGCTCGTGGTCCTCAAAGACATACTTACTGATCTCGGGCACGTTGCTTCTCAACGGGAGGATTCTGGCTCCTCCAGCTAGAATATAGTCGGTTGTTATGTCGTTCCCCAGTTTAAGCAGAACCTCATCCTCAATAGTGGCTGGAAGTGGGTTAAAGTCTGGAAGGGGCTTAATGTTTGGTCCCCTGACAACCTCAACCGGTTCATCAGTGGGTACTATGATCATGCTATTGTCAATGATGAATTTCTCCGGCATCTCGATGACTGGGAACTCTCCAAGAGTCCTCGGGTCTGTGATCACTCCGGATATGGCTGACGCCGCGGCTGTTTCAGGGCTCACAAGGTAAACCTGGGCGCTCCTGGTGCCTGACCGTGCAAGGAAGTTCCTGTTGAAGGTCCTGAGGCTTACCGCATCGGTGTTGGGTGCCTGACCCATGCCGATACATGGTCCGCAAGCGCATTCCAGTATTCGTGCCCCTGAGGAGACGAGATACGCCAGTTCACTGCTCTCGATGAGGTGCAGCAGTACCTGTCTTGATCCAGGGGATATTGTAAGGCTCAGTTGATCGGGGACATGGGTGCCTTTCATGATCTGGGACACAGTTTTCAGGTCTTTGAGGCTGCTGTTTGTGCAGCTTCCTACGCAGACCTGGTCAACCTTGATTCCCTCGACCTCGCTTACCTTCTTTACGTTTCCTGGGCTGTGGGGGAGCGCGATGAGGGGCTCCAGCTCGTCCAGGTTTATTGATAATAACTCGTCGTACATGGCATCCGGATCAGCCTTGACCTCGATCCAGTCGCCTTCTCGATCCTGCTGGGCGAAGAATTTCCTTGTCTCCTCGTCAGAGGGGAATATTGATGTGGTTGCCCCTGTTTCGGTGCCCATGTTTGTAATTGTGCCCCTCTCGGGTACAGACAGGTTCTTTATTCCAGGCCCATGATATTCCAGGATTTTTCCTACAGCACCCTTAACACCGATTTGCCTCAGTACTTCAAGTATAACGTCCTTCGCCGAGACATACGTCTGTAGCTTGCCTGTCAGCTTGACTCCGATTATCTCGGGGAGAATGAGCATGTACTTCTCGCCAGCCATGGCAGCGGCCACGTCAAGACCACCCGCGCCGATGGCGATCATTCCAGCTCCTCCTGCTGAGGTCGAATGGCTGTCGCTTCCTAGCATAGTCTTTCCGGGTTTACTGAATCGCTCAAGGAACACCTGATGGCAGATGCCGTTTCCTGGCCTTGAGAAGACAAGTCCATGCTTTGCGGCCACTGACTGCAGGTACTTGTGGTCGTCCATGTTCTTGTAGTCCCCCTGGAGCATGTTGTGGTCAGCGAAACTGACGCTCAGTTCTGTCTTGACCTTCGGGACGCCCATGGCCTCGAACTGGAGGTCCGCCATTGTGCCCGTGCTGTCCTGGATCAGTGTATGGGTTATCAGGAGCTCTGCCTCCGCTCCCTTGACGTAATCGCCCTCGATGTACTTTGATAGAATTTTCTCCGCTACTGTTTTACTCAATAATCTCCCTCCACAATGGGCTCGGGAACCAGGGGCTCCGCTTGCCTACTTGACAGTGCGACGACCTCTGACATGTATTTGTTGGTCAGTCTCATGATCTCGACATCGCTGAACGCCGTTACCCTTCCTTCGGCGTACTGCTGGCTGACCTCCTTGAGTATCTTGAGCACTCCTCGGTGGTTTTTGTCAATCATCTCTCCTGAGCTGAGATGCAGAAGGTCGTTGATTCTCCATGCTATGCCGCTGGATCCTGAGTACTGGCTGACCACTGATTTGGGGGCCCTACCGATGATCTGGCCGAAGTCGTACGGCGTGTAGATCTCGGGGTTTTTGACCATTCCGTCAGCATGTACGCCTGCCCTTGTCACGTTAAAGTTCCTGCCCACGATGGGGTAGAACTCCGGTACCTTGTATCCTATGGTCTTGTAATAATCGGCTATCTCCGCTATGATCTTGGTCTCAACCCGGAGGTCTGGCCTCAGTTGGAGTAGCTGGAACAGCATTCCCTCCAACGGAGTGTTCCCAGCCCGCTCGCCTATTCCAAGCAATGTGCAGTTGTTGCCGCTTGCACCGTACATCCATGCCGATGTGGACGCCGCAACAGCTAGGTGGAAATCGTTGTGGCCGTGGTATTCTAGCCACTCGCTGGGCAACCCGCCCTTGCTGGTGATGGCGTTCATGATCTTGGGGATGCTCCGTGGCAGGGCAGCCTCAGGATATGGGACGCCTAGCCCCAGTGTATCGCAAACTCGTACCTTTGTGGGCATGCCGTACTCCTCGCTCAGCTTCATGAGCCTCTGGGTGAATGGGACCACGACGTTGTTGATATCAGCTCGGGTGCAGTCCTCGATGTGGCATCGGGGAATGATCTCCTGTTTCAGGCACTCCTCAGCTATTGACAGGTGGTTTGCGATGGTCTTCTCTCTGCCCCAACCGAACTTGTAGAATATGTGATAGTCACTGAGACTGGACAATATACCCGTTTCCTCGACCTCCACTTTTTTGACTAGCTCTAGGTCCTCTTTCTTTGCTCTTATCCACGAGGTGATTTTGGGGAACTCGTATCCCAGCTCCTGACATCTGATGAGTGCCTTTCTGTCCCGTGCGTTGTAAAGGAAGAACTCGGTGAATCTGATGACGCCATCCGGGCCGCTGAGCCTGTGCATGTAATTGTAAAGGGTCACTATCTGCTCTACAGTATACGGCTCTCTCGCCTGTTGCCCGTCTCGGAAGGTGGTGTCAGTGAGCCATATCTTCTCTGGCAGACTGAGGGGCACCGTCTCATCTGTTAATTGCATCCTGGGGAGTGAGGTGTATGGGAAGGTCTCCTTGTACAGTTCGGGGCTGGGTTTGAGGTCCATTTGATCAATCACCTAAGGTTTTTTGCATTTTCTAGCTGTATGCTTAGTATTACATTGAAATGTTATTTGTGTAAATACGTTATGTTTAAAAACATCAACAATTGATTAAGGAGAAGGAGGAGGCGTGAACAATTGACCAAAAACACTCAGAAGAGGTTCCTGGAATACGAGTTGAACAGGAAGGTCCTGAACGAGTACCTCATAGACTCTAGACGCTCCTTTCGTGAGATCGCACGGACTTTGGATGTCGCTCCAGGTACGATTGTATCAAGGGTAAATCAGGCCGAGAATCTTGGAATCATCGAGAAGTACACCGCCAAAATAAACCATAAGGCACTGGGGCTGGGAGTCACGGCCATATTCAGGGTTACACTGGCAACGAAGGGATTACTGGACCCAGGACATAGCATCTACACTCGCCCTGGGGTCTTCGCCGTGTACGGTGTCACGGGCAATACCGATGTTATCATCATAGGCAAGTTCACTGACACCGAGAAACTGTACGAGTTCACGCAGTGGCTAAACGAACTGAAAGAGGTCAGCGGAGCGCACACGAACGTTGTACTCAACACGGGGAAAGAGGATTTTAACACTCTATAGCCATGTCAAGAAATAGAGACAGATTTGGACTGAATATTGCCTAGAGTGGAATTAACTCTCCCTTCTTTGGAACTATACATTTAACGTTGGGGAGTTCCACAGACAGCCTCCTGCAGAAGCTCTTGGGGTTCCTGAATGCCCAGTGCATCACCACAACGGTTTGAGGGTGAGGTTGAAATTTTTTCAGCTCGGTTATTGCCTGGCTGGGGGAGGTTGTTAAGATCCCGGTGATTGGAACAGCAATTGTATCTACCATTGCGGATATGAATCCCTCAAAGGTAATGGTATCCCCGACATGTCCGAAAGTCTCGTCGCCGTTTCTGACTATTACTCCGATATTGAGATCTCTGAGGATTCCGTGTTTGGCGGCGATAAACTGAAACTCCCAATCACCATGTTTGTATGACTCTTCGTCCCGAGCAATCACGGTCCTATCAGAAAACTGCTTGAACTTGCCAGCGACCTGCTCGTTTGTCATTAGGATTGCGTCTGGGTTACGTTCCATGAAGGAAGGAATGCCTCCAACGTGATCGGGGTGACAGTGAGTGCAGTAGATCACTTCGCCGTCAACTTCTCCTGATTTGGAGTCGAAAGGATCGATCAGTACACTTGTACCTCCCTTGCTCAAGTGGAACCCTGATTGTCCCAAGAACCTCATTTTGAGTTCAGACAGGCTGTTTCACCCGTTCTTTGCTATCAGTCGTTCTATGCCCTCGTCATCGTAGCTGAGCAAACGCCCGAATCTCCATGCGATCTCAAGTTCCATTTCATCAGGGTTGCCGTTGGTATCGCTTTCCTTCTTGAGCTCTTTCAGGGCGGCGTACTCGTCCAGCACAGTCTGATCGTGGGCGATGAGGACCACCGTCTTGCCCCTTGCGATAGCTCTGGGGAAGAGTTTGGATTCCAGTAGGTTGGTCTCAGGAAGGTATATTGTGCCGAACCTCTCAGATGAGTGCTCTGTGACCTTCATCATGACATCCAGTTGCTCGTCTGAATAGGGGCTGCTGAGGGCCAGTTTCTTGACTCCCATTCCGACAGCCTCAGAAGCGGAGAGGTTGGTGCCTGCCATAAAACTCACTACATCAAAGTTGGGTACGATTGCTGCGACCTGTGGATATGCCATGAGCCTACTAGGTCCATGACTTTATAGAATAAGCGAATAAGACTCGACCTTGTGATCGAGAAAAGCTAAACAGGGGAATTAGAGGAGGTAATCGCCCTATACAGTTTCACTGTCTTTGTAGGTGACCGTTTCTTGGTCTTAATATCCACCTGATAGAGCCCAAAACGTATCTTGTATCCGTCGCTCCACTCGAAGTTGTCCATCATTGTCCAGTGGTAGTAGCCCAAGACGGGCACACCATCATCTACTATGGCCTGGTGCAGCTTCTCGATGTGGACCTTGAGGTACCTATTCCTCTGGTCGCCCTCCTTGTCAGCAATTCCATTCTCGGTGATGTAAATGGGCCTCCTGTACCGCTTGTAGGCCCAGTTGACCACCTCTCTGATGCCCTCCGGGTATACCTCCCAACCGTAATCGGTGCAGTCGCCCTCGCATGGCATGAGCTTGAAGTTCTCAAGGGGCACGTCACCGTTGTCGACGTGGCTGATATGCCATCTGCTGTAGTAGTTGACCCCGAAGAAGTCACAACCCTTGACGAGGTGTGGCAATTGCTCCTCCGGCTGAATCACATAATCTAGGTTCATGTCGTAGTCGCCGTGGATCACGGCGTTTAAGCCCCACTCGTTGAAGGCGTAGTCGATGAGCTTGGACGCCTCAACGTCCTTGGGGTTGTCCGCATTGTATGGTGTGAAGACTTGAAGGACGGGTACTAGTCCAACAGTGCATGGGCCGAGATCGCAGTAGGACTGGGTGTCCCACTTTTTGACCTGCTCATAGGCCAACCCATGAGCTATGGCGAGGTTCTTCATGACCTTCAGGAAGAGCTCCGCATCGTACATACCCGGCGGGAATTCATAGTGTGCTGAGAGGTACCCATGCTCACTGATGATTCTGGGCTCGTTGATGGTGTTGTAGAGGTCAACGATGTCGCCATACTCGTGTGCGATGAATGCAACCAGCTTTGAGAACTCCACCAGGGTCCTGTTGTCTAGCCAGCCTCGTTTGTCCGTGCTGTCTATATCCTTGTGGACGGCGATAGGATCGTGGAGCCAGAGGGGGATCTGCCAATGGAACAGTGTCAGCATGACGGTCAGACCACGTTCCTTTGCGGATTCCAGTATCTCGCGGTAGCGTTTCACTGAGCTCCTTTTTGCCTTGTCTGATAGGGCTTGAATGACAGTCTCGTCGATGTTCACGGAGACGACGTTTCCATGGGCATCAAGGGTTACATCGACCTCGATGTCCTCTGTGGACTCTGGGAACAGCCTGCCCCAGTCGATGGACATACGCACTGATTGACACTTCAGATCGTCCTTTATGAGCCTGAAATCCTCGTCGTACAGCTCCCAGAAGCCCGGTCCATCCCTGGGTGTATCTCCACTCGTGATGCCTTCCTCGTGTATTCCTTTATCGTGGACCCAGGCCCACCAGTCAGTCTTGTCGCTGGGCTCACCTCGGCCCATTTCCACCTGGAATGCGGAGATGGCTGTGCCCCAGAGGAAGCCATTGGGAAACTTCTTTCCAGACATAAAATCAACGTAAAATACGGTGTCCCTAGGGCATTTAACATCTCAGAGGGGCTACCTGAAGATGCGGTCTCTAAGCTCGTTGTGCTTTGCCTGTAAAATCTTGTATTTTTCGATGTTTTCCTTGATAGGCTTCGCTCTGCTTGAATCGTCCACCTTGACGAGCCGCTCGGTGATCGCGGTGATGGACTCGGCATCTCCCTCGCCCCGCTTGTACGCCCAGAGTGCCTGCAATGCTGCACCGAAAGCTGCTCCCTCGCTCTCAGCTAATGTTACAACCTCGGCATTGAATATATCGGCGCATACTTGCCTCCAGGCATCGTTGTTGGAGCCGCCGCCCGTGAGCCTGATCTCGGTTGGGTTTATTCCCAGTTCTCGCATCCTGTCCAGACCATAGTTCAGTCCGAGAGTAGCTCCCTCGACTGCCGCCCTGGTCAGGTTCTCGACGTTAAAGTTTCCCGGAGTCAAACCGTAGTAAACACCGGAGGAATCGGGCATGCTAGGCGTCCTTTCGCCGGTCAGGTAGGGCAGAAACATCACTCCACCGCTCCCAGCCTCAGCCTCGACGATACTTTTCTCAAGTTCCTCGTGGGACCGTTTGAATAGGGCCCTCACTTGTTCGGAGGCTACCGTCACGTTCATAGTGCAGACCAGGGGTAGCCAGCCGTTTGTCGAGTCGCAGAAGGCAGCTATCTCGCCCCTGGGGTCGATGACCGGCCTGTCGGAGTAGGCGTAAACTGTGCCCGATGTGCCGAGGCTCACGGTGACCTTGCCCGGTGATGTGTTACCAGTCCCTATCGCGCCCATCATGTTGTCCCCTCCCCCGGCAGAGACCACAACATCAGTGGAGAGACCTAGGCTCTTCGCGGACTCCTTAGAGAGGGTTCCTACCACCACATCAGATGGCGTTAATTCGGGCAACTTTGATATCAGATCTTGGTCGATGGCGCCAATTGCCTCTCTGGACCATTCTCTCTTCTCCATGTTCATGAGCATCAGCCCCGAGGCGTCCCCGTACTCCATGGATAGATTCCCTGTGAGTATGTAGTTGAGGTAATCATGCGGCAGCAGTACGGTCGCCAGCCTAGCATAGTTCTCCGGCTCGTTCCGCTTGAGCCACAGAATTTTTGGCGCAGTATAACCCGGTAAGATCTGGTTCCCCGTGACCCTGATAGCTCCGTCCACACCTCCAAGTGCATCGGTGATGATCCTGCACTCCTCAACGGTACTAATGTCATTCCACAGCTTCGCCGGTCTGATGACCTCACCCTTTGCATCCATAGGCACGAACCCGTGTTGCTGGCCTGAGACACCTATTGCCCTCACCCTGGACCGGTCGATACCACTCATCTCAATGGCCTCTCTGACAGTGGCAATCATTGCATCCGCCCATTCCTCCGGGTGCTGTTCCATGTGGCCTGGTGGAAGCCCCTGAATCAAGTCATATGACTGGGAGGTCTTACCTAGTACTTTTCCCGTCTCACCATCAACAACTACGGCCTTGGTTCCCTGCGTCCCACTGTCAACGCCGATAAAATAGCCCATACCCTACCCTCTACCAACCTTGTATATAATTCCGGGAGAAAAGAAACATATATTATATCATTCACGTACAGGTAAAAGATGGAGTTGTTTGAGGCCCTCGGGTATGTTTTCATATTCGGGTACATGGCATTCGGCCTGGGTTACTTTCTGAGAAGGAGTCTCAACGAAGTGTATTTTGATAACAAATTCAGTTTGAGTATCCCAGCCTTTGGTATAAACGAAACTACAACAATCGACATCGACCATCTGTTCGAGGAAAACGGGATAACCCAGATCGATCAGGCATCAGAATAAGTTATAGATTCGCGCGCTTACACATTGTTTTTCATTATAATTATGAAATTCAAGGTTACAGTTAATTGTAAATTTGAAATGCGGATTGAGTTAGTTATATTATAATCAGGTTGTTAAATCAGTTTTTAGGGTTAGGCCTTGAATTGGTGAAGTGATGATAAAATCATCTATCAACCATTGGTTTTTGGAATAGTAAAATAGAAACTACTTCCGACACCGGCTTCACTCTCAACCCAAATCCTACCTCCAAATCCTTCCACGATTCTCTTACAAATAGACAATCCCGCCCCCGTGCCTTCGTACTGATCGTTGGAATGCAATCGTTCAAACAGATCGAAAATCTTTTCAAAATACTCAGAGGAAATACCAATACCATTATCATTGACTATGAATTGATAGATTTCTTCACTTTGCTCCACACGTATTCTAATCGTAGGTTGAGGAGATTCATTAAATTTCAGACCATTAGTGATTAAATTTAAAAACAATTGTTTAAGCCAAGTAGCCTGACCTTCAATCACGGGAAGATCATCTTTTAGAATAACTGCATTTTTCTCTTTAAGAATAGCGATAATATCATTCTCAATACTTTCAACGATCTCATTGAGATTTACTTTTCCTAGCTCAGTGTCTTTTCTACCAACTCTTGAAAGAGTAAGCAAATCAGTGATTAACTCATCCATATGTGTGGCGGCATTCAAAATACGATTAAGATATTCTTTACTATCAAGACTTAACTGTTCAATATCATCCTCTAGAATGAATCCACCAAAACTCTTGATGGTACGAAGAGGTGCCTTCAAATCATGGCTAACCACATATGTGTAGCTCTCAAGATCTTGATTTGAACGTTCCAATTCTTCGTTAAGCTGTTGTAATTGGTCCAAAAGCTCAAATATCCTTTTTTGGGTCTCTTTCTGCTCTGTACGAATACGCATACGTTCGACAGCGATCCCGATGTGAACAGCTAATATTTCAACGATTATTACATCGTTTGCAGAGAACGCATTTACTTCCTTATTTTCGACATTAATTACACCCTCTACATTATCCTCGACAAAGAAAGGAACGACCAATTCGGACAGAGTAGATTCTTCATCCTCCCCGCCTTGATAATAATCCTTATCGTCACGAATATCTTTAATCAGAACCGTCTTTTTTGAATTGACTGCCCGAACCGTAATACCTGGACCATCAAGAGGCATGGAAAACACCTCTGTTCTTTTCATGTTCCAGCGGTATTCATGCGTTAATTCCTCTCCAGTAACTAACCCTAGACTTCCACGACTCAGACCTAACACCTGCACAAGGGCGTTGTACGTTATTCTATTTACTTCGTCGAGGTCTAATGCCGAGGCCATCTGGGCTGTGAATCGGTGTAAAACTTCTAAACGATTCTCCTGTTTTACCCGGTCCGTAATGTCTCTGGCATAACATAGACTACAAGCGGTCCCCTGGAAATCTATTAAAGTTACATTAACTTCTGCGGGGAAAGTCGAACCATCTTTTCTAACCAATGTAACCTGATACAGAGAAGCAACAGTTTCACCACGTTGCCTTGCTTCTGCTCTTTCTTGTGCGATTTTCTGATCGTCAGGATGAATATGTTCAAGCATAGTTTTCCCGATTAACTCTTCAGGATACCTATAACCAAGTAGTTTTGCTCCTTGTCTATTTACATAGACATAGGTTGATCCATCGATTACTAAAACCGAGTCTAGTGCCGAATCAAGAATGTTTCTGTATTCTATTTCAGTTGGGTCAGTATAAGCTATCGTGAAAAACTCCTTGACATAATAATCATGTCGCTTTTTCTATTTAAACGCGCGCGCGTCCACTGTAACTTCCTTTGTAGAAAAAAAGATCCGGGTTTAGAATCTTTTCTTCATTATATTTTTTAATCTATCCGTGTAAGCTGGGATATGATGGATTTCGATGTTATCATTGTCGGTGGAGGAATAGCGGGATCAATAACTGCAAGAGACAGTGCTAACGGTGGACTAAAAACACTGCTTGTTGAACGGGAGAAGACTCCACGGGAAAAAGCTTGCTCAGGAATTCAGTTCCCCTATTTCGAGAGAATAATTGGAGAGAAAATTCCACGAGAACGACTTTGTAACGTCGAGTTGAACAAGGTAAAAATGTATTACCCGGATGGAAAATCCTTTGGAGCTGGATTCCAGATGATTAACTTCATGAGGAAACCATTCGATGATTGGCTGAATCAGATTGCGATCAGGGATGGAGCTGAGTTCAGGGACCAGTGTATTTTTACTGGATTCGAGACGAAAGGTGAGGCGATTGAAGTCACTTTATCAAATAAGGGAATAACCGAGACATTAACAACTAACTATCTTATTGATGCGTCAGGTTTGAATCCCGCAGTTAGAAAACTCATGAGACCAGAAGATTTTGCTTCCATCTCAAAGGGGGCTACCATCAATTACTATATCGATGGAGATGGTGACCTTGATAGAAATACACTATACCAGTTCTGGAATCTTGACTGGAACGACGCAATGTTCGCATGGGCATATATGAAGACTCTTGATGATGGCAAGGATTACTGGGTTGTTGGAACTGGGTGTAACACTGGGCGTGTACTTGATCGTCAGAAATTGTTGTATGATTTTTTCAAGAAGGAATTCAATTTCAATGGTGAGATTGTGAAGAGGGAGGGGTATTCCCATTCTATTGACCTTAGCTCAGATGAAAAAGTATGGCTTGGTATGGACAATATTCTGATGGTAGGAGATGCTGCTGGTTTGATTGACGCGAGTCGTGGAGTTGGGATGGACGCTGCTGCTTTATCTGGGCGTTTAGTAGCTCAAGCCCTGGTTAAGGGTGGTTCTGTGATGAAGGAATATTCTAGGCTAATGAAGCCATTGGCTTTGCAGACTATGCGGAATCAGAGTCGTGAGATTGGTGTTCATAAGAATAATGAGGACATGCAGAAGTATCTTGAAAAATCAATGATGTCCCAAGGGTTAGATATGATGGTGCAGGCGACATTGAACAAATTCAGACCGCTGCACAAGATGGTTATGCTACCACCGTAGTCCATTTTTCATTGTGTGTCGGGAGACATTGTCACTGGAGGAAATTTTGCGCCCCAAGAATATCCACATTTTTGTATAAGTGGTGGCATGTAGTTTTACTATCAAATACAAACTTACTATTCGCCTTTGGGTACGAGAATTATTTCCCTTATGTCAGGTTAGTTGATGCAAGATAACCTTAAACCGAGCACGCGCGCAGTTCTAGCCGTCTTGGTGTCCAGCAAGCTCAAGAAACAGTTCGAGGCAATGGTAACCGGTATAGTCAAACCTCTGGGGAGACTTGGAATCTCTCCCAACCACCTTACTATTCTTGGTATGGTACTTGCCGGGGTTACTGCGTATATGTACACCAAAGTACCAGGAAACAGAGACCATCTCCTCTATGCCGCCGGAATGTTCATCGTATCAGGGTTCATCGATGCAATCGACGGTGTCCTAGCGCGATCCACCGGGAAGGTCACGCGGTTCGGTGGTTTCCTGGACTCGGTTGCAGATAGGTACAGCGACGCGATAGTCTATAGCGGTATCATCGCGGCGGGACTGTGTAATCTCTGGGCAGGGCTCCTCGCCCTTTTCGGATCGATGCTAGTGAGTTACGCGCGGGCCAGGGCAGAAATGGAGGGCGTCAACATGGCGGGAATCGGACTCGCAGAGAGGGCAGAGAGAATGATTTTCCTGGCACTGTGCACGACAATCGCGTACTGGTATCCGCAAGCCCTCAACTATGGCATAATAATACTGGCAACACTGGCTCACTTTACAGTGCTGCAGAGAAGTCTACACTTTAAAAAAGAGATAGAAAGGAATTAATTCCTTCTCTTTGGTCTACGACGCCTAGGGACAATGTTCCTGTCAACCTTTGCACGGATCTTCACTGCACCGCGTTTAACGGCACAGCTGATGCACATGTACTTGGTCGTCTTGGAGCGGTTAATGCTCGCCCCTTGATCCCTAAGCTCTTTTAGTATCCTTGAATCGACAAGACTAGTAAATTTAGTCTGCCTCTTTGCCTTGTCTCGGGGTACTTGGGCGCCGCAGTAGCTACACTGAACTGAACCGGAGCGTCCTTTCCCTCCCTTGCTTCGTCCACCGCTACGTCTTTTCTTGGTCATTTCCCAAACCCTCACCACGGATATACGCAGGTCAGTAATAAATGTGACTGGTTCCAGCGGAGATGAAAGATTAACCCTCGACAAGCTCCAGCAGGAGTGGGGCTAGAACCGAGATCATCTTCTTGTATCCACCATCGCTGAGGTGGACGCCGTCGTTGCTGAACTCCTTGGCGAGAACCCCATCTCCCAGAAGCTCCGAGAATAGGTCGATGAAGCGAACGCCGTTCTCCTCGCAGTACCCCGCGAGCCTGTCATTCAGCGCCTCGATCCTCTCGTTGAAGTCAACCGCCCCCGCCACGGGAGTAGTGCTCAACATGATGGGCTCCGCCCCGATCTCTCTTGACAACTGTGTAAGCTGTACCAGGTTTCTATAGACATCGTCGTCCGGTACCCGTGTGAACAGGTCGTTGAGTCCCCCCATTATGACCACGTACTCCGGTTTTTCAGGAGTCACGCTCATGGCGAACCTGTTGATCATTCCGGATGTGCTGTCGCCGTCCATTCCCATGTTCTCGATGGCCACGTCCTTTTCTGCCTCTCTCTCCTTCAGCTTCATTCTGATGGTGGATTCTAGCATGTTGGTGTAGGGATAGTATCTTGGCGGAAGGTTTCCTGGACCCTGCTGGTAACCCGCGGTGATGCTGTCCCCGAGGAAGACGAATACGACCCATGAGCCTGGCATAGTACAGCCAGATACTAGTCGATGTTAAATAGATTACCCACCAAGATTTTGCCGGTGTTTTACTGTGCCCCAGCAGCGTGAGCTAGCCCCCGAACTCGTCATACTTAACGGAAAAGTTGTGACGGTTGACAAAAAAGGTTCAATGGCGGAAGCCATCGCCGTTAAGGATGGCTATATAATTAAGGTAGGATCAAATGAGGAGGTCAAAGCCCTCGCATCAGGAGATACAGAAGAAATCGATCTGGAAGGGAAGCCAATATATCCGGGCTTCATCGACACCCACGAGCATTGTATTAGGAGGGGACTTCAGATGGATTACGTGAACTGCAGGACGCCACCCATGAAAAGCCTTGACCAGATAGTGGCGGCCCTCAAGGAGAAGGCGGACTCAAAGCCCGACGGTGAGTGGGTCATCGGCTCTTGGTTCGACGAGACTCAGTGGGAGGATAAGCGATTCCCAAATAGGTATGACCTCGACAGGGTATCAACAAGGCACCCAGTTTACGTTGGCAGGGCGGGTGGACACAACTCTGTGGCAAACGGCCTGGCTCTAGAGCTAGCGGGTATATCAAAGGACACCGATCAGCCACCGGGTGGCCACATTGAGAAGGACGAGAGCGGGATACCCACGGGCAGGCTGGACGAGAAAGCAGCAATGGATATGGTGAGGGGCATAATACCAGTTCCAACGGGGGAAGAGGCGATTGACCTCCTCGTTGAGAGCTGGCCCGTCCTTGAGGAGACATATCTGAGCTGGGGCATAACAAGCCTCCACGAGGCACATATCAAGGCCCCTGAGGCACTAGCATTCCAGAGGCTGGACAGGGAGGGAAAACTCAGAATACGAATGGGTCTCATGCTTGATGGGATGACGCCGTACCTGGGGTACGCAACTGACGACCTTGCACGGCAGGGCATCACGACTCCGTTCAAGTGGAGCGACAGACTTCAGGTCGTAGGGGTAAAGGTAGGGACCGACGGGGCTATGGGCAGTCTAACGGCCGCGCTCCACGAGGACTACAGCAACGATCCTGGCAACAAGGGAATCATAAGGTGCACTGCTGATGAGCTCACGGATGAGGTGACGCGTTGTCATCAGGCTAACATCAGTACATGTATCC
>JABIBQ010000069.1 GCA_018652685.1 Candidatus Bathyarchaeota archaeon
CGATATATTTGGGGAGCAGAACCAATTCAAAACTCGTTTACCCGACTTGACGGTCCAGGAATCATAGTTGAGGTTGTAAAGACGGGAAAAACCCAGAACATTGGGGATGTAAGAGAAAATCCTTTGTACATTGCTGGGTTTTCTGGTGAGGTTATTCTTTCAGAACTGGCTGTTCCTGTGATGATATCTGGGAAAGCGATAGGGGTTCTTAATCTTGAGAGTGATGCGCTCGATGCTTACAGTGAAAATGATCAACGACTTGTAGAGACTCTTGCTTCACACGTTGCATCTGCGTTTTCGAAGATTAAATACAACGAGAGAATGAATGAACTATATGAGTTTAGCATAGAACTTGGAACAACAGAGTCAGTTAACGAGGTTGTTGCGACTTCTCTCCGTATAATGAGAGAGGTATTTGGGTTCCAGTTTTCTTCGTTCCAGTTATTGGATGAGGATGGACTTGTTTCGGTGGGTACCACTGATAACTCTAATCTTGGAGTGGTTTTTCCTCTTTCAGGAAAGGGGATTACCACGAGGGCAGCACGGGATAAGCGGACTATGCTTGTAGGTGATGTGAGTTTGGATCCTGATTACATAAAATGGTCTATGGATTCTCGTTCCGAACTGGCTGTTCCTATAATGAGGGAAGATCGTGTTTTGGGTGTGTTGAATGTTGAGAGTTTAACGTTTGAGGCTTTCAGTGATGATGACGCAAGGTTGCTTGAGCTTCTTGCACAGAACGTAGAGGCTGCGTTGTATCGGGTTCGTTCTGTTGCGGATAGAAAACAGGTAACAGATGCACTCCTTCTGAGTGAGGAGCGTTTGTCTGGGTTTATGGAATCTGCAACTGAGAGCTTCATTTTACTTGACAGCGAGTTGAATATTCTTGATGCTAATCCTACTTGGTTGAAACTCACTGGATTTTCACAGACCGTTATCGGGAAGAACCTTCAAAATGTGCTTCCAGCGAATGATATTATGTCTAGTAGATATTCTGCGTACAAGAGAGTTATCGAGACGGGCCAACCTATCGAGTTTAACCAAACAGTTTCTCCTTCTAACGAAAACGTGTTTTACGATGTTAAAGCGTTCAAAGTGGATGACGGAGTAGGAGTTATTGTCACTGATGTGACTGAACAAACCATTGCTAAACAGATGCTCGAAGCTAGTGAGTCTCGTTTTAGGGGTTTGTTTGAGAATCTTATTGTTGGTTATGGGCATCAACAGATGGTTTACGATGAACAAGGTAAACCAGTTGATTACATATTTTTAGCTGGGAACGAAGCGTTTGAACAATTCACCGGTTTAGTTTTAGACGATATCATAGGGAAACGTGTGACTGAGGTCTTACCTGGTATCGAGAATGACCCTGCAAACTGGATAGGAATATACGGTAAGATTGCATCCGAGGGAGGAAGCACATTCTTCGAACAGTTCGTTGAGTCTCTTGGTATGTGGTATAAGATTCAGGTTTATAGTACAGAAAAAGGGTATTTTACCACTATTTTTGAGAACATTACTGACAGAAAGAGGACGGAGCAGGAGCTGGAAGCTCTTGCCCGGTTCCCAGGAGAAAACACAAACCCCGTGTTGAGAATCAACAACGAAGGAACAATCCTGTATGCTAACAGAACAGCTACACAAGAGCTAACAGGCTGGGCACCGAAGATCGGTGACGAAGTCTCCGGGGAAGGGCTATCCATCGTAACTAGTACGTTATCTTCTGGTGAGAAATCAGTTTATGAGCGTGTATATGGTGATAGAGTCTTTTCTTTCATTCTTGCACCAATAGTCGAATCTGGGTATGTTAACGTCTATGGAAGAGACGTTACTGAGGAATTACGATTAGAAACAAGGATAAAAACGATTCAAACTCATGCAAATGAACTATCAAACACATCAAATACAATCGAGATTGCACAAAAATCTTTGAATATCATCAAGACATCGTTAGGATTCAATTATTCAAGTTTCCAAATAGTAGAGGGAGACGAACTGGTCACTCTTGAGTATTTTGATGATACCTATCCGGAAGGCGGAAATAGATCCGAGTTTTTGAGACTTCCTATCAGCGGTAAAGGAATAACAACAAAAGTAGTTAGAGAAAGAAAAACAATTCTGATAAATGATCTTTCTGAGGACCCTGATTTCATAAAAGGTAGTATGGACTCTTCGCTTTCTGAGCTTGCGGTACCGATTATTAGTGAAGGTACTGTTATTGGAGTATTGAATATAGAGAGTCCTGAATTAGGTGGTTTCAATGAGGCTGATGCTAGGGTGTTGGAGGTTCTTTCTCAGAATGTTGGGTCTGCTTTGTTCCGGATTCAGGCAGTTGAGGATAGATTAGAGCTTGAGAGGCAGTTGATTAGTGAGCAGATTCGTGTTGAGCAGGAGCACGAACTGGGTGAGTTGAAGGACCAGTTTATTGCGACTGCTACTCATGAACTCAGAACACCCGTAACGAGCATACTCGGATACATTGAGTTAATCATGGAAGACCCAAATCGAATAATATCTGATCCTGTTAGAAAAGATTTGAACGTGGTGTTGAGAAACTCCCATAGACTGGTTTCTTTTGTAAATGATCTGCTTGATGTTCAACGAATAACCGCGGGAAAACTTGAGGCAAAGCTTGAACCGGCTGATCTCGTTAGCGCATTGGACCAGGTTGTTGGTGAGATGTCTCATTTGTTTAGTGAGAAGGATCAGGTGCTTAGGGTTGAGGCTCCAGAACGGGTAGTGATGTCTGTTGATGAGCCCCGGGTTAGCCAATTATTCATTAATTTGCTTCGGAACGCTAACAAGTTTACTCCTAAGGGAGGACAAGTCACTGTTTCGGTGGAGCCGGAGGAGAATCATGTCCGGGTTTCCGTGAAGGACTCGGGTGTTGGGTTGAGTGTGGAGGATATTGGGAAGCTGTTTGTGCCTTTCCCGTCGATTAATCGTGAGCTTGGTGGAACTAGTACGGGGCTCGGGTTGGCAATCTGCAAAGGAATTGTAGATATGCATGGTGGTGAGATTTGGGCTGAATCGGAGGGTCACGGTAAAGGCTCAACGTTCACATTCACTTTACCAATCGAAAAGTAAACGCGTCCTCAGATGCCCACTTCGTGGGTGAAGGGTATCCTCGGAACTCTACTTTCCATATTTCCAGAGGGAGACATACATTTACGGGCAAAGACAGAGTGGTCTTGAAAAGTAGTTTCAGGTACTTGGCGTACGTTTTCTGACTATTCTCACTAAGATGCCTAATACTCCAAAGAGTCTTCAAAACACGCTCAGAGATACGGGGGGTAGTTATTGGTAGCGGGGGGGAGATTTGAACTACCGACCTTGGGGTTATGAGCCCCACGGGCTAACCTGGCTGCCCTACCCCGCTGCTCTTCAGTGATACAATGCTATAGGCTTATAAAGATTCCACTGACCATCAAACCGAAGGCATAGACGGCATGGCACCCAAGAACACCCGGAGGATAGCTAGGCAGCGCATCGAGACCCTGTACAGGGTGGCACAGGAGACGATCCACACAGACCCTGAACTGGCTAAAAGGTACGTCCAACTGCTACGTAGGATAGCCCAAAGGACAAGAACACATCTTCCACTAGAGGTCAGGAGGGGCATCTGCAGGGAATGCGACACGGTTCTCATCCAGGGGTTCAACAGCCACACTAGGCTCAGGCAGCGAAGGGAGCAGCACATATCCATCACTTGCCAGAGCTGCGGAAACATAATGAGGATACCCACAGGGGAATGACAATGAAACTCACGCTTGTAAGCATAGGCATCAACAGCCACCTTGACATGAGCCTCAGGGGAGTCGAGGCTGCCAGGAACGCGGAGCAAGTGTACGCCGAGATGTACACCATGAAAATGGACACCACCCTAGGCGAGCTTGAGGAGCTGGCGGGCCAGCAGGTCATCCCACTCCCACGTGGGGGTATGGAGGAACAGGGGGAGGTGCTCATAAACGCAGCCAAGGAGATGGACGTGGCGGTCCTCGTTGGGGGAGATGCCCTGAGCGCAACCACTCACATCAGCCTGCTCCTTGACGCAAGGAAAGAGGGTGTGGAGACCGAGGTCATCCACGGTAGCAGCATATTTACCTCAATAACAGACACAGGGTTAAGCATATACAAGTTCGGCAAGACAGTCACAGTGCCATTCCCAGAGAAGGGCCCAGTTGATTCAGTCCTACGCACACTCCAGGAGAACCGCGAGTACGGCAACCATACACTCATGCTCCTGGACTTGAATATGGATGAGAACAGGTACCT
Source organism: Candidatus Bathyarchaeota archaeon (assembly GCA_018652685.1). Classification (GTDB taxonomy): domain Archaea; phylum Thermoproteota; class Bathyarchaeia; order TCS64; family TCS64; genus RBG-16-57-9. The sequence continues at coordinate 4,276 of JABIBQ010000069.1, forward strand.
TGGCATCAACGAGGCGATAAAACAGCTATTCGAGACCGAAAAGTTTTCCAGGGACACGCTGCTCATTGGCGTAGCAAGGCTGGGGAGCATGTTCCCTACAATAAAGGCGGACACCGCCGAGGCGTTATCACAGTACGATTTCGGGGGCTCGCCCCATGCGCTGATAGCGCCGGGGAGGCTCCATTTCCTGGAGGAGGACGCGCTGGAGACGCTGGCTGGGTGTCCACGAAAAGTTATCGACGCTCATGAGGTCCAAAGCGAGATTGACAGACTCATTGCCAAGTACACGCAGGGGTGCAGGAAGGTGCTGGAAGAGATCAAAAACAAGGAACTCCCAGTGACCATAACGGAGGGGCAAGTCAAAGAAATGATTGAACACACGGAACGGTACCTGGACGATGCCGAGTACTACAAGACTGACCAAAAGGGAGTGGCCCTCACCAGCGTGGCCTACGCCGAGGGCATCCTCGACGCCCTAAACCTTTTAGGACTGGTAGAGTTCGAATGGTAACCATGAAGACCGTTCTAGCCGCCGGGGTATTCGACCTACTCCATTACGGGCATATTAGATATTTAGAAGAGGCAAAGAACGCGGGCGGAGATAGCGCAATGCTAATAGTCATTGTCGCCAGGGACGAGACGGTTCGCAGGCTCAAGGGCCATGGGCCAATTATACCAGAGGACCAAAGGAGGGCAGTCATTGAAGCCCTTAAAGTGGTTGACGGGGCACTCTTGGGCCACGAGGAGATGGACCTCATACAAGTCATAGAGCAGGTAAAACCCGATATTGTAGTGATGGGACATGACCAGCAGGGCATAAAAGCCCAGGTCGAGAAAGTTAATCAAGTATTGAACGCTGACATCGAGATCGTCCAGCTAAAACAGTTCGGCGAGGACGACCTAAACAGCACCAGCAAGATCAAACGTCGGATTGTCGAAGGGGCAGGAACGCCACCTTAATCTTGTCGCCATCGGCCAGCTCCATCTTGCGCCTCAGGTACTGGGGCGATATAATCTCCATGACCGAGTAATCGTGGCTGCTCCTCTCAGCAACAACCAATGCGCCCGCTTCCTCGTCGTTTATCAAACAGGGGTACGCCCTGGCAGCTCCAAAAGCCCTCTCGCCGTCCTTAAACCCCTCAAACCTCAGTGAAGGACCGCGCTCAAGCTTCTGTCTCCTGCCATAATCCTCCTCCCTGATCTTCACGTTCAACGTACCAGGGAAAGCCTCGAAGCCAAGCTTCTGTCTGATCTGCCTCTGGTAGCCCTCCTTACTAATGTAGTAAGCTCCCTCGAACAGCCCGCTCACCACCTCACCCTCGAATATGATGGTTTCTGCCTCCTTCCCTTCTAGGTGCCACTTAAGCTCTTGGAGAACCTGGTCTAGCTCAGCCAGTCCCTCGGGTGTTATAGTTACCTTACTGCCGCCCGAGCTTATCGCCCTCACCAGCAACCCGTTTCCCTCAAGGACCTGGAGATGCCTGCTTGCGCTCTGCTGGCTCCCTCCTATATCATTGCTCAGCCGGGTGGTGCTGATCCTGATGGGGGTCTTGGAAGCTCCAAGCTTCATTAGCGTGTATAGCGTGAACCACAGGTGGGGCTTGATTCTTTCAGTCAAATCGGTCAAAGTAGTGATTCTAGGGCTCTATTTAACCGTTTATGGGTAACGCGTGATAAATATGCCAAATCATCGAAAAACTCATGTTTCTTGACCAGAATTTACGCTTCAAGATACGCGATTGAACATTAATCGCAAGTGATTCTAATCGTTACCGCAGGGGCATGATTATTTCACTGACCGGTTAATCTTAACCCAATAATTAGTAAAGAAAAATAGGTGGGATACTATCCCTTGGCCACGGCGATCGGGCTGCTCATCATCACCTTCTCGGCGAGTCCGACCTCGTGGCTCACCTGAGCGACCCTGTGGACGTCCTTGTAGCTGTCAGGACTCTCCTCCTCCACGATCCTGCCGCTGGCTGCCTTGATGACTATCCCCTTCTTCGCTAACTCGCTGATGACATGTCTTGCATCGAACTGGCGCCTGGCGCCAGCCCGGCTCATGACTCTGCCGGCCCCGTGTGCAGTGCTTGCAAAGCTTGCTTCCTCTCCCCTCTCGGTGCCCTTGAGCAGGTAACTGGCCGTCCCCATTGTCCCTACCAGTAGCACAGGCTGACCTATGGCCCTATAATCAAGGGGAAGGTCGTCCCTCCCAGGCCCGAAAGCCCTTGCAGCTCCTTTCCTGTGGACCATTGCCTGGATCCTCTTGCCGTCGATAGTGTGCTCCTCCTTCTTTGCCGTGTTATGAGTCATTCCGTAGACCAGCTCCATGCCCATGTCCTCTGCACTGCGCTTGAATATGTGCTCAAACGCGATCCTCACCTGGTGCATGATAATGTGCCTGTTGATGAAGGCCCAGTTCACTGCGCAGCTCATGGCCTCGTAATAGTCCTGTGCCTCCCTGCTGTTCAGAGGCGCACACGCCAGTTCCCTGGCCGGGAGCCTGATCCTGTACTTCCTGGTTGCCTCCTCCATGATCCGGATATAGTCAGTAGCGACCTGGTGGCCGAATCCCCTACTCCCAGTGTGGACCCATATGACCACCTGTTCAGGATCGGTGATCCCGTATGCCTTTGCCGCCTTCTCGTCGAATATCTTGTCAACCTTAGCTATCTCAAGGAAGTGGTTCCCCGCCCCGAGTGTACCCAGCTGGCTTGAGCCCCTTTTGAGTGCCCTGTGGCTAACCTTATCGGGGTTCGCCTCCTTCATGCCGCCACCCTCCTCGCTGTGGCTTGCGTCCCTATCCCAGCCGAAGCCTTTGTCTACGGCCCACTGGATCCCTTCGCTTACGGCCCGTTCAAGCTCGCTTGTGCTTAGGCGTAGCTTGCTGCCGACACCGACTCCACACGGGACCAGCTTGAATATCTCGTTGATTAGCTCCTGCTTCTTCGCATCTACTTCTTTGAATGTGAGGTCTGTCCGCATCAACCTGACGCCGCAGTTGATGTCATAGCCCACCCCGCCCGGAGTGATTATGCCCTCATTCATGTCGAAGGCACCGACGCCGCCGATGGGGAAGCCGTATCCCTGGTGGCCGTCTGGTAATGTTACGCTGTATTTTAGCAGCCCAGGGAGCTGGGTGATGTTGATGGCCTGGGTCAGCGTATCGTCCCTCATCATTGCGTCAAGGAGGTGGCTGTCCGCGTAAACCCTCGCGGGTACCTTCATATGCCTGTTATATGCTGTTGGCACCTCCCAAATATTATCCGATATCTTATCCACTGGAAATTGCATCGTTCTCCCATCTTTTTTGGGAGGTAAACTAATAAGGGTTTATTGGTGTCTACGCCAATAATGAACTGGAAGGTTGTCAAGAGCATCCCCCTGATGCAGGTCCAGGAAAGGGTCGAGATACTGACGGAGAAGTATGGCAGCCTCAGCCTGATGCACGAGGAGTTTGCAAAGGGTAGGGTACCGCCAGGGGTCTTCGACGAGTACATCGAGTGGACGAGCATGGACCACGCATTAAGGGCTTACCAGGAGGGCGAGGACTTTGAGTACCTCGCTGACGAGGAAATGCCCCTTGGCTCAAAACAGTACGAAAAGCTCACCCCAAGGCGGCTGGAGCTCCTTGACCACCTCGGCAAGGGATTGTATAGGAGTATCAACGCCCTTGCGGAGGTCGTAGGCAGAGACGTCAAGAACGTCTACAACGATCTAAAGACCCTTGAGGAACTGGGCTTCATCTCCTTGACCCGCGAGGGCAGGAGGTTGGTCCCCGAGCTCCTCGTTCACGAGATCAACATCCAATTCGGCTGACTCTATAATATTATATTCCTACAAAATGGATACTCATGGGATTATTATGTCTGCACCAAAGCCATGCATGGCTGATCTCGCCTTAGTAAACGGCAAGGTCATCACAGTTGACGATAAATTCAGCTACGCCGAGGCGGTATCAGTCAAGGACGGCAATATTCAGGCGGTCGGTACCACAGAGGAGATCAAGGCATTCACGGGTCCGGACACCGTGGTCGTGGATCTGGGAGGAAAAACGGTTATGCCCGGGCTCTATGACAGTCACCTTCACGTGGTCGGGACCGGGTCATCTTTACAGATAATCAACTGCAGGACTCCACCCATGATGAGCATTGCGGACATGAAAAAAGCGGTTGCCGAGAAAGTGAAGGCCTCAAAGCCAGGTGAGTGGATACTGGGTAGGGGCTGGGACCAAGCCAAGCTATCCGACGGAAGAAACCCTTCGAGGTGGGACCTAGACGAGGTGTCACCCGATAACCCGGTGGTCCTCACAAGGACTTGCGGCCATCTAATCGTGGCTAATAGCAAGGCAATGGAGATAGGTGGGATAAGCAAAGACACACCCCAGCCAATCGGAGGAGTCATCGTCAAGGACGAGAACGGCGAGCCCACGGGTATGCTTGAGGAGGGGCCAGCCATGAACATGGTCAGGAACCAGATCCCGCCCGAGGGTATCGAGGACTACATGGAACAAATCAAGACCGCCTGCGAGGCATTCAACGCAGTGGGCATTACAAGTGTCATCGACGCGGGCAATACATCAGACCATATGGCTGCCTACCAGAAGCTCAAAAAGAACGGCGACCTCACCGTCAGGATCAACATGATGCTGGCGGCCCTCCAGAAGAGCGAGCCCATCGAAAACAGCGTTAGGAGGATCAACGAGTTCCCCATGCTCTCCGGGTTCGGTGATGAATTGCTAAAGTTCCAGGGGCTCAAGATATTAATCGACGGAGGGATAGGAGGGAGGACAGCCCTTCTCAGGAAGCACTACGAGGACGACCCAGAGGATTACGGCGTATTGACCGTCCCCGTTGAGAATCTCCAGAAACTGGTTGATGCGGGAAACATGCGGGGGATGCTCTGCGGTATTCACTGCTGTGGCGGGGCCGCAATGGACATCGTCATTGATGCGTTCAAGAAGACAAACGAGTTAAGATCCATCAAGGGACGCAGGTTCTACCTCATCCATGCGTACCAGCCGACGGAGCAGAACTTCAAGGACTGCAGGGACCTGGGGATTATGATCGCAAGCCAGCCCAGCTTCCTATACTACCTGGGCGACAGCTACTACGGGAACGTTGGCCATGAAAGGAGTCAATGGCTCAAACCACACCGTGCATGGCTCGACGAGGGAATCATGTGCGCGGCAGGTACAGACAGTCCCGTGACCCCATTCCCACCGTTCGTGAGCCTCTGGACCAGCGTCGCGCGTCGGACCGAGATGAACGACATCCAGATGGGGACCAAGCAGAAGGTCACGAGGAAAGAAGCCATAACAATGTACACCCTCAACGGGGCATACCTCACCTTCGAGGAGGACATAAAGGGAAGCATCGAGCCAGGCAAGCTAGCCGACATGGTCGTCATCGACAGGGATATCATGACCTGCCCCGAGGATGACATCAAGGACACCGTTGTCCTGACCACGTATCTGGGCGGAAAAGTGGTATTCGAGGCTTGACGCCTCTATTTTTTGTAAAATTTAGGTTTGGGTGCCCACTTGGGGTAGTCATCCCCTTCCGTTAACGGCTTGTTAGCTGGCCACATGGGCTTGTCGAGGTAGGTGTAGCATTCGGTCCTGACCTGCTGGAGCATATTATGTAGCTGGGTCTTTTTCCTGTAGTCCCTTAACTCCTGCACGTCAATGGTTGCTCCTATGGTCATCTGCCTTCCCTTGGCTCCCCTTGCCATTATCCTTCCGAGGTAATCCACGATCATGCTGTTGCCGTATTTTCCGCTGTTGCAGTTAATCCCGTAGATCATGTTTTCGATGGACCTCATCTTGTTGACCGTTGTGTACCAGTCGTAAGGGTCATAATTCATGTGTTGGGGATAGGGCGGGAATATTGTAGGCTTTAGGATGACCTCAGCTCCGTTGAAAGTCAACTGCCTCGCCACTTCTGGGAAAAACTGGTCATAGCACACCATGCAGGCAAGGTTCCCCAGATCCGTCTCGACGACCGGGAAGATGGGTTCCTTGTAGACGTCCAGCAGGTCATGCGGCGAGGTGGAGACCTC
>JABIBQ010000099.1 GCA_018652685.1 Candidatus Bathyarchaeota archaeon
CCCAGTGGGAGGACAAGCGGTTCCCCAACAGGTATGATCTCGACAGGGTATCAACGAGGCACCCAGTCTACGTTGGCAGGGCGGGAGGTCATAACTCCGTTGCCAACAGCCTAGCTTTGGAGCTGGCGGGTATATCAAAGGACTCTGAGCAGCCACCAGGCGGTCACATCGAGAAGGATGAGAGCGGGATACCCACGGGCAGGCTGGATGAGAAAGCAGCAATGGATATTGTGAGGGGCATAATACCGGTCCCAACGGGGGAGGAGGCGATTGACCTCCTCGTTGAGAGCTGGCCCGTCCTTGAGGAGACATACCTGAGCTGGGGCATAACTAGCCTACACGAGGCACATATCAAGGCCCCTGAGGCACTGGCATTCCAGAGGCTGGACAGAGAGGGAAAACTCAGGATACGCATGGGCCTCATGCTGGACGGAATGACGCCGTATCTGGGGTACGCAACCGATGACCTCTCGCGGCAGGGCATCACGACCCCATTCAAGTGGAGCGACAGGCTCCAAGTCGTCGGGGTCAAGGTGGGGACAGATGGGGCAATGGGCAGTCTGACGGCCGCGCTCCACGAGGACTACAGCAACGATCCCGGTAACAAGGGAATCATAAGGTGCACTGCTGAGGAGCTCACGGATGAGGTGACGAGGTGTCATCAGGCTAACCTCAGTACATGTATCCACGCTATCGGGGACAGGGCACTGGACATGACTCTTGATGCTCTGGAAGTTGCCATTAAGTCGAAGCACTGGCCGGGGCACCTTCACAGGATCGAGCACGCCGGGTACGTCCTCCCCCGCCAGCTTGAGAAGATGAAGGAGCTGAACATCAACATCTCGGCCAGTATCGGGTTCTGCTACCCGATCGGGGACAGCCATATTGCGGCACTTGGCCCAGACCGCCTCTGCGGGTATTATCCCATGAAGAGCTTCAGGGACCATGGCATTGTGGCGGCTGGGAATAGTGATGGCTTCGGGACCAGTTGGCCATTGACAGGTATTTATGGCTGTGTCGCTAGGAAATCGAGGACGGGTCAGTATCTGTGTAAGGACGAAGCAGTGCCAATCATGGACGCTCTCCGGGCTTACACGTGGAACGCGGCGTATCTTGAGGGAACTGAGGACGTCAAGGGGTCGATAGAATCGGGCAAGATGGCCGACTTTGTGGTCCTCGATAAGGATTTAACGACGGAGCCCAACGAGGCGATACTAGAGGCGAAAGTGTTGATGACTATTATCGGCGGAGAACTAGTTTACTCCGACCTGGCGTAGATCGCCTCTATCACCTTGATGTGTTTGGGGGCCAGGCTGTGCTCCCTTGCACCACTCAGCATCAACTCCACATAGCTTTTTGCCGGAGTAAATGGTCCCTTGGGGTTCGTCACCCTGTACAGGTCGGCCTTATGCCATTTCCCATCCTCTCCCAGGACCAGCATGGTGTCCCTGGTGTAGAGACCTTGGGGGACGCTTTCTATCCTGTCAAGCTCGACCATTTCCGTCTCGTCGCACTCGTAGATGACGCCGTGGATCAGGTTACCGGGTTTTGGCATAATTGTACTTAATCCTCCTTGCCGTTTCTTGCTCCAGAATCGGAATTGGATCTCAAAGTTTGGCAGGTATGCCTTCTGGACGAACTCTGCGCTGGGGAGGGACTTTCTCAGGAACTCGATGTTGAGGTTCGAGCCATACCCGAAGTGATACATACCTACCGGGTACCGCGGGGTGATTTAGGGTTAATCCCACTCCATCGGGTTTATCAGGTCGATATCATCAAATATCGTGTTCAAGTTGCTGTCCGAGATACGCGAGATAATGAGGGGAAACGTGTTAGTCCTCACTGTATGCAGCACCCTGTGGCGAATGAGTGTGGACATCGTGTGGGGCTACCTCGCCCTGTACATTATTGCGCTTGGCGGCGAGTACGAGACCATCGGCCAGGTGATGGCGGTTGGCAATGTCGCATCAATGCTGCTCTACCCATTAGGTGGGTATCTTGCCGACTACCAGGGCAGGATCAAGGTTATGGCATACATGACCTATGTCTACGCCTTCACGTTCCTCATTTACGTCTTCACGGACTCGTGGCAGGGAGTGGCGGTTGGTATATTCCTGCAAAGCCTTGTCACGTTCTATTTCCCAGCCATGCAAGCACTTATGGCGGACAGCATCCCGGCTGATAAAAGGGGACTGGGTTTCGCTGCCACCATGGCGATTCCTGGAGCCTTTGGTATTGCTTCACCATTGATAGGGGGCTGGCTCATCGATGTCTATGGCATCAAGCGAGCTGTGAAGAGCCTGTACGCGGTGGGCTTTTTTGTTGCGCTGCTAGTAGCGACGCTACGGCTCAAGTTCCTCAAGGAGACCAGGGAGGATAACGGTGAGGGCGAGATAGAGATATCCATCGGGAACGTGCCTCGACTCATCATAGATGCCTATAGGGATACAATCCGCGTGGTCAGGGAGGCTCCACGACGTATCATAACATTCAGTATACTCGTCTCAACTGTTGCCTTCTTCGTAAGTATGGCGAGCCCTTTCTGGATCATAAGGGCGACTGAGATAATCAAGGTGGACACCACCCAGTGGGGCACGTTTGCGTTAGTCAATGGCGCGGTCAACGTTCTTTTGAGCTTCCCAGCTGGTAGGCTTGTTGACAAGTGGAACAAGAAATGGATCGCGGGGGTTAGCCTGATTCTCTGTGCGGTTCCAAGCTTCCTATTCCTGTACGCTACGAAACCCATCCATGTACTGGTTCTTCTGATGGTCGCAACGATCCCTAATACGTTCATCAATCCGGCGTTCCAGTCTCTTTTCACCGAGATGATTCCACCGGAGAAAAGGGGAAGGATGTTCGCGGCCCTCGGTGGTGCCGGTATTTGGGTGACAGGCGGGGCATGGGCAACGGGAATGATCGCTATGGTGAGTATTACGGCGGGTACGCTGCTGAGCGGATACGTTTACCGTTATAACAACTCCCTACCTTGGATTATCCTGTCAATCTCAATGGCAGCGCTAGGCGTTCTCATGATTGTGCTAATCAAGGATTCAGAGGAGTCCGAGGGCTAGGAGACTAGTTGAAGGGCAGCCGAGAAAGCTCCGAGTGCGGCTGTGAAACTATCGACTCCTGTCCCTATCAATAGCACGTCGCCAGCTTTCGGATTGATCTCCTTTTCTGGTAAGTCAAGGGATACTTCCTCTCCTGTTCCGGGGAGAATCCACAGATTATTGCTTCGTATTAACGTGGTTGCCCCCACAGCGCCATGAATCAGTGCTTGATCCCGTTGCTCCACGCCGAAACGAACCCTTTCCGATGCCCTCCTGATGAGGACGAACAAGTTGTACTCTGAAACCGTGAGATCGGTGGCGGGGAACTCCCCCCAAATCAACCTCTTTTCAATGGAGTTGATGAAACCTATCCCATCTGAGCTAAGGGTGACCCCCGGTCGAGATATCTCAATCAGAGTCTCGTCTGATAGACGGGATAGAATAGTACGAACCGTGCCCTCCCC
>JABIBQ010000002.1 GCA_018652685.1 Candidatus Bathyarchaeota archaeon
CTTCCGCTGATGAGGAACACCCAGACGTATTGATTGTCATACCAGTCCCCCCACCTGACGTCGTGGAGGGTTGTATCGGGGTTGTAGCCCATGGCGGTCCACACCCTGTTTGTTATTAGCGCGTCAAGCCCAGCCCCCTCGTCAACCTCGTTGAAGTGGGGAACCGGCTTGCCCTCGAATAATACCGCACCGGTCACCTCGTGGTGGACCGGCGGCCTGTCAGTGCAGTTGAGCAACCCCTCGACCAGGTCGCTGGCCGGGGCCATGTTCTTGAGACCCTGCTGGTATTGAATGCCGATCATCGAACACCCGAACTCGTCGGCGATCCTGACAGCCGCTATGTACATCTTACACTGCTCGTGGATCTGGCGGTCCGTCAACTCGGTGGCCTCATCGATCCCCGTCACGAAGGTCATTCCCTTGAGGTCAAGCCAGTCCCTGACGTTCCTGGCCTCGTCGTCGCTCACGGTCCGCATCTTGGCGACAAGTGCGCTCTGGCTTAGCCGCTCCTTGTAGACGCCCAAGGGGTTCAGCAGCTCGTCCTCGATGATGCCGTTGTACATTCCCATACAGCCCTCGTCAAAGATGCCCATGATGGCCTTCTCGTCCCTGAGCTGGGCCGCCAGTGCCTTGCCCAGCTCCACCTCGTCCTCGGGGAGCTTTGAGGGGTCAAGGGGCCTGACGTGGCTGGTGTCATGGGTTATCTTGCCGTCCTTGAGCCACTCCCTGATTGATTTCAGGAAGAACTTGTCGTCAAAGTTCAGGCTCCAGATGGTGCTATACTCGACGCCCATCTTCGTGAGGCTAGCGTTGAGGTTCAGCATACCGACTAGCCCTGGCCACTGGCCACTCCAGTTGGCCAGGGTCAGAATCGGCCCTTTATGGTCCCGTAGACCCGCCAATACGTGGTGGCTGTACTGCCACACCGCCTCGGCTACGATGACCTTTGCGTCCTTGGGGATGTTCCTGAAAACCTCCATGCCCATGTGCTGGTTCCAGATGAACCCGTGCTCCAGTTCCTCGTCGTAGGGGTGTCCGCGCAGGACGTGGTAGCCCTCTTTCTCGAAGACCGGTCTCAGTTTCTTCTCCATCTCGGCCTGGGCTGGCCAGCACTCCTGGTTTGCTGATAACCTGAGGTCGCCGCTTGTGACGAGGATAATCTCGTTGTCGCCAATGGGCTCGGGCTCCGTGATAACTGGTAATTGATAAGGAGTCATACATGGGAATGGGGAAGTTGGGGCTTAAAACTTAGTCCCGGCGACCGGCCCTGTACAGGATGTCCTCGACCTTTAGTATTTCAAGAGTAGTTGTAAGCCCTGGTGCGATGAGGGTTGACCCCGAGACCACCTGTATCACGTCGTTCCTGTAAAAGTATTCGCGCCTCAGCCCCTCGTTGACGGCCCTGATGATGAGCTCGTCCCTGTCATCGGTCCATGGCACAGCTATGGGCTTGACGCCCCAGTACATGTTCATCCTCCTGCTGATCCTCGGGTCTTTAGCAACCGTCAGTATCGTTGCCCTCGGCCTATGCTTGCTCACCATCAAGGCACTCCTACCGCTCCTGGTCACTACCAAGATGGCAGCCGGACCCACGGCCTCAACCGCACGGGTGGTGAGGTCTCCGATAATGTCCGTAAGAGGCAGTCCCTTCATTTCCTGGTGCTCCTTCTTGTGGATCTGCTCCTGAACCACGGCACCGATGTTGTTCATTGTCCTGACTGTCTCTACCGGGTACTTGCCCACGGCAGTCTCACCGCTGAGCATCACGGCGTCCGCCCCGTCAAGCAGGGCGTTAGCCACGTCGCTGGCCTCTGCTCTGGTTGGCCTTGGATTCTCAATCATGGACTCCAGCATCTGGGTAGCGACGATAACGGGCTTTCCCATGTTGTTACATGCCTCTATAATCTTCTTCTGGAGCAACGGCACATCCCATGGCGGTATCTCGATGCCCAGATCGCCCCTGGCCACCATGATACCATCGCTAGCATCTATGATTTCACTGATATTGTTCACGGCATCACCGTGCTCAATCTTACTGATCAATGGCTGTGTGCCACCTCCTCTCCATATTGCCGAGCTTACGGCTTCTACGTCGTCCTTTGACCTGACGAAGCTTGCTGCGAACCAGTCACACTCCATCTCCACACCGAACTTGATGCCCTCGATGTCCTTTTTCGTGGGAGGGCTGAGAGTTAGTTTGGCCCCCGGCGCGTTCACGCCCTTCCTACTGGATGTGAGCCCCCCGGAAACGACCTGGGCTTTGAATCCTTTCTTGTCGGAATCAATACCGGTGATCTCAAAGTCAATGATCCCGTCGTTGATGAAAAGGTGCCCCCCCTTACGTACCTCGCTAGGGAGCTTAGAGTAGTTCACGGGGAACTTCTCAGCGTTTCCTATGACGTCATCGGTGGTGAAATGAACCTCTTGCCCCTCCACGAGAACCACTGGTGCCTCCAACTGCCCCAACCTGATCTTTGGGCCAGATAGGTCAACGAGTATACCACATTCTCCGTGGTCGTTGATGTGCTCGATAACAGCCCTGTGTTCATCCTGTGAGCCGTGGCTCATGTTGATGCGGGCTACATCCATGCCTGCCTCGATCATGGCATCCAGTGTCTTAGGGTTGCTTGAAGCAGGGCCGATGGTGCACACAATCTTGCTGCGTATGAAGGGAAGGGGCATTGTAATAGGAAGAAACGTTGGGTATGTTAAAAGAGGCGCGGGGGCAACTCTTGTTCCTCGTGAGACGGATAAAATCGAGGACATAATCAGGTTATTCGCATAGAATGACACCTCAAAACTGGTCATAAACACAGCTTGGATATGGATAATCAGGGACGATGGTAGATTCGTTTATTTATTTAGACATTGTGTCTTATTCCCATAGAATTTCATGGAAGGTTCGCATTGGAATACGACAAAATACTAACTGACATCCTAGGAAGGAAAGATTTCCTGGTAGTCGGCAAGAACGTGATACGCACAGACGCCCTAGATAAGGCACTGGGCAGGGCAAAGTACACGGCCGACTATGTTCCCAAAGGCACAACCATCCTCAAGGTCTACCGCAGCACGGTGGCCCATGCCAACATCAAGTCCATCGACACCAGCGAGGCATTGAAGGTGCCCGGAGTCGAGGCCATCTATACCGGGACCGATGTCACTGGGAACAACCAGATCGGGTACGCGTTACCGGATCAGCCGTTCCTCAACGACAAAAAGGTCCACTACGTTGGAGACCCCATCGCCCTCATCTGCGCAAAAGATGAGTACGCCGCTATGGAGGCCATGGATAAGATTCACGTGGACTACGAGGAGCTACCGGCCCACCTAGATATCGATGCGGCCCTAGTGGAGGGAGCGGAGGACATCCATGACGGCGGAAACATAGCCCTCGTCACAACGATCAGGAAGGGGGACATCGCGGGTGTGTTCGAGTCCGCAGACGCGGTCGTCGAGGACACCTACTGGAGCCCATACCAAGACCATACGTACATAGAGACGGAGGCGGCTTACGCGATCCCCGGTGAATCAAAGGTAACCGTGATCGCAAACGGCCAGAGCCCGTTCCTGTGCAGGGAAAAAGTCGCTCACGTACTCGGATGGGACCTGAACCAAGTTCAAATCATACAGGCATTGACGGGGGGAGCATTTGGTGGAAAGGATGACCAGGGGCCCCTCCTGTGTGCGTACGCTGCGTTCGCATCATTAAAGCTGGGCAGGCCGGTTGTCCACATTTGGAACAGGGAGGAGAGCCTAGCATACAGCAACAAACGGTTCCCTGCGAGGATTCACTACAAGAGCGCATGCACCAAGGACGGCAAGGTGACGGGAATCGAGGTTAAGATCACATTAGAGTGTGGCGCATACGCCAACAGGAGCCCCTTCTGGCTCTGGAGGCAGACGGCACACGCGGGCGGTCCATACGATATCGAGAACTGCTTCATTGACGGGCAGGCAGTCTACACAAACAAGGTTTACGGTGGAAGTTACCGAGGATTCGGTGACCTGGCTCTCCACTTTGCTCTAGAGCAGCAGATGGACAAGCTGGCAATCGCCATAGGCATGGACCCCGTAGAGTTCAGACTCAAGAACGTCTTAGTTGAAGGCGGTAGGACAACATGCGACCAGGTTCTTGACCACAGCGTCGGGATCAAGGAATGCCTGGAAGCGGTTAGAGATGCATCAGACTGGGCCAATCACCGTGAGCCGGTCTGTGACGGCACGAAGGTAAGGGGCTACGGCGTCGGGCTTGCCTACCACGGCATAAGCACGAGCCGCAGCAGCCCTGACTGGAGCGCGGCGAGTCTCATGATGAACCAGGACGGGAGCTGCAACTACCGTACGGGTATCGTTGAGATCGGCCAGGGAAGCCCATTCGGCCACATTAAGATAGTCAGCGAGATCATAGGCGTGCCTCCGGAGAAGATCAGGATAGACCTGCCGGACACGGATAGCACAATGAACGCGAAGCCCACCCACGGGAGCCGAGGGCTCATGCTGGGAGGCACCGCGGCTGCCAAGGCGGCACTGATGCTCAGGGAGAGCATGGTGAACTGCGCCGCCGAGCTGTTCGAGACTGACGCCGACAGGATTGACCTGCGGGACAACAAGGCGTTCGACAGGAAGAACAAGGATAACGTCATCGACATCAAGGAGCTGGCTGAGGAGATGTACCTCAGGGACTACAACCCGGGCGCACACGGCTACTTCAAGGCACCCAAGCGTTTCTTCGACCCGGTGACCGGTCTGGGGGTCAACTACAGCGTCTACACCTTCGCCGCAACAGTGGCAGAGGTTGAGGTAGACACCGAGACAGGCGAGACATCAGTCATCAAGATTTGGCCCGCCATGGACTGTGGTAAGGCAATCGACCCGATGATTATCGAGGGACAGATAGAGGGGGCAATCAGCCAGGGCATGGGGTTCGCGTTGATGGAGAACATGGAGATTGATGACAAAGGCAAGGTCATCAACCCCAACTTCACCGACTATGTGATACCTTCGAGCCTTGACACGCCAGAGATCGAGCCATGTATCATCATCGAGAAACCCTACAAGCACTCCGCGTTCGGAGCAAAGGGAGTAGGGGAGCCAGCCATCATCAGCGTAGTACCCACAATCACCAACGCCATCTACCACGCAACGGGCCAAAGGTTTAGCACCGTGCCCATCAGGCCGTGGCAGATGCACAAGGCGTTGAAGGAGGCGAGGAAATGAGGCCCATTCCAAAGTTCCAGTACCACTCACCGGAGAGCGTGAGCGAGGCCCTGTCACTGCTGGTTGAGCTTGAGAACGCGTCGCCGGTCATCGGTGGCTCCGACCTCATGATAGCCATGAGGAACGGGGTGATCGCCCCGAGCCACGTGGTGGACCTCAACGAGATCAACGAGTTAAACTACATCAAGGAAGAGGCAGGGGTCATCAAGATAGGAGCGACAGCCACGCACACACAGGTAGCCAGCAACCTCATTGTGGCCCAGGTTCATTCGCTGGTGGACTCCGTCAGCAGGATTGGAAGCCCACAGATCAGGAACAGGGGAACCATAACCGGCAACATATGCAACGCATCCCCAGCCGCTGACTCGGCACCGCCACTGCTGGTGCACGGTGCAGAGGTGGAGATCAAGAGCTTGGATGGTTCAAGGGTCATCCCGATAGCTGACCTCTTCACGGGGCCCAAGATGAACTGCCTGGAGACAGGCGAGCTTCTGACTGAGATACGGATACCCGTACCCCCGGCTGGAGCCGCGTCTAGCTACAAGCGCATCGGCAGGCGCAAGGCGTTCACCCTGTCAGTTGTGAGCTCTGCTGCATACATCCAGATGGACGACGAGACATGCACCGACGCAAAGGTGGCGTTTGGAAGCGTCGCTATCACACCCATCAGAGTCCCGGAGGCGGAGAACCTGCTCAAGGGAAGCAAGCTGGACAAGGAGACCATCAAGGCGGCGTCTAAGGCCGTCTACGAGGCGGTCAAGCCGATCACGGATGTCCGCGGGACGGCAGAGTACAGGAAGGACATGTGCCCAGTGCTGATGAGGCGGGCGATAGACCAGTGCTTGGAGAGGCTGAGGTGAAGACAATGGAAGTGAACTTTACGCTAAACGGAGAAAAGGCGACTGTCGATGTCCCTCCATACACCACGCTAACGGATATGCTGCGAGACGAGATGAACATCCAGTCGGTGAAGAAGGGATGCGAGCACGGCGAGTGCGGCGCATGCACACTGCTGGTGAACGGCCTGCCCGTGGCAAGCTGCATCATACTGGCCCCTCAGGTTGAGGGAAAGCACATCACGACACTTGAGGGACTAGAGCACAAGGCCATGATGATCGACCTGCGACAGGCGTACATCGAGAACGGCGCAATCCAGTGCGGTTTCTGCACCCCTGGGATGCTCATAAGCAGCTACGCCCTCCTCAGGGATAACCAGAACCCATCACCAGACGAGGTGAAGCTGGCCATCGAGGGCAACATATGCAGGTGCACGGGTTTCACGAAGATAATAGAGGCCGTGCTTGACGCGGCAGAGAGGATAGCCGTTGAGTGAGCAGGAAATAGTCAAGCGTCTATACGCGGCACTCGACAAAGGTGAGTCAGCGGTTCTCTGCAGCCTCATCTTCAAGGCAGGATCAGGGCCAAGAGACCCCGGGGCAAAGATGCTAGTGACGGCTGACGGCAAGGCCACAGGCACCATCGGCGGAGGCGGCATGGAGAGGCTCCTGATAGGGAAAGCCATGGGGGTGATGGAGCGGGGTAAACCCGAGACATACCACTTCGCCATGGGGGTACCCGCCCGAGAGGGAATGATACCCGTGAACAGTAAATGCGGAGGAGAGGTGAAGATCTACATGGACCCGATAAGACCAGACCCGAGACTAGTCATCATGGGAAGCGGCTGGATAGCCCAGGCCGTGGCCCGGTACGCAACCGAGTGCAACTTTGAGATAATTGTCGTGGACGATGCAGAATCAGCAAGGGCTGACTGGTTCCCCGAGGGAGCCACCATTATCAACGACAAGTACCCAGAGAGCCTTGAGCAAGTGGACATCAGGAAAAGCGATTATGTCGCCATGCTCCACGGCGAGACAACCTTCGAGTTAGCGGGTCTCAGGCACTCAGTTAAGGCACAGCCTGCCTACATCGGGCTCCTCGGAAGCGGTAACAAGCTGAAGGAGCACGTCAAGCATCTGAAATCAGAGGGATTTGACGCAGATGTGGTTGAGACAATCAAGGGACCCATAGGCCATGATATCTCCGCGGAGACCCCTGAAGAGATCGGGGTCAGCATAGTGGCCGAGCTCATCCAGAAAAAACGGGGCTAAACGTGAAGCCCTACCGCCGTAACTGGATGATAGGCTTTTTTCTCATCCTAACAGGTATTGCGGCTTACCTTTTTTCGATTAAATATTCACTGTTCCTCGTTGGTGCTGGTGTAATTGTCGCTGGTTGGTCTGGCAGGGTCTGGGTGTACGAGGAGAAACAGAAAACCCCACCTGAAAAACGTTAAACCCTCACCCGAACACATCAGTCTGATTATTTTGAACCCGTACGACAAGCTCGGAGTCAGGAGGGTCATCAACGCGTGCAGCACGGCGACCCATCTTGGAGGCAGTATAGTTGACCCGAGGGTTATGGACGCTATGAAGGACGCTGCGGGCCAGTACGTAATAATGATGGAGCTCCAAGACCAGGTCAGTAAGGAAATCGCTAATCTGATCGGTTCCGAGGCCGCAATGGTGACAGCGGGTGCTACTTCATCACTCCAGCTAGGAGCTGCAGCTTGTCTCCTAGGAGGGAGTGGACTAGAAGAGTTCACTGTCAAACCTTACGAGAGACTGCAGCCCATAGACGGTCCGTGGAAGAAGCTAATTCAACAGATTCCCGACATCGAAGGTGAGGTTATCATACAGAGGACACACCGGAACCCATACGAGTTCGCGTATACAAGCATCGGTTGCACTATCAGATATGCAGGAAACACAGAAGGTTGCACAGTAGAGGAGCTAGAGGAATCCATCAACGAGTACACTTGTCTGATTGCGTTCAGTGCCCATCGGGAGGTCTCCGGAGTTTCACTTGAAGAAACGGTCAAGCTAGGCAAAAAACATGACATCCCCGTCTTGGTTGACGCCGCTGGGAGCGTATTACCTCGTTCAAACATGAAAAAGTATGCAGATTCGGGAGCAGCCCTCGTCGCGGTGAGCGGAGGAAAACAGATCAAAGGGCCAAATGACACAGGCATCCTCTACGGGCAAAAGGAACTGATCGAGATGGCTAAACTACAGGCTTCCCCATTCAATGGATTGGGCAGGGGTATGAAAGTAGACAGAACCCAGATGGTTGGACTACTAGTAGCACTCAAATTATTTCTAGATGTGCTCCCCGAGGAGGAGAAAGCCGAGTTTGAGTCATGGAGGGAGAAAGCTCAATGGGTTGTGGACGAGTTGAGGGACAGTAAAGGAGTCTCAAAGACTGAGGTGGCTGTCCCTGAACCGTGGAACGTCAGGACCATGGTTACCTTCGATGATTCAATATCAGCCCGTGACATTGCCATTAAGCTCAGAGAACTTGACCCTAGTATCTGGGTGGAGACCAGCATGACTGAAAAGGAAGACAACCGCATCGGGATCGCCTTCGACTGTCTCAACGAATATGAGGAAGAGGAAATTGTTGAGGCGCTGAAAAAGATTCTTAGCTAGCCCAGAGCTTCCTGATCTTCTTAAGGTCTTCAGGAGTATCTAGGTCAATGGTTGCCCAAATACCAGATTCCACGTAAACGTGTCTTGATTCGTGACGATTAACCACATCCTTCATCGTCACATCATCTCCTAGAGCAAGGAACTCATCCAGAATCTCTCTTTTGAAAAGAACGGGATGCCCCCGCTTGGACTTGTGAATCGGACTTACGATGAGTGCGTCCGTTGTTTCTTCCATTTTCGAGGACATCTCTGACAAAAGGTCTGGCTTGAACCCGAAGGTATCGCTCAGAACCATAAAGACCGCTTCAACATCCTCGGGAAGAGATCTTAATCCTACCTGGAAACTGGTTGTCATCCCCCTCTCGTAGTCTGGATTGTGGACGGTCCTGGCTCCCTGACCCTCCGCTAGCCCCCTGATGTCCTCTGGTCGATGACCTAGGACAACTATGGTGGGTATTGGGCTGAGTTTTGACAATATATGGTCGAGGACCCGCTTGCCCCCAACCTCTAGTAGAAGTTTGTTGGTGCCCATGCGGCTGGACTTGCCAGCAGCCAGGACCACCGCTGCGGTTCTCATTTCATCTGTTCTGCTGCAGCCTGCACCGCTTTCACGATGTTGACGTACCCGGTACACCTGCACAGGTTCCCGTTCAGGTACTCGCGGATCTCCCTCTCAGATGGGCTAGGAGTTTCCTCAAGCAGAGCCTTTGTCGACATGATGAAGCCAGGGGTACAGAAACCGCACTGGACAGCTCCCTCGTCTAGGTAGGACTGTTGGATAGGATGTAGTTCGGTCCCGTCGCTGAGTCCCTCGATTGTGTCGACCTCGTGGCCATCTGCATCAACCGCCAGGACCATGCAGGCGAGGACCGCCAGGCCGTCCATGTGAACGGTGCATGCGCCGCACTCGCCGATTCCGCAGCCGTACTTGGTCCCCGTTAGGTCCATGTCGTCCCTGACAAGGTTAAGGAGCAAAGTGTTCGGTGCTACGTCGAAATCTTTCGGCTTGCCGTTTATCTTGATGTTTAGTTTCATTTTTTGTGCCTCCTAACTCTCTCTCAGCTTGCTCAACGTCTCAACGATGAAGCCCTTTGCGACCCTCCTCTTGTACGGGCCGTTGCTGCGTCCTTTCTCCCTGGGCTTTATGCTCTTGGAGGCAAGCTCAGCGGTCTCATTTATGACCTCGTCGGTCAGCTTTTTGCCCTTGAGGAACTCCTCAACGTCTTTCGTCCTCATGGGGGTAGGTGCAACTGTGCCCCACGCTAGCTTGACATCATCAACCACGCCGTTTTTCATTGTGGCGACTGCGCCTAAGCTGATGGTGGCAAGGTCCATGCTGGCACGAGCCACCCTGTTGAACGTTGACTTCGAGTTGGGGGCCATTTTTGGCACCGTGATAGATGTGAGGATCTCGCCAGGAGCTAGAACCGTCCTGCCTGGGCCTAGGAAAAAGTCCACAAGTGGTACTTTTCGTTCCCCATCAGGACCTGAGATGTGTGCCACTCCTTCAGCGGACAGCAAGCCAACAGCGGTGTCAGCGCATGGTGAGGCGTTGCATATGTTCCCACCCACAGTAGCCCGGTTCCGTATCTGGACTGACCCGAGTACTTTGGCAGACTGGTATAGGATTGGGTACTTTTCCTTGATAAGTGGGGAAGTTTCAATCTCACGGATCGTTGTCAATGCACCGATCTCGATGCCGTCTGAGGTCTCTTTGATGCCGGACAGCCCTGGTATTTTCTTCAGATTAACGATGTGCTTCGGCCTCCTGGAGCCCTCCTTCATCTTGACGATGACCTCGGTGCCTCCGGCGAGCGCCGCAGCGTCCTTGCCGAGTTCCTTCAGAAGTTTAGAGGCTTCCTGTAGAGTCTCTGGAGCGTAGTACTCAAAGTCGGAGATTATGTGTGTGTTATGTATGTTGATGTTTGGCATCTTACTGGCCCTCCTTCTCCATTATCGCCGCAAGAACCCTTTCCTTGGTCAGCGGTAGCTTGTAGAACCTGATCCCCAGCGCGTTCTGGATGGCGTTGGCGATTGCCCCTGCCACCGGGTTCAGGGCTCCCTCGCCCAGTCCCTTGGCACCGTACGGCCCCGTGGGCTCATACGTGTCCGCGAAAAAGACAGTAAAGTCCTCAAGGTCAGGCATGTCGCTGGCGTACGGTATCTTGTAGTCCGTCAGCATGCCCTTGTTGACCAGGTCACCCGTGTCGTGGTTATAGACCATGTCCTCCATTGTGGTCATGCTCCATCCCTGTGCGAATCCTCCATGTACCTGGCCCATTGCGAGCTTTGGGTTGATGACCGTGCCGACGTCTGCGCCTGCAACGACCTTAACCAGACGGATTTTCCCCGTCCACGTGTCAACCTCGACCTCGATGAAGTACCCCGTGAAGTGTGGGGGGCACGCGGGCTGCCTGTAGCTGTCAACAACCGCGGGTGTGCCCCAGTTCTTGTGCCTCGCGTTGTAAGCGAGCTCCTTGAAAGTGACCTCGCGGTTCTCGATCCCCTCGGCGTATATGACGCCCTGTTTCTTCTCGTCATCACATCGGAACGTAAGGGCAGAGCCCTCGGCGTCCAGCATCCTGCCGGCGAACTGGGCTATCTGCTCCTTGAGCTGCTTCGCGACCTTCAATGCCGCCCCTCCGCCGCTGTAGATTCCCCTGCTGGCGTGGGTGCAGACATCGTACACCGTTGTGCTGGTGTCAGCCCTGATGATGTTCACGTTCTCAAGGGGGACACAGAGCGTCTCGGCGACTATCTTCGCGTGGGCATCCTCGGTACCTCCGCCGTGGTCCATGAGTGCGGTGATATAGTCAATGGTGCCGTCCTCGTTGAGCTTGATGATTGCGCCGCTGAAATCCACGACCTTGCTCGGAACGGGTGCCCCCGCGCTGCTCGTGTGGAACCCTCGGCCCATGCCGATGCCCCTGCGGTACCGGCCCATCTGGTCCTCGGCCTTTGGCCTGTCGTCCCAGCCGATGAGCTCCGCGCCCTTGGCCAGTATCTCCTCGGTCCCACAGCTCTTTATCAGTGACTTTACTGATGGCCCCTGGCCCCAGAATAGGTCTCCCTGACCGATTATGTTCTTGAGTCTGAACTCGACGGGGTCCATATCTATTTTCTCCGCCAGCTCGTCCATCATAGTCTCCACCATCCACGAGATCTGGGGGTTTCCGTAGCCCCTGAACGCGCAGGCAGGTGTCTTGTTCGTGTAGATGGCGTAGCTGTCGTATGACTTTGCGTCCAGCTTGTAGAGGCTGACCCACCAGCCAACCATACAGCCTAGGAGGGGGTACGCTTGGATCTGGTGTGCCCCTATGTCCAGGTAGGCGTCCAGGTGGCCGGCCACCAGCTTGCCATCATTTTTGACCCCCAGCTTGATCTTGAAAACCATGCCGTAGCTGACGTGGTCGTGGGCGTCCTCCTCGCGGGTGTATGTGAGCTTGACCGGCCTCTTGGTCTTCAACGCCATGGCCACAGCGATTGGTGTAACCGTGTTGACCTGGATGCTTGAGCCGAAGCTTCCGCCGAGTGGAACCTTCACGATCCTGATCTTGCCCATGGGGAGCCCGAATATCTCGTGGAGCAGCAGCCTGCTGTTGTGCAGCGTCTGGGTGGTGCTCCAGATGGTTACCCCACCATCGATCTCAGGGCGGACGACAACTGATTTTGTCTCAAGCTGTGTGTGGTACCTGCGGTTTGTGGTGTAGGTCCTTTCAAGGATTACGTCGCAGTCCTCCAGGGCTGCATCAACGTCTCCCTCTGTGATGTGGACTTCACAGGCCACGTTTCTCTCGGGTTTGACCACCGTGTCCTCAAGTAGAATCTGCTCGTGTATCGGCTCGGACCCTGGCTCA
This sequence comes from Candidatus Bathyarchaeota archaeon, assembly GCA_018652685.1. Lineage (GTDB taxonomy): Archaea > Thermoproteota > Bathyarchaeia > TCS64 > TCS64 > RBG-16-57-9. Next base: position 12,563 of record JABIBQ010000002.1, read on the forward strand.
TAGGCGGTTAGGGGATCAAAGTACGCTGAATGGGTCTTGTACTCGACTTTAATGGCCTCAAGTGCCTTCTGGGCGTCTCCCTCGGTTTCGGCCGCAACTGCCGCGATGGCCTCTCCGACGTACCTTGGGTGATCGGTCAGGACGCTCCAGTCCTTGAAGGTTGAGTCAGGGGTGCTTACGAGACGGGGGCAGAACTTCACATCTGGAACCTCGTCAACAGTGAGGACTGTTGCCCCCAGCTCCTCCGCTCCGCTGGCGTCGATCTTGACGACCTCGGCATGGGCGTGTGAGCTCTTCAACACTCTCACGTGCAGCATGTTGCGGAGATAAAGGTCGGATGTGAATTTTTCCCTCCCCGTGACCTTGGCAAGGCCGTCGCTACGGACGGTGTCCTTACCCAAGACTTCATGGACTGTTTTAGTGATCATTACGCAACTTGTACTTGAAACATCTTTAATAAGATTTGAGATAAGCAGAGCTGATGGAATTTACACGAGCAGTTTTACGCGGCTTTTCTCCGTCGGAGAGTGGAATAAACAGCCCAGACTAGGCGGTCGAGGATAAATTCAATAATTTTATGTGGAAATGCGCAGTTTGACTGCGCTCAGTCTGATGACTCACTTCAACGGTGTTGTCGTGTAGTTTACCTCGATTACTCCCTTGATCGCCTTGGACTTTGCCACAAATTTCGTTATCTTCTCCGATTCTCCCCTGACGAAGAATACCTCGATGCAGTAACCGCCCTCGATGTGGAGGTGCATGTTACCGAATATGAGCTCGTCAAAGTCGTTCCTTATGTTCATCAGTCCAACGTGGGTGTTGGCCTGGTGGCTCTCGCTGATTATGGTGACGGTAGACATCACGGTCCCTTTCTCCATTCGCTGGAGGCTATACTGGTTTAGGCTGTCCCTGACAGCTAATCTCAGAGCCTCCGAGCGGCTACTGAACCCCGAGGACTCCACGAAGTCATCAAGCCTCTCAAGAAGTGCGTTTGTGAGGCTCAGGCTGATAACGGTCATGGTTTATTAAAAATGACCCTCGTTTTTATTAATTTCTAATAATATTCGTCGTTTTAATAGCATTACATTAATAAAACTTAACGACGCGAAACTCTGAGCAACGATGACCGACATCAATCACGACCTTGAACACGACACGGAGGAGGTCTGCGAGTCCTGTTCAGGTCTTACCGAACATGCACACGAAAAGTCATGCTGTGGGAACGAGAGCGGTCACGACCATGGAGACGGCTCTCTCAACTGGACTAACACGATCTTCTCCTTCGTAGCAATTACAGCTGGCATCGTAATGGAATACATGGGGGTCGGGGGTTACATCCCGAGGATACTGCTGATGGTAGCGATCCTTGTGGAGGGCTACAAGCCCGCGATAAGCGGTGTCAAAGCCCTGAAAAAAGGGGTCATCGGGATAGACCTGCTGATGACAGTGGCTGCGACTGGTGCGGTTCTCATCGGCGAGTACACCGAGGGAGCCCTAGTGCTGTTCCTGAAGGACCTATCAATGAAGCTTGAAGTCATCGCGGGGAACAGGGCGAGACACGCGATCGAAGCATTGATGGAACTTCGACCAGAGGTTGCCAGGATCAAGAGGAACGGCGACGAGATTGAGGTCCCGGTTGACCAAGTGATGCCCGGGGAACTCTTCGTGGTGAGGCCGGGAGACAGGATCCCCCTCGACGGGTCAGTGGTTGACGGTCACACCACGGTTGACCAGTCAATGATGACAGGCGAGTCGGTGCCGATCCATAAGGGGTACCTTGACGAGGTCTTTGCAGGGACAATCAACCTGGACGGTGTCCTGTCGGTTAAGACAACGAGGGCATCAGCTGAGTCAATGCTCTCAAACATATTGAGGATGGTCCACGAGGCAGAGGAGAGGCGGAGCCCAACCGAGAACATCGTGAACAGGTTCGCGCGGTACTACACCCCAGTGATAATGTTACTGGCCTCAATACTGGCGTTGACCCCTCCGCTTCTATTCAACGCACCCCTTGTTTCATCGGTCTACAACGGGTTGGTGTTGCTGGTCATAGGTTGCCCGTGCGCATTCACTATCGCCACGCCCGTTGCCATGGTATCGGCACTCACAAGCGCAAGCAGGAACGGGGTTCTCATCAAGGGCAGCACATTCATCGAGGAGATGAACAAGGCCAAAGTATTCGCCTTCGACAAGACTGGAACCCTGACTCAGGGCAAGCTCAAGGTCACGGACGTGATCCCGTACGGCGTCAGTAGAGACGAGCTCATCTCGATAGCAGCAACCCTTGAGGAAAACAGTAAGCACCCCATCGCAGATGCCATCATGGAGCTGGCGGAGATCGAGAACGTCCCGATACTTCCGACCAGCGATTTCCAGAGCAGGACGGGAAAGGGTATCGAGGCGAACATCGAGGGAGAAGGCTATTGTATTGGGAACATGAGGTTGTTCAACGAGAACGAAATCGCGTGCCCCGAGGACGCCATCCATGAATTGGAGATTCAGGGCAAGACAACAATACTCGTCGCTCGCGATGATGATGTGATCGGGATCATCAGTCTGCAGGACAAGAGAAGGGAAGGGGCAAAGGAAGCGGTCTCAATGCTCAAAAGGAACGGCATGAAGGTCGAGATGCTCACGGGCGACAACGAGACCACGGCAGCAGCTATCGCAAAACAGTTGGGATTCAACGGTTACCACGCGAACCTCCTGCCTGACGAGAAACTGGAGACCATTGAGAAGCTGAAGAGCTATGGGAACGTGGTTATGATCGGGGACGGCGTCAATGATGCACCAGCACTGGCAGCCGCGAACGTGGGGATCGCCATGGGTGGCTTGGGCAGTGATATAGCCCTTGAGACAGCGGACATTGTCCTGCTTGAGGACAACCTGACGAGGCTGAGCTACATCCAGAGGCTCAGCACCACGACCCTCAACAGGATCAGGGAGAACATTGCCATCAGTTTAGGCATGAAACTGGTTATCGTTATACTGGCGGCGTTGGGAACCATCAGCCTCTGGCAGTCAATAATACTGGGCGACGTCGGCCTGGCACTGCTAGTAATCCTTAACAGCATCAGGATCAGCGGCCTCAAGCCCTGATAGGCTCAGTAAGGAATAAAACAGAGCGAGACGTGGATATCATCTGCGTGAAGGCTCATGGATAACGAACTGGATAAGATAAAGAAGCGACGCCTTGAGGAGATGAAGCGGATGATGCTTCTAAAACAGATCAAGGACCAGCAGGAACCTGAGCCGGAGCCCGAGAAGCCACGCGAAGCATCGAATCAGGAGATTCTGGACGCCATGTTCGGTAACAGGGCGTGGGAGGTCTACAGCGCGGCGGCTTATCAGTACCCGCAGGTCATCAGTCAGGTCGAGAAGATCCTCGTCGAGGGCATCAAGGAGGGCAAGATAGCGGACATTATAGACGGTGCCGCGTTGATGGGTTTCTTCAGGCAAGTAGGGTTACCTGTACGACTGAACACGAAGATCAGGATCAGCGAAAAGGGCGAGCTGAAGACCCTGGAACAGAAGATGAAGGAAGACGAATCCTAGGGGAAGCTCTCGAAAGCCTTGCTGAGCTCATCCTTCGTCGGGATGCGCTTTTCAGATATTATCTTGCTGTTGAGCGCGATTATCGGGGCGTTCTCGTTCATGTACTCCCCATAGGTGTAATGCGTTACCGTGGACTTGCCGCTTGTAACAAGCACCATATTGAGCCTCTCGATTGAATAGTCGATATCCGAGGTGTTTACGAAATCCATCCTGCAGTCTGGAGAGTTCTTGAAACCTATCTCCTCCAGCTTGAAGTACAGGTTGTCCATCTGCTCCCCTTCTGCCTCAGTGAACCCGCAGTTGGAATCGCAACCAGAGCATGAGTTACATGAGACGCCGCAAGAAGTGCCGCAGCTGTCGTTGTTGAGTTTCGGGAAAACGGTGACCGTTACACGCTTAGCCATTTGAATTCACAGATTGACCGTAGCTATTATACCTTTACGACTAGAGGGGCAGAACCGAGGAAGCCTTAAAAGAAATGTTTACCGGCTCGCCTAGTTTCAGGCTCATCTCGTTGAAGCTCCTGCGAGTGATCTGGACCGTGAACACCTCACCCACATCAATATCGATCATGACGATGCCATCCCTCTCGTTTACTCCGGTAATCAGGCCCCTGAACTGGTTCCTGGCGCTGGTCTCGATCCAGCCCTTGCTGATGATGATGTCCTGGGGCCTAACGTGAAGGGATATCCTACCCGTTAATGGACTGCTGGTGCGGATGATAATGTCCCCGACGTGTACCTGAGAGACGCCCTTCTCCACGTTTGAGATACCTGTGTACACGTTCTCGGTGAACCTATTGACCGAGTCAAGCTTGTATGGGTCACCCTGCTCAGTGATGATCCCTTCCTCTAGGAAAATTACGTGTTTTGCGATCCGCTTAACCTGATCCAAATCATGGGTTGATATTACAACTAGTCTTTTCTCTGATTCTTGGACCAGGATATCCGTGATCAGGCTGACATTTACAGGGTCGAGATTGCTAGTTGGCTCGTCCAGGAGCAGCACCTCGGGGTCAAGGATGAGTGCACGTGCCAACGCTACCCTCTGCTGCTCCCCCCCTGACAGGTTCCTTGCATATCTCTCTCCGTATGCTTCCAGGGAGACGAGGTCAAGGGCGTCAGAGACTTTTCTTTTGATCTCCTCGTCAGAAACTCCTCTAATTCTCAGTCCGTAGGAAAGGTTTGTTCTGACCGTCCCGTTGAGGAACTGTGGGGTCTGGAAAACCATTGTGACTCGTCGCCTGAGGTCAAGGAGTACCGCGGGGGTCACTTCAGTGCCATTGAAACTTAGCTTCCCCTGTGAAGGGGTTAGCAATCCTGCCAGTATCTTCAGGAGCGTGGTCTTCCCTGAGCCGCTTTTACCAATTACACCGAGAGCCTGGGCTCCAATGTTGATATTGATATTCTTGAGGGCTGGCTCCCCATCGTACTCCCTTACCAAGCCCTTGATCTCGAATATACTCATCAGGTTTCTCCTCCCTGAAGCACCCGGATAAGGTAGTTCATGAGCAGGACAACCGAGATGAGAATCAGGCTCAACGCGAAGCTCAGCCCGAACTGACCTTTATTGGTCTCAAGCGCGATCGCTGTCGTAAGTACCCTGGTTAGGTCGGTTATGTTGGCCCCAAGCATCGTCGCGATACCCAGCTCGGCGAAAGCACGATTGAAACTGGAGATAATAGCCAGGCTCACACCGTTGAATGACTCGCGGAGAACGGCCAGAGCCACCTGAGTCTCGGATGCGCCGAGAGTCCTCGCCAGATCATTGACCTCGCCCATCTTGCTCTCAAGTGCGCTCACGATGAAGGTGACGGAGATGGGCAGGATGAGCATCGCCTGACCGATAGCCATTCCCTGGACCGAGTAGAGGAGTTTCAGGTGCCCTAACGGACCGGTCCTTGAAAGAAGCATGTACAGGACGAGACCAAGCGTGACCGTTGGGATGCCGACCAGGGAGTTGAACAGGAACTTGATGGTTCCCCTACCTGGAAAGTTCTTCATTGTCAATACCAGGCTCAAGGGAATACCAATAATTGAGGCTAGAAACGTGGCAAAACCCGCCGTCTCTATTGACCTGAGGGTTATGGAGATGACTGTGGGATCCAACGAAAGGATGAGTCTGACCGCCTCGGCCAGACCCTCGGATATTGTCCCCCAGCTCATGCTACACCAAGACCCTTCTTACCCGTATAAATCTCCGCTTTGGTACCTGAACTCCTCGGGACACTCGTTTCCATCATAGTAGGCGTACTCCTCGACCCATTTTACAAACTCAGAGCCCGGGGTCTCCAGTTCAGGCATCCAGGGCTTGAAGAGGGTTGACCCGAACTCGTCGATTCCGTACCCCGCCATCAATTCCTGTACATCATCGGTCAGGAGGTAGTGGAGAAAGTCCTCGGCGTCAACATAGTTGGTCATCTCGTTGACCTTCGGGTTACATAGGATAGCACTGTAAACGTTCAGGGTTTCCTCCCCCGAGTTCACTATCTTTACTAACTCTATGTTTCCGTTCCCATAGTTCTTGAGGTAGGTGGCAACGTCGGTCAGGGTGTAAGCGCCTTTCTCGTTCGCCAACTGTAGAGTCGCCGTCATGCCGGCACCTGCCTCGATGTACCAGTGCCTCCCCTCGTCTCCTCCAGGTTGCACCTTCAACTCTTCAAGGTCCAAACCCGTTGATTTCCACAGGCTCTTTTCCTTGGAGTGGGTCCCCGAGTTATCCCCCCTGCTCACCCATAACGCGTCCCTGTTCACACCTTCCTCCTGTACCTTGAGAAGGGCGTCTATCGGGTTCATGCCGAGGATTCCGGCAGGATCGGATTCTGGTCCAACAATGATGAAAAAGTTGTACGCTATTATCTTCCTGTTCACCCCGTGGCCGCTTTCCATGAAACCTAGCTCCTGACCAGGGCTGTGGACCATGATCATATCAGCGTCCCCACGTTTCGCGGTCTCGATTGCGAGACCTGTTCCCTGCGAGACAAATAGAATAGTTGTATCGGGGTAGTCGACCTCGAACCTCTCCTTCAGAACGTCCAGTAGACCTGTCTCGTAAAGACTTGTGGTGGTCGATATTATCAACGGGGGGTGGGGTTTTGGCTTGACCGCCACCCGGTACGCGGCTCCCGTGATTATTAACCCGAATATTACAGCAAATATGTATGTCGATTGTTTAATCTTGAATCCTGACATGGGTGTACCACCATCAAAGATATGATATGTTTATTTATGCATATCGAGGGGTTCGATATGTGTAGCCATGCATAACAATATAAAACCCAGAGCACATCAAAAGGGAGGCGACCTCACAAGTGACCACACTAGTTGACCCACACGGAAGGCCCATCAATAGCCTCAGGATCAGCCTGACACAGCGATGCAACTTTAACTGCTTCTTCTGCCACCACGAGGGCGAGCACGGCTCAGGCGACGAGTTGACCGTCGATGAGGTGGAGCGTATAGTCAAGTTAGCGGCGGAACAGGGCATAACCAAGGTCAAGTTGACCGGAGGTGAGCCGCTGGTACGCAAGGACATCGTCGAGATCGTGAGGCGAATCAGCCCTCTCGTCGAGGAGGTCTCCATGACCACCAACGCAAGCAGGCTCAAAGAACTGGCAGGCCCACTGAAAGATGCCGGACTGGCAAGGGTAAACGTAAGCCTCCACACGCTATGCCCGGAGTCATTCGAGGAGATCACGGGGAACGGCACTGAGTCAGTGACCACAGGGATCGAGGAGGCCGTCAAGTACGGACTAAACCCGGTCAAGCTGAACATGGTGGTCATGAAGGGCATCAACAACGAGGAGATCGACAGCCTCATCGATTACAGCAGGGAGGTCGGAGGAGTATTACAACTCATAGAGTTCCAAGAGTTGGAGGACGGTGTGGAGCACTACGACTCGTACCACTACGATCTGGTTCCAGTTGAGGAGGACTTGGAGAAGCGATCCAATAAAGTGGTGGAGCGGGAGATGCACCTCAGGAAGATATACTACCTGAAAGACGGGGCACGGGTCGAGGTGGTGAGACCCATGCACAACAGCAAGTTCTGCGCATACTGCACCAGGATCAGGGTAACCAGCGACGGCAAGCTAAAGTCATGTTTAATGAGGGACGACAACCATGTCCCATTCGTGTCGCTGATGAGGGGCGGGGCACCAGAGGAAGAGATCATAGGCGCGTTCAATGAGGCCGTTTCGAGGCGGGCTCCATTCTGGAGGGACGAGTGATGAAGATCAAGGTAACGTACTACGGGCAGTTCAGGGATATCACGGGATTGAAGGAAGAGGAGATAGAGGCCAAGGACGGCGTGACCGTCGTTGAGCTCAGGGACCAGGTCAGGGACAAGTACGCGAAGATAGCTGCAAAGGAGGAAGTTCTTGTGGCCATCAACAACTCGTTCACCAGCCTTGAGACCGTGGTCAAGAAGGATGACAAGGTGGCGTTCTTCCCGCCGGTGAGTGGGGGATAAGATGATTTTCATTCAGAGAGAGGAAGCGGACAGGAACGCTATAACCGAGATGGTGCAGAGAAGCGGCAGCGGCTGCGTTGTCCAGTTCATCGGCGTGGTCCGCGACAACAGCGAGGGCAAAGAGGTCTCCAACATGACCGTAGAGGTCTATGAGGAGATGGCCAGGAAGCAGCTTGAAGACATCAGAGCCGAGTGCAAGGCAAAGTTCGGCGTACAAGAGGTGGCCATCGTCCACAGATACGGCGAGTTCAAGGTCGGAGACGAACTTGTTTTCATCGCCATATCGGCAGGGCACAGAAAGGCGGCGTTCAAGGCATGCATGTACTTCATCGACGAGCTGAAGCAGAGGGTGCCGATATGGAAGAAGGAGGTAAACCCGGACGGGAGTTACTGGGTGGAGGGCGAGAAACGTGAGTGAAGACCCAATAAAAATGATTGACGTATCAGGGAAGAAGGTAGTTTCAAGGAAGGCAGTTGCAGCCGGAGTAATCAAGCTACAGGCTTCAACCGTGGAGACCATTAGGCAAGGCAAGATCAAGAAAGGTGACCCGTTGACGGTCGGGGAGATAGCCGCGATCCTAGCGGTGAAGAACACTCCGAGCCTGATACCGCTCTGCCACAACATTCCAATCGGCAAGGCACATGTCGAGTACACCTTGGGCGAGGATACAATCGAGGCAAGATGTACGGTGACCACGAACGCCCAGACAGGCGTCGAGATGGAGGCACTTGCAGGCGTATCGATAGCACTTTTGAACATCTGGGACATGACAAAGTACCTTGAGAAGGACGAGGACGGTCAATACCCGGACACGAGGATATCGGATATCAGAGTTATCGAGAAGATGAAGGGAAAATGAGCCACAATCACCACCCAAGGGACCAAAAGGTAAGCGCGACATTCGCGTTACTGGTTACAAGCGACTCAAGGACACCTGATACGGACGAGACGGGTAAGCTCGCGAAGAAGCTGCTCTCTGAGGCAGGTCACGAGGTTGTTGAGTACGGGATTGTGCCCAATGACTCAGGTAAGATCAAGGACTGGCTGGCTAACGTTATCGAAAACAGCGAGACCCAGATAATTATCACCAGCGGAGGAACCGGAATCGGTTCCGTTGACAAGACGGTTGACACCGCGAAGAAGCTGTTCGAGAAGGAGCTACCCGGGTTCGGGGAATACTTCAGGAGGCTCAGCTACGACGAGATAGGTACGCCCGGCCTCATGAGCCGTTCCACGGCTGGGGTAGTCAACAAGAAGATCATATTCTGCCTACCCGGAAGCAGGGGGGCCATGAAAACCGCGTTAAACAAGATAATACTGCCCGGAATTGGGCACATGATATGGGAGCTGAACAGAAGATGACAATGAAGCCATTCGGGGAGCTGATGCCGCGATTACAGGCATTAGAAATCATAGACAATCACATCAAACCCATCAAGGGGACCAAGAAAATCCCGATCGGAGAATCAAATGGGCGAGTAATAGCCGAGAATGTAGTGGCCGGTTTCGACGTCCCTCCTTTCCCGAGGGCAAGCATGGACGGCTACGCCGTCAAGGCCAAGGACACGACTGGGGCAACCGAGAAAAAGCCCATCGCACTCAAGTTAATCGGCATCCAGCACACGGGAGGCGTATTCGATGGCACTGTCAACGATGGCGAGTGTCTTGAGATCGCAACCGGCGCACCCATGCCTGACGGAGCAGACGCCGTTGTGATGGTGGAGTACACCAACAAGGACGGCGAGGAAGTATCAATCGAGGGACAGGTCGCCCCTTTAAGGAACATGGCCGAGGCAGGGGCCGACATGACCAAGGGAACACACGTCCTCTCACCGGGCAAGACCATCACGCCGGGGGTTATTGGAGCCCTCGCGGCCCTCGGGTACATCGAGGTGGAGGTCTACAGGAAGCCTAGGGTCGCCATATACAGCAGCGGGCCTGAGATAGCGCCACAGGGACAGGCGTTGAAGCCCGGTCAGATCTATGACATCAACAGCTACACCCTGGCAACAGTCATCGAGGCAAACGGAGGCGTCGCGGTCGTCATCGGAATCGTGGAGGACACCGTTGAATCAATCAAAGAATCACTCGGGAGCGCATCTGAGCACGACCTATGGGTCGTCAGTGGCGGTAGCAGTGTGGGCACCAAGGACCTGTTCAGCGAGGTCATGGAGGAGATGGGGACAATCTACTTCCACGGCGTCAAGACCAAGCCGGGCAAGCCGACGCTCTTCGGCGAAGTTGACGGCACGCCCATGTTCGGCATGCCAGGTTACCCAACCAGCTGCCTCAACAACAGCTACGTGTACCTGATGCCAGCCCTACGAAAGATGGCGAGGCTCGCACCCAAGCACTGGGTCAAGGTCAAGCTGCCCATGGGCCACGAGATGGTGTCCAAGAGCGACAGGGAGCAGTTCATTACCGTGCGCATCGAGGACGGCAAGGCTTACAGGGTCTACAAGCAGAGCGGGGACATCACCAGCATGACCCACGCCGACGGCTTCATCATCCTACCCATCGGTACCAACAAGGCCGACGAGGGCGAGGAAGTCGAGGTAACCCTTCTCCATATCTAGACACAGTTTAATGCAAAGACGCCCTTCTTTCTCTCGATTAAATTGGAGTTCAAGCTAGGCGAGGATTTCGCACTTGAAATGGACGCCAAGGACCCACTTGTTGGGTTCAAGGACCGCTTTTACCACCTTGAAGGCTCAATCTACATGGACGGCAACAGCCTGGGGCTGATGAGCAAGGACGCCGAGAAGACCCTTCTCAGGCTAATCGAGGAGTGGAAGGTACTTGGCATCAAGGGCTGGGGCGAAGGAGAGATACCGTGGATCAGCTACGCAGACGAACTGGGTAACCTCCAGGCACCATTAGTAGGAGCCGAGGAGAACGAGTGTGTCGTCACAGGGGGAACAACGGTCAACCTGCACACCCTTGTTTCGACTTTCTACAAGCCTGAGGGCAAGAAAAAGAAGATTTTAGCGGACGAACTCAACTTCCCAAGCGACCTGTACGCGCTGAGCGCCCAGATCAGGCTCAAGGGCGGCGACCCTGACGAGGATTTGGTCCTAGTCAAGAGCAGGGACGGCATGACCATCGAGGAAGAGGATATCATCGCCGCGATGACTGACGAGGTGCAGCTAGCACTCCTTCCAAGCATCTACTACAAGAGCGGCCAGCTCCTGGATATGGGAAGGATGACGGAAGAGGCCCACAAGAGGGGCATCATCGTAGGTTTCGACTGCAGCCACTCCACAGGGGTTGTACCCCACCACTTCAGCAAGTGGGGCAGCGACTTCGCATTCTGGTGCAACTACAAGTACATGAACGGCGGGCCCGGCAGCACGGGCAGCATCTACGTCAACAAGAAGCACTGGGACGAGATGCCCGGGATGGCGGGGTGGTTCGGAAACAACCGCAGCACCATGTTCGAGATGAGGCAAAAGTTCGACTCGGCGGGGTCGGCAACTGCATGGCAGATCGGCACTACCACTATGCTGTCCACGGCTCCCATCGAGGGCAGCCTCAGGATGATGCGCGAGGCGGGCATCGAGAACATCAGGGAGAAGAGCCTGAAGATCACGGGGTACCTCATGTACCTCATCGACGAGATGCTCAGCGGCGAGCCCTATAACTACGGCATCGCCACGCCCCGCGAGGACAAGCGGAGAGGCGGGCACGTCGGCGTATTCCATAAGGACGCATGGAGGATCAACCAGGCACTGGTAGCAAAGGGCGTCATCCCGGACTACCGCCCACCAAATATCATCAGGCTGGCACCCATACCGCTGTACGTCAGCTACCACGACGTGTGGAAGGTGGCGCAGGTGCTGAAAGCCATTATCGATGACGGCGACATCGAGAAGTTCAGTGACGACAAGTCCACCGTCACCTAGCCCCCATCATGCCCTTATCCCACACCACCTCGCACCGGATGCCCCTTTTTTTCCCTTATGTCAGATTACTTGATGCAAGCCACTAAAAATTTTTTTCGCGTTAATACCAGTGACGGGATCAAAAGAAGCCGTTTTAGGGCCTGGTTTTGAAAAAGGTTACTGGAAGCTCTTTTCGAGCCCCGCGACGAATGCCCCATACCTCGCGTTGACGTCCCCGAACTTGACATCGACCTCATCAAACGCCCTGGCCAGCTCGGCCTCCTGCTCCGATGAGAGGTCCCTGTCCATCCACGGGTAAAGTACCTCGTCCTCGCGCTTGATGTGGCCCTGCAGCAGTTCCATGTATGCCCCCAGGTGCTCTGTGACCTTCGCTGAGTCCTGCTCCGCTACGCCTTCAAGGATGTTCTTGACGTGGTCCCTGGCGTTCCTGTGGTCTTCGTGGAAGGCCGCGACGATCTCAGAGTCCTCGTCAAAGTACTTGAACAGCAGGTCCTCCTCCTTGGCGTGGTGGAAGCTATCGGCGTAGGTCTTGATAAAGTCGATGCCGTCAAACACCACCTGCCTTCCCTCCTCGGTTGTAAGGTCCAGTGACTCGTTTATGCACGGGATCAAAGCTATCAATCGCTTGATGAGTACGTGCTCGTCAACCAGGGTCTGGACCGGCGGCGAGTACGTGAAAGTCCTCACCACCGCCTTCCCGTCGTCCTCGGGTACCTCGATATCCGCGTCGGGGTAGATGGCCTTGGTTATCCTGCCCATCAACGCCTTCTCCGTCTCCGGGGGTAACCCGTGCACCTCCACTATGTCCTTGAGGAGGCACGTCCCCACCATGCAGGCACCGCATCCGATGTCATAGCCATCCAGGATTTTCTCCAGCTCGGGGTGCTCGATGATAACTTCCTTGATTCCCCTGTTCATGTACTCTTCCATGCCCTTCGCGTGGGGGCTTGTCTCATTCATTGTCATTTTTTATTTCTCCTTTACCACGTTGAGGTGGCACGCCGCGCCACCCTTGCAGAACTTGTGGTGGTGGTTCTCGATTACCTTCATCAACGGGTCCACAGTCTCGTGGTTGATCGAGTAGACCCTCTGCTTGCCCTCCCTCTTTACGAACACAAAGTGGCAGTTTACCAAGTGCTTGAGGTTATGGGAGATCATGCTCTGCTCCTGCCCAAGCTCCGCGACCATCTGGTTCACGTACATTGGTTTCTCCACCAGCGCCTCGATGATGGCCAGCCTAGTTGGGTTTGAAAGGGTTGAGAAGAATCCGTAACACATCGTCGAGAGATCTTTTTTCATTGTCATTCACCGTATGATCGTTGCTACATATGATGTGTGTATCATATGTGTATAAACCTTTCCTATTTTCCCCGGTTCAGATAATTAATAACGCATGATGCTGGATTTGATTCGAGAGCAATGTCAAGGGTAGCGGTTGTTAAGGGCGAGAGAGGGCTGGAGCCGGTTTATAGAGCGATGGACATGATTCCGTACAGGGAGGCTCTTGAGCCATGGGACACGGTGCTCATCAAACCGAACCTGATAACATCGCACACCTACAAGTCAGGGATCACCACAGACCCGATGGTAGTCGAAGCGGTAATCAACAGGGTCCACGAGCTTGGAAAGAAGGCGATAGTGGTCGAGACTGACGGTGGGATCACATCCCCTGACGAGGCTATCAACACCACGGGCATGATGGATGTCATTGAACGCCTGGGTGCCGAGTACGTGAACATGAGGAAGCTCAAAGACAAGGTAGAGCTGGTGGTCGATGGGCCTAAAAAGGTGAAAAAGTTCAAAGTGGCGAGAATGGCCACGGAGAACGCCATTATAACTGTGCCAACGATGAAGACCCTGCACCACACCAGCATCACCATGGGCCTCAAGAATATGTTCGGCATGTTGACGACTCGCAGGAAGTTCACGATGCACCGCCACGGCATGAACAACGTCATCTACGACATAATCAAGACACTGCCACCCCACCTGAGCGTCATCGACGGTTTCTACGGGAAGGAAGGAAAAGGTCCGTGGCAGGGAGAACCAGTCAAGATGGACACCATAATCGCAAGTGTTGACCCGATCGCGGCAGACGCAACCGCTGCTAGATGTATAGGCATCGAACCCGAGACCATTGACCACATCAGGTGGCTACATGAAGTGGGAATCGGCGAAATGACAGATATAGAAGTGGTCGGGGATGGGATCGACGCAGTCTACAGGAAATGGGATAGGGCATTGGACGTCAAACTCGTTTTCTAAACTTCTAATAACAACCCATCCGTCTAGTTTCTGTTTACCATGACCGGTATACCCTTCACGTGTAACCTTGACTGCGGAGGCGGATGCCCACTCCTCGCCATCGTCAAGGACGGTAAAGTATCCAAGGTAATCGACAACCCCGCTGGCGGAGAATACATCAAGGGCTGCGTCAGAGGATACCAATCTCACAGGATACAGAACGCGCCTGATCGCCTCACAAAGCCACTGATCAGGACCGGTCCAAGGGGATCAGGCGAGTTCAAGGAAGTGACATGGAAGGAAGCACTGGACCTCGTAGCGGAGAAGCTCTCTGAGGTAAAGGAAAAGCACGGAAACGAGGCTATCCTCAACTTAGGTGGCTCAGGTGCTATCATGAGCGTGCTCCACAACACCAAGAGGTTAGCAAATCGGTTCCTCCACCTATTTGGAGGAGCGACCGGCCGTTGGCTAGGGTACAGCAGCGCGGCAAATATGTTCACACTGCCTTACCTTTTAGGTACCGTTCAGGCCGGTTTTGACCCTGCTTCACTGAAACACAGTAACCTCATCATCCTCTGGGGCTCCAACGTCGTGGATAACAGGTTCGGCAGCGCAACGGAGTCATGGATCAGAGACGCTAAGAGGCGTGGAGTCAAGGTTATCACCATTGACCCAAGGGCAACCAACACCGTGAAGACCCTTGGAGACCAGTGGATCAAAGTGCTTCCGGGCACAGACACCGCTTTGATGATGGCTGTCCTCAATGTTCTGATCAAAGAGGATTTGGTTGACCGAGCCTACATCGAAAAGTACGTTTATGGGTTCAAGGAGCTTGAAAACCACATACTTGGACTCGACGACGGCGTTGACAAGACACCTGAGTGGGCTGAAAAGGTGTGCGGTACACCATCTGAGACCATTATGCAGCTTGCATTGGAATATGGAAACGCGAAACCGACATGTTTGATCACTGGACTGGCCATACAGAGAGTCATAGGCGGCGAAGAGGCGGTAAGGATGGCAGTCTCGCTGCAGGCAGCTACTGGAAATATCGGGGTGAAGGGGGGTTCATCAGGCGGGTACTTTTCAAATATGCTCCCCTCAATGAAGGTCGGGGCAATTGACACCATGCCAAACCCGGTGAAGGCAACGGTCCCGACATACGAGTGGGCTGACGCCATCATCCAGGGAAAGAAAGGCGGCTACCCCGTTGATATCAAATTCGTCTACGTCCTCGGCACCAATTACCTGAACCAAGGAAGCGACATCAAGAAGAACAAAGAGGCTTTCGAGAAGGCAGATTTCTCTGTCGCGCATGAGAGGTTCATGACAGCAACCGCGCTACACTGTGACGTGGTCTTCCCCGTATCCACAAGCTTTGAGAGAACCGATGTCATGAAGGGAGGAGGTAACTTCCTCCTCTACTCGAAACAGGTGGTTCCAAAACTGGATGGAGTCAAGCACGACTACGAGATACTCTGTCAACTTGCCGAGAGACTTGGTATCATTGAGGAGTTCACCGAGGGAAAGACAGAGGCGGAGTGGATTGATCAGTTCATCGCTGAGTCAGAGATTGAGGATGTTGAGGAATTCAAGGAGAAGGGAATCTACCTCGGGAAGGAGCAGGAGAGGGGTGCCTTCACTGATTTCATTGAAGACCCGGATAAATATCCATTGGACACACCTTCAGGCAAGATACAGTTGTACTCTGAGGAGTTTGCCATGAAGGGAGCGTCCCCAATCCCGACTTTGAGATCAATCAAACCCAACACAGAGAATCCGTTGCGGCTAGTTACTCCAAAGTCTAGGTATAGGACACACTCACAAAACTATAACATCAAGTGGTTCCAAGAGATGGATCCCCAGAAGCTGTGGATAAACCCGGTTGACGCCGTGGAAAGAGGCATCATAGACGGTGAACGGGTACTCATCTCAAGCCCGCAGGGAAAGATCAGAATCGAGGCGTTCGTTACAGAGGATATTATGCCTGGCGTGGTGTGCCTGCTTGAAGGTGCATGGCCCAAATACGAGGACGACATCGAGGTCCAGGGCTCAGCGAACGCTGTCACATCAACCAGACCCACGCTACCAAGCCATGGATCAAGGACCCACACGGTCTATGTGCAGGTTAAAAAAGCCTAAAGTGCGGGAGTCAGGACTATGTTTCTGTATTCCACTGCCCTGTGATCACCCTGAAGCATGATAGGTCCGGGCTCGCCCTCGTTTGAGTTCAAAGCTCCGCCAGTCAAGCCGGGTATTTCCTGCCTGTCAATGATTGTCTCGCCGTTGAACACAATCGAAACCCAACGACCTATGAAAGTGATATCAAAGGAGTTCCACTCTCCCACAGCTTTTGTCATCTTCTTCGATGGTTTCAGGTAACCGTATATAGACCCCGTTGACCGGGCACCTGTCTCCTTTTCGTGGTCGTCAAGAATCTGGACCTCGTACCTGCCCCTGAGGTAGATGCCGCTGTTGCCCTTCTCGGGGACCCTCCACTCGGCATGGAGCTTAAAGTCCATGAAATTATCCTTGGTCACGATATCGACGCTTGGAGGAGTGTTGCTGATAACACCGTTTTCGACCTTCCAACCGCTTGGATCATCAGAGAAACGCTGTTTCCAGTTGGACAAGTCCTTCCTGATGAGGTTAATAGGTGCCCCCCACTGGACATCTCTGTATTTTAGCATTGGTGCTGAAACCGCGGAAAACTCGACCCAGTTACCATCATCGTCGTTGGTTGTACCCGTGATCCTTCTCCCTTCCAGCTTTCCCTTGAAGATGAGAAGGCCCTCACGTTTCTCGTACTGTGGTGGGAGACTGAAGTAGAGCTCATTGTCCTCGAAACTCAGCTCGGTCATGGATCTGGCGCTTCCCTCGATGCCCACGAACCTACCAGATAGCTCTCCATCATCTACTATCTCAAACCAGGAGGCATAGTCCCTGTCGCGCAGCTTGACAACCGCGTCCCATCGGCTGGCTATCATTTA
The DNA here is from genome assembly GCA_018652685.1 of Candidatus Bathyarchaeota archaeon. Lineage (GTDB taxonomy): Archaea > Thermoproteota > Bathyarchaeia > TCS64 > TCS64 > RBG-16-57-9. The sequence goes on from JABIBQ010000002.1 coordinate 29,725, forward strand.
GGACAACTCGTGACTCAACTGGGCCAGCATAACCAGCCCCTTCATCCCTTTAGGGGTAAGCACATAATCCTTTGACTCGAACTGGTCCATGTACTCGGCCTCTTTGAGCTTCTTTATGTGGTAGAGAAGCTGCCCACCCTCAAGTCCAGTTGCCCTTGAGAGGTCGTTGAACCGGTTTTCACCCCTGTAGATGCTTTGGAGGATCTGTATCCGCACCTTGTTGCTTATCGGACTGACAATCATTCTGTTGGCCTTCTCGGCGTCCAGTGAGTTCACGGTGGCAGTGTTCTGGGCCAAGGATACCGCTGGGGTCTCGATGAGCCTCAGCTGTGAGAGTAGTTGCATGTTGGACCGCAGCATACTCATCCCCGCCTCTATACAGGAGACACACCCGGGTCTGCCGAAATCCTCGAAGTTCTGTTTCATTTTGGGTGCCCTCTCCATGGCCTTTTCCAGTGCGTTATAGGACGCGGTGAACTTGCCCGCCTTGAGGAGGGCTAAATGCTCCTCCTGGCGCTCTGCCAGCATTGCCTTGCAGTTTTCCTCCTCGTCTGGTCTATCGCACTTCAGGTTGGCGACAAGGTCGTGGCTCATCCCGATGACGTAATCGACGATAGTCCTGTTGTAGTTGAGGGCCACCTGTTTGTTTACCTCGTTTTCGATGACCTCTAACCGTTGTCGGGTCTCGGTCCTGAACTGGCTTATCTCCTTCCGGAGCCCACTTATCTCATCATCCAGCCTCATGGGTTAGATTATTTACCCTACCAGTTATATTACTTACTATATTATCTGTGGGTATGGTACAAGTACCAAAAGAAGCACAGGAGATCTATACCAAGCAGAGGATCATCAGCTTGGCAACGGTTGATGCCGAGGGGAAGCCAAACACAAGCTACGTGGCGTTCTGGTGGTTCGAGGACGACGAGACAATCGTTCTAATTGATAACTTCATGAAGAAGACTAGGGCAAACCTAGAGGCAACTGGCTGGGCAGCACTATCCGGATATGATATGGACATCCACAGGGCGTTCCAGATCAAAGGCAAGGCGACCATCGAGACCGAAGGTCCCAGGGTAGAACGCGGAAAGATGATGGCAGCACAGTTCGAGAAGGAGAGGGGTATGAAGATGCCTGCCAAGGCAGCCATAGCCGTCAAGGTAACTGAGGTCTACTACCTACAGCCTGGCCCCGACGCAGGTAAGGCAGTAGCCTAACCTCTTGCATAGCCATTTCAGACGCCAATAACTGGGCGTTTAACTTCTTTTTCGGTGTAAATTGAGCAAACATTATGTATATCCACCCCTTCATGAGGGCTATCATGAAGAAGATACTAGAGGACATAAAGATCCTGGACTTCACACACGTATGGTTCGGCCCATACACCACCATGATGCTGGCCGAGCTAGGAGCGGAGGTAGTCAAGGTAGAGCCACCATGGGGAACCATCGGCAGGATGGGCCCCGGTGAGCTCAAGAACGGTGTATCAACCACGTTCTACGCACTGAACCTCAACAAGAAAGACATCAGCATGGACCTCAAGAACCCCGAGGTCAAGGAGATGATCAAGGAATTAGTCAAGCAGAGCGACGTTGTAGCACAGAACTTCGCCCCTGGCACAATGGAACGCCTGGGATTCGGTTATGACCAGCTCAAGGAGTGGAATCCCAAGATTATCTATGCAGCCCTCAGCGGCTTCGGCCAGTCAGGTCCATACAGCAAGAACGCCGCATATGCCAGCATAGCAGAGGCCATGAGCGGCCACACCTACGCAACTGGGAAAAATAAGGACTACAATGGCCCACCGATCAGCATGGCGGGGGCCATGGGAGATCTTGGACCAGCCATGTACGCCGCATTCAGCATCGTCGCGGCCATCAGGTACAGGGACCAAACTGGCGAGGGCCAAATGGTGGATGTCTCACAGTTTGACACCATGGCGGCTTTCAACTGCACAGCAAGCGTGGCTTACGACCTGTTCAAGGAAAGTCCCATCGAACGACGCCACAACAACCCGAGGCCCCCGAGGGTCGGAGGGATGCTTGAGGTAGCCGATGGCTGGATCTATCTCATGACTGAGCGACCGAGGGCAACCGAGGCACTCAAGGCAGAGTTGGGAGTCGACGAACTCACCCGTGAACTTGTCATGGGAAAGATCGGAGACATGACACGCATGGAGGCACACGAGTACCTAGCAGGCATGGGATTCCCCGTTGGGCCCGTCTACGAGGCTTACGAGGCAATGGAAGACCCCCACAGCCAGGCAAGGGGCATGTGGGTAGAGGTCGACCACCCCACCGTGGGCAAGTACAAAGCACCCAATTTCCCGGTAGTCTTTAGTAAGACACCCGGAGAGGTCACAAGCGCGGCACCCATGCTGGGACAGCACACTCGCGAAGTCCTTGCGGAGAAGCTGGGCAAGACCGAGGAAGAGCTCACTGCACTGGAGAAGGCAGGCGCCATCGTCCAGTGGAAGGGCTAAAACTTCCCTATTTTGACACAAATCTATTGTTTTTAACGTAGAACCGGAAATGCTCTGGTAAATCTTTTGTAACTCCAATCCTGTGGCTTGTTTCCATTTCAAACTCATACTTGTTGTTCTGAACAAAAAGAGTGCATGATTCATCAGTTGCTGCCTGCCCGTTCAGGGATCTGTTCACATCTAATGCGAGGGTTAGCTTCCCAGGTCCACTTGTCAGATCTCTGTCACGCTTCACTGGACGATTCTCCTTCATGATTTCCATCCCCATAGTTGGCTCGATAGCTCTGATGAGTATTCCTCCGACCACGTTGTCGTGTGCGATGAAGTTGAGCATCCAGTACCTGTGGACGTTGTAGATGAACAGGTGCCCTGGCTCACCAAACATCACCGAGTTGTATTGCTTTTTGCCGTGGAAAGCTCGGGAAGAAGGGTCATCGGCTCCAAAATAGGCCTCAGTCTCAACGATAATTCCGCCAAGAAGTTCATCGCCGAGTCTGCGGACTAGAATCTTGCCCAGCAGATCTTTGGCGACATTATCAGTACTCCTCGTGTAGAAATCCTTCCTCAGTGCAGTCATCAATTCAAAGTTATCCCAGATAATATAAAGAAGCCACGAAGCCAATACCAACTAGGCGTTAAGATGGTTGACTGGAAACCGATTCTACAGAGACTCAGCGATAAAATCCAGGGCAGCGTCCTCACGGTCATCCACGAAAGGAATACAATGCCCGTCCATAAGTTCAAGGAGCTCCTCGATAAGCAGGCGCAGGACGCCATCCTTGAGACACTGGGTAAGTTGGACATCGGAGTCACTCTCGTCAGCGAGGAAGGAGATCAGGTCTTCGGCAATGGACGATACACAATGGTTGCTGACCCCGTTGACGGCACCACAAACCTGGCGAGAGGACTCACCCCGGCAGTCACAAGCATAAGCGTCAGTGAAACATATCATCAAAGCGGTGCCCTTGCTGGTATCATCACAAACTTCTTCACGGGAGGGACTTTCTTCGCTGAAAGGGGTAAGGGTGTAACGCTGGACGGAACCGCAATCACTGTGGCTCCAGATGTCAAGTACCGCCACGGCATGATCGGGATGGACATCAGCAAGAACCCTGCCATGGACAGGTTGGGCAGACTCATCGGTGCGTCCAGGCACATTAGGCAGCAGGGATGCAGTGCCATGAGCCTCTGCAGCGTAGCAGCTGGGACTCTTGACGCTCATATTGACCTCCGTGGAATTGTTAGGGCTACAGATATCTCGGCAGGGCTGTTGATGATCAGGGAAGCAGGCGGGGTTTATTCGATAAACGGTGAGTTGATAGGTGACATGGAGCTTACACAGACAACGAGAGTGGGATTAGTGGCTGCCAGTAACCTGAGACTGCTCGAAGAAATAGAGTCAATTATGGGATGAACATGAAGCACCCTGCACCACCGCTTCCAGCCAAGTTAATCAAGCGACCAAACAGATTCCTTGGGATAGTTGATCTAGATGGGAAACACGTTGAGGCGTTCATTCCCAACCCTGGTAGGATGCACGAGCTCATGGTCCCAGGCACGAGAGTATACGTTATACCGAGGGAGGGAAACCACCGAAAGACCAAGTTCGATCTCACGCTGATGGAATATAACAACACCTTGGTGAGCATCGACAGCAGGTTACCCAACCACATGCTCAGAGAGGCCATTAACGCGGGGCTGCCCGAGTTCAAAGGGTATCATGTTGAGAGGGCGGAGCCCACGTTCCATGATTCAAGACTTGACCTGAAACTCACAGATGGGACGAATCAGATTCTCCTTGAGGCTAAGTCCTGTACGTTGGTTGAGGACGGTATAGCCTTGTTCCCTGATGCGCCTACGAAGCGGGGGGCCAGGCATATGAACACACTCGTGGTAGCCCTGAATCACGGTAGAGCTGTTGTGTGCTTCGTAATCCAGAGGAACGACGCGCGGGAGTGGCGTCCAAACGAGAAGATGGACCCGGATTTCACTGACGCCCTCCGAAACGCGGTGAAAAAAGGCGTTGAGGCATACGCCTTCACCTGCGACATAAAACTGGACACAGTTTCCATCAAGAACAGTGTCCCAATCAACCTAGATTAATGGTTTTTATGGAAAACAAACCCTAAAAACGGTTTTTATCAAAAATTAAGGCGTAAATATTACCCCAAACGCAAATAAGGCCAGATTAGTTTTTAAGTCTGCATTCGTTTATTCTCTTTGAAGAGGCAACTCAATGAGCTAGAGTGTTGAGGGAGAGCCACACCCAAGGCCGCGGGAATGAGAGCGGCTGGTCCGATGGACCGATGACCTCCGCCGATAAGGCATTCTGCTCATGGATAACTCTGTGAGGCATACCATGTCACGTGAAAGAGAATACGACAAGGCAGACGACCGGTTAACTAGGCGATACGAGGAGCAGGCGCTATTCAAGGACAAGAACAAGGAAGAGTTCAGAGTCATTGAGGAGGTATTCGACCGCCTCACGTTGAAAGGGATGCTCAAGCTCTTCACAAAAGGTACTATCGATCAGCTCCATGGCGTAGTCAATGCTGGAAAGGAGGCGAGGGTCTACTTTGCACTTGACAAGGACGAGCGCGAGTTGGCGGTCAAAATCTACTACACTCACACCGCTGAGTTCAGGAAGGGAATGATGCAGTACATCCACGGCGACCCGCGGTTCAAGCGCATACGCAAGAACACAAGGTCCATGATATACACGTGGAACCAGAAGGAGTTCAATAACCTCCAGCTATGCGAGGATGCCGGGGTCAACAGCCCGAGACCCTACGATTTCATCAGGAACATCCTTGTCATGGAGTTCATAGGGGAGGACGGCATACCCGCTCCCTTGCTAAGGGAGAGGACACCCGAGGACCCGCAGGCGTTCTACGACCAAGTAACCGTTGAGATGCAGCTCATGTGGCAAAAAGCGGGAATAGCTCATGGTGACCTCAGCGAGTACAACATCATGGTCCACAAGGAGAAGCCAGTTATATTCGACGTGAGCCAAGCCATGCTCACAATTCACCCGATGGCCGAGCCCCTCATACAGAGAGACATACAGAACGTAAATTACTTCTTCAAGAGAAAAGGAGCAGAAGTTAGAGACCCTGAAGAGTTAAAGGAGTGGATAACAGGTGGAACAGAAGACCTTTATTAGAATCCCGGGAGACCGTATCGGCGTCCTCATAGGAGCCGATGGCAAGACCAGGCGAAGAATCGAGTCAGCCTTTGGAGTTAAAATCACCGTGGAGAGCGAGTCAGGGGGCGTTACGGTCAAGGTTAACGAGGACCAGCCGGACGTGTCCGTGATGTTCACGGTCAAGAATATAGTCAAAGCCATCGGGCGGGGGTTCAACCCCAAGAAAGCCATGACTCTTCAGGACGAGGACAACGATCTCATCGTCATTGATCTTGAGGAGTTCGTGGGCACCAGCAAGAACGCCCAGAACAGGGTTCGGGGCAGGATAATCGGCAAGGAGGGCAAGAGCAGAGAGCTCCTGGAGGAGCTAACTAATTGCCTGGTCAGCGTCTACGGTGGAACTGTTGCGGTGATAGGCCCTTACGAGATGTTGCAGGTGGCAAAAGAGGCTGTTGAGATGCTCCTCAATGGAAGTTACCACAAGACGGTGTGGAATCATCTATATGCGTATAGACGTAAGATGAGAAAAGAAAAGGGCGAGCTCTGGTACGAGCCCGCCCGCAGAAGGACGTAAAGCAACTTGGCGCAGCCTGAATATCAATCGATGAGTCCGTCAGACTTTTTCTACCGCAACAGGGAGATAGCGGGCTTCAGCAACCCCAGCAGGGCCACGTACACGGCCGTGAGGGAACTCCTTGAGAACAGCCTTGACGCGGCCGAGAGTCTTGAGGTCCCGCCCAACATCTTCCTACGCATAAGCGAGGTCGCTGGACAGACGGAGTCGGAGACCAAATTCTACATTATGAGAGTCGAGGACAACGGCACAGGAGTCCCGGCGGATCATATACCAAGTGCCTTCGGCCAAATATTCTATGGCAGCAAGTACGAGCTCAAGCAGGCAAGGGGCACGTTCGGTCTAGGAGGAACCATGGCGGTACTCTACGGCCAGATAACCACCCACGAGCCGGTCAAGATCGAGAGCAGCACGGGCGGCGATATCCATGAGTTCATCATGAACATCGATATCCAGAACAACCGCGCCAACATATTCAAGCACAATATCCGCCAGAACCCCACGGGCTGGAGGGGCACATCTATCGAAATCCAGATGGACGGGGACTATAGCCGTATCATGCACAGACTCATCGAGTACCTGAAGCAAACAGCAATGGTAGTCCCCTACGCGGACATCACGTACATTGACCCAAAAGGCAGGCTCTACAAGTACGAGCGGGGCACGGACACATTGCCGCCACTGCCCCAGCCGGTAAGACCACATCCCCACGGCATCGACGTCGAGATGGTCAAGCGACTGATATCCACTGATAAAAAGTCCAGAAACATGAAGTCCTTCATGATGGAGAACTTCCAGGGAGTAGGCGCAATTACTGCTGAAAAGTTCCTAAAGTCTGCTGATATCAACCTGAAATCGAAACCGAAGACGCTATCCTCGGAGGAAATGGTCAGGATCGTCAGGGCTACGAAGGACTATGAGGGTTTCAAACGACCTATCGCGAGCTGCCTGAGCCCCATTGGGGTAGAGCTGTTTGAGACAGGCATCAGCAAGGAGCTTGGTATCTCCGAAGATGACTACCTAAAGGTGGTTACCAGGAAGCCCAGCACCTACCTCGGATATCCATTTATTGTGGAGGCAGCGGTCGCAGCGGGCAATACCATTAGGAAGAGCCACGGTCCTGGCATTCACATCTACAGGTTCGCCAACAGGATACCGCTTCTCTTTGATGAGGGAAGTGGAGTCATCTGGAAGGCGGCCCACAAGAACATCAATTGGAAGACTTACAGCGTGGAGAAGGACACCTCCATAGTTATTGCGGTCCACGTCTGCAGCACCAAGATCCCGTACAAAAGCGTAGGCAAGGAGTTCATGGCTGACCAGCCTAATGTGGAGAAGGAGGTCACAAACGCCATCAGGGAGGCGGCAAGGGGTGTTAGGAGCTACATCAGCAAACGAACTAGGATCCAGCGGGAGAAGCGAAGGCTCAACATATTTAACAACTACCTGCCAGTTATCGCACAGTTCGCCACAAGGCTCAGCGAAAAAGAGGAAATGCCGGACATCACCCCGCTCCTCACGGCCGTGAGCACAGTTATCCCGGAAGAGAAAAGCACCCTAGCGGAGGTACCTCAAATTGTCGAAGAAAGTTCAGAGTGACGCAGAGCGCAAGCGCGAGACCATGGAGAAGAGCCTCACCCAGATGGGTCAGCTCATCTACGACCAGATCCAGAACAGGGAGTTCCCATGGATACACATGCAGAGCCGCAGCACTGACAATATTATATATGACCCGGATGAACGGCAGTACATCCTCGGCCCACGCATGATCAGGCGGCATAGCAGGAACATCAGGCATATCAGGCCCTTCACTCAGCTCGTGTGGACCAGCTGGTTCGCAAAGGAGCTCGTGAGACTGCGGAAGACCAGCACTTTGAGGGAGGTCTATTACTCGGCCAGAGGCCAGCGTGACATCGAGTACAGTGGCCAGCAGGAATCAGACAATATAATCACAGACCTTGAGGTAGCGCTAAACAGGGCGAGGGAGGACTTCCACATTTTCCCAGAGGAGCGATCATCAATATTCGGCGACCTCACCATCGAGTACACTGTTCCAGGGTACGAGGGGCGGAGGATGAACCTCACGGATCACCCTGACGGCGCCATGATCGGCCCTGCGGTGACCAGTAGTGACTTTATTGAGACGACTGCAGACAAGGTTCTGGTTGTCGAGAAAGGCGCAATGTTCACCAGGCTCGTCGAGGAGCGCGCACACGAAAAGTTCAACGCCATACTGATCCACACGGCTGGGCAGAGTCCCAGAGCTACAAGAGGAATCATCAACAGGCTCAGCAAGGATCATGGGTTACCCGCATACATCTTCACTGACGCGGACCCATGGGGACTGCACATCGCAATGGTCATAATAAGTGGCTCTGCAAATGCAGCGCACCTCAGAGGACTCAGTACGCCCTCCGCCCGGTGGATCGGGGTTAACGGGACTGACATCATCAATTACAAGCTACCCACTGAGCCCCTCTCTGATTTTGACAGGAAACGCCTGACCGAGCTCAAGAGGGATCCCAGGTACGTTGGAGAGATGTGGCAGAAGGAGTTAGATATCCTCATCGAACTTGACCAGAAGGCCGAGCTGGAGGCTTTCAGTAAGTTCGGCCTCACCTACATCGTTGACGAGTACCTCCCAGCCAAGTTGGGAATGTAACCCTTTTTTATCTCATCGACACATCCAACAGGTGAACGCCTATGGTGGACTTACCTAAACTTGATTTCATAGGATTCGCCTCAGTGCTGGCGGGTATCGTATTCCTTTTAACGGGATTACTGCTCGTTGTCAACACAGGCAGCACGATCCCAGACCCCGTGAACCCCGCGTTGATGAACCTGATGGGCGTTGTAACCGCTATCACGGGTTTGATGCTGCTGTTGGCTCGAGATGACTGAACTTGGCTGTTAAAGGCGTAATCATGGCGGGCGGAATGGGCACCAGGTTCAAACCGCTCTCTAATTATCTCCAGAAATGCATGATTCCCATTGGTGACCAAGAGAAACCTATCCTTGAATATATAATCAGGCTGTACAAGCACCACGAGATCAACGATATGGTTCTCTTGGTAGGATACAGGTACCTCCAGATTGAGAACTACTTTGACAAGGGGGAGAGGTTCGGAGTCAACCTTGAGTACGTCCAGGACAAACCCGGGTGGAAAGGAAGCGCCAACGCCATCCTAAACGCCTACAAGGAGGGCGCGCTGACGGGCGACGACACATTGGTGGTATACTACGGCGACATAGTCTCAAACATCGATCTGGGAAAGCTCCTTGAACAGCATAAAGAAACAGGTGCCCGTGTGACCCTGGCACTCACCACTGGTCTCAAGATCAACGAGGGCGTGGGAACAATCGAGGGGAACTGGATCACGGAGTTCAAGGAGAAGCCACGTCTTGACTTGCGAGCCACCATCGGGATAATGGTGCTGAACGGTTCAGTGGTCAGTGATATGGAGAAAATGCACGATGAGGGGCAATATCAGAGCTACGACCTCATGGGAGATGTCGTACAGCAAATGGTCCACGACGACGAAAAGGTAGCCGCGTATCAGACGGATGCCTTCTGGTACGATGTGGGTAGCATCGAACGCTATGAACGTCTGAGCAACGAGCAGCTCAGTGAAGAACTCGGCTACCTACTTTAGCATCAAATTTCTTAAATAATCTACGGGTTCATCTAGCGACGAGTGTTATATGAAAGCCCTTGTCCTCGCAGGTGGATTTGGGACTCGGCTCAGGCCGTTGAGCTGTAGCAGACCCAAGATGCTTTTCCCAATTGCCAACAAGCCGTTGATTGATTACACGTTAGAAGCTCTTTCCAAGGAGGAGAGTGTCGATACGGTCATCCTTGCCGTCTACTACATGGCGGAGTCATTGGTACGATATCTTGGCCCCACCAAGTATGACCTTGGGATACTTTACTCAAGGGAGCAGCGACCCCTAGGCACTGGTGGACCCGTCAAGAAGGCGAAAGACATGCTGAACGGCGAATCCTTCATGGTGATGAACGGGGATCTCCTCACTGATTTTGATTACAAGAGGTTAATCGACTACCACAAAGAGAAGGGCGGAATCGCCACAATAGCGTTGACCCAAGTTAATGACCCGTCAAGGTACGGTTCAGTCGAGCTTGACTGGGAGGGCAGGATCACGAGGTTCGTCGAGAAACCCGAGTTCGGCAAGGCCCCAAGCAACCTCATCAACGCGGGTATCTACATCATGGAGCCCGAAATATTCGATTACATCCCGGACGGACGCAAGGTCCGCATTGAGACAGAGGTATTCCCCAAGCTTGCCGAGGAGCAGAAACTCTACGGCTTCGAGTCTCACGGCTTCTGGATGGACATAGGCGAGCATCATGACTATCTGAGCGCGAATGAGAGAGTGTTGGAGCGAAACAACCTGAATGAATGCGGCGAGAAAACACAGATCGCCCCATCAACCGTAATCAAGAAACCATGTAACTTTGGCGACAACGTGAGGATCGGAGCGGATTGCGTGATAGGCCCCAACGTTTCTCTTGGTAATAATGTCCAGATCGGCAAAGGATGCAAGATTGAGAACAGCGTTGTCTTTGAAGGGGCAACAATAGAGGACTATAGCAGCGTCAAGGGCGCAATCCTCGGTGAGAACAGCGTCCTGGAGCGATGGGTCAAAGTGGAGTCAGGTAGCCTCGTAGGTGATTATGCCCAGATATCGGACGGCGTCACCATCACCGAAGGAGTGACCATCTGCCCAAGCAAGACCATAGAGGAAAGCATCCTGACCCCCAAACAGGTGATGTGATGAAGTTATTCGGTTCAAACGGGGTAAGAGGCGTAGCCAACGAGGAGTTCACCCTTGAGCTTGCTTCAAGCTTGGCTGCGTCAGCGGGAAACCTGATGGGAAAGGAAATAGGTGTCGGCAGGGACGGCAGAACCACCAGTCCCATGTTCAGGGACGCCATAGTGAGCGCGTTGCTCAGCATTGGGTGTAACGTCCATGATTTCGGACTCGTAACAACACCCGGACTCCAGTTCATGGTCAGGGAGAAGGGCTTGAACGGAGGGGTAATGATCACTGCAAGCCACAACCCGCCACAGTTCAACGGGGTAAAGATGATCTACCATGACGGCGTCGAGGTACCGAAGCCACTTGAGGCGGAGATCGAGGCTCTCGTGGCAAAAGGTGGACCACCTAGATGCGAGTGGAACGAGGTAGGATCAGTCTACCACCACGATTATATCGACACATACACGGATTCAGTCATCAGCCACGTTGACATCGAGGCAATCAAGAAAGCAGGGCTATCAGTTGCGCTGGACCTGGGAAACGGTGCAGCCGTGTTTACTGCCCCAGTTGTTGCCAGCAAGCTGGGATGCAAACTCTATACAATCAACTCGGAGATCGACGGCTCTTTTCCAGGAAGGGGAAGCGAGCCGACGCCAGACAACCTCGTGGACCTGAAGGAACTCATCAAAGCAACTGGGTCTGACTTGGGAATCGGTTACGACGGCGATGGCGACCGATCAATCATCATTGATGAAAACTCAAACGCTGTTTGGGGTGACAAGTCTCTCAGCCTCGTGGCTCAGGAGTTCATGAAAACTCACCCCGGCGAGACATTAGTAACCGCCATCAGTAGCTCACCGAGCATCGAGAAAGTCGTCGCAAAGTACGGCGGTAAGGTCCACTGGACCAAGGTGGGCAGCGTACTTGTGAGCAGGGCCATGGTTGAGAACGGGTACAGGATCGGCGGCGAGGAGAACGGAGGCATCATGTATGGCCCCCACCTTGAGGTGAGGGACGGATCAATGGTGCTCGCGTTGATGCTCCATTATATTGCCACCAGAAAGAGGCCCCTATCAGAGCTCATAGCAGAGCAGCCAAACCTGTTCAAGGACAAGGACAAGACTCCGTGCCCGAACCACTTGAAAGAAGAGGTGCTTGAAAGGCTCGTGACAAAGGTAGACGCTCCAGAGATCAGTACAATGGACGGCGTCAAACTTGTCTACGGTGACGGCAGCTGGATCCTGTTCAGGCCCAGCGGCACTGAGCCCATATTCAGGCTATACGCTGAGTCAGTCAGCGAGGAAAGGGTCAGGGAACTCATTGACAGCCACAAGGCGATAGTAAAGGAAGTTGTTGACGAGCTCAGCGCTGCATAGAGCGGGCCAGGTCAAGCAGGCTCTTGTAGGGGTCATCTGATTTTACGACCCCACTTGCCACAAGGATACCCCTTGCACCCAAATCAAGGGCGGCTGAGGCGTCTTCCCCATTTGTGATACCCGCACCGCATAGGACGATCACGTTGGGATTCACAGAGTGTACACCCTTAACTGATCCAGATACTACCTCAGGCTGGGCTTTGGAGACTGAGATCCCCGAGCCTATGAGCTCGGATGGCTCTATGGCGATGACATCTGGGTTGAACAACGCAATCCTCTTCGCGGTTTCTACAGTGTCCGCGCAGACGCATGTGAACAAATCCACCTCTTTCGCCCTTTGTATCGATTTTTCGATAACGTCCAGCGGTATCTGATGCTCGCTGTGGTTCAGCAGGGTCCCGTAGCAGCCTGACTCGGCCACTGCCTCTGGCAGGATATGCCCCGTGTTTCTCCCGGGGTAAACTGGATCGATGTGCTGAGAGAAAACTGGAACCTCGCTCGCATCAACCAGGGCCTGGATGTCAAGAGCCTGTGCGGCTAATGCAATACTGATACCTGTTTTCTCGCATACTCGTTCAGCGACACGGGCGAAATCCAGGGCTTTCTGACCTGTAGATCGCTCGTAGGTCTTGAGGTTGAGCAGGATCAGGGGGTAAGTTAAAACTCCAACGGACAACGCAATCAACGTGAATTGTGGTGATTCATCGTATTAATGGTTACGAGCCGCCAAGTCTTATAGAAGTTCAGCCCGATTCAATTACTACCATGAAGCTTGACGGCCCAGTTATCCGATCAGGTCCACCAGGGCCCAATGTTACCAAGGTGCTGGAAGAGGCAGGGCTGGGTCCCGAGGATTATGGCTCACCCCTAGTC
>JABIBQ010000001.1 GCA_018652685.1 Candidatus Bathyarchaeota archaeon
CTATTATCTCGACAGCCCTGATTCCGATTTCATAGTAATTTACCGTGTTCACTTGGCGAGGGATGACCTAGTCCTGCCCACCATGACCACGGTCTGGGAGGCAATGAGCTTCCATGAGAGGGAGACCAAGGAGATGTTCGGTATAGACTTTGAGGGACATGAGAACATGGTGGCTCTACTACTGCCACCCGACTGGAAGGGCGGGTACCCACTACGCAAAGACTTCAAGGGAGAAGGTGTTGAGTAATGCCAGAACCAAAGATTGAATCTGAAATAATGAGAATCAGCTGGGGTCCCCAGCACCCAATGAGTGGTCAGACTAGGATTCTCCTTGACACTGACGGCGAAAAAGTTCACAAAATTATAGCAGACATAGGGTACACTCACAGGGGGATCGAGAAGGTCCTTGAGAACAGGACCCTCATAGGTGGAATAATCCCCATTGAACGTATGAACATGGTTGATTCGTCCAATATCGGTATAGGGTATGTCACAGCGTGTGACAAGACTTACGGACTTGAGGTGCCCGAGAGGGCCCAGTGGATCCGTTCCCTAATCTGCGAGATGGGCAGGATCAACAGTCATCTCTACGCCTTCGGGCTTCAGGCCGAGGCAACAGCCTATTTCCCGGCGGTCTTCCTCTGGACGACCATTGACAGGGAGGTATTACTTGACCTCTTCGAGGAGCTGACAGGGGCGAGGTGGAGCTATAACCACTTCCTGCCCGGTGGGGTCTTCAAAGACTTCCCAGAGGGTTTCGAGGCAAAGATCCTTGAGGCAGTCCAGTACCTAAGGCGGAGGTTCAAGGACTATTGGAACGCTATGATCGAGAACCCTATGTTTGAGATGAGGTGCGACAACGTGGCCATCCTTGAGCCAAAGGACGCGATCAGGCTAGGGGCAACTGGCCCAGTCCTGAGAGGTTCCGGTATCCCCATCGATATGAGGAAAGAGGAGCCCTACGCTGCATACAACTCCCTAGACTGGGAAGTCATAACAGAGGACGCCTGCGATATTATGGCAAGGACCAAGGTCAGGTTCCACGAGATTGGCCAGTCATTGAACATGATGGAGCAGATCGCCAAGGAGATCCCCGAGGGAGAGACCCGCGCCAGGTTCTCACCGTTCTCAAGGGCACCTGAGGGTGAACACATCACTAGAGTGGAGAACAGCAGGGGTGAGATGTCAATCCATATGTGGACCGATGGCACCACTAACCCATACAGGGTAAAGATCATGCCCCCGTCCCTGAGGAACATGTACGTATTCGAACGGCTCGCTGAGCTAAGTGAAATAGTTGTGGCAGATATCCCGGTAGTGGTCAACTCGATTGACCCCTGGTATCTGGACAGTGACCGGTAGGTGATATGAATGATATACACAAACATAGCACTTGGAACTGCGAGCAGGACAGGGCAAACCCTAGCTGGCATCATGGCTTGGATGATTGAATTCTTAACTGTAAACAGCAAGCCAATTCTACAGGTTTTAGTACTGCCTGGACTAGCCTTTACACTAGTATTTGCTCTCGTGGCTGTATGGTTCGAGAGGAAATTCCTCGCAAGGGCCATGCTAAGGGTCGGACCGTACTATTGCGGTGGACGGGCGGGAGTTTTACAAGTCTTCGCGGACTTTATCAAGCTCTTCCTGAAGGAAATGATCATACCGGATAGCGTGAACTGGTTGTTCTTTGCACTTATGCCTATAATGGTCTCTTTCGTCCCCGGACTAGCACTGATCTTGATTCCGTTCGACGCGAACTGGGTCCTCTGGGATATAGGGAGCCTGGGGCTACCCATGTTCCTAGCGATCATGGGGATAGCGCCACTCATGCCAATATTCGCCGGCTGGGTGTCAAACAACAAGTACAGCTTCATAGGAGCTTGGAGGGTTGCCTACATGTACATATCAGGCGAGATCCCAATAGTCATCTGCGCCGCAGCGGTTGCGATTATGGCAGGTTCATTCAACCTAGTCAAGATCGTGGAGGCCCAGAGCAACATGATATTCGCGATCCCCCAGTTTATTGGCTTTATAGTATTCTTCATCGGGGTACTCATAGAGTCTGAGAGAACTCCCTTTGACCTCCCCGTAGCCGAGACCGAGCTGGTTTTCGGTTGGAGGACTGAGTTCAGCGGAATTCTCTTCGGGTTCACGATGATGGCCGAGTACGTCATGCTTCAAGCATGGTCGCTGCTCTTCATCACGCTATACCTAGGTGGGTACAGCGGACCAATTATCATGGGCAACGTAATTGGAAGCCACATCTTCTGGCTGCTGGCGAAGTTCTGCGCCGTAGTGGTATTCGTAATACTACTGCGCTGCGTCTTCCCGAGGCCCAGGATGGACCAGATGCTCAAGATTGGATGGAGCTACCTGACGCCACTTGCACTACTGAACCTATTCATTGTGCTTGGGCTCAAGATGTGGGGGGTATTCTGATGAGCTGGATAATTAAACTACTCAAGCCAATCGCTATAGTAGCCCCATACGTTCTGAGAAACTCTCAGACGGTTGCATACCCAACGGAGCGACTTATCTTCAAGGAGAGGTTCCGTGGACGCCACCAGTTCTTCTTCGAACGCTGCATCAACTGCAGCATATGCGCAAGGGTTTGCCACAGCAAGACCATTACAATGGTTGAGGTCGAGGGAAAGGAGAAGACCTTCCCCCAGATCGACTACAATACCTGTAGCTTCTGCGGCTACTGCGTCGAGTTCTGCCCAAAGCAAGCTCTAGAATTCACCGACGTCATTGAGATGGCGGTAAGCGATAGATCAGAGCTGGTCTACTCTCCGGAGCAACTCAGCATAGTACCTAAGATCAAGGACTTGGTTCCACGCATGAAGCGGAGGGTCGAGTCGTATCTTACGGATAAGGAGATGAAATACCGGAAGGTGAAAGACGTATGATTCCAATGTTTTTCGTATTAGGACTCGTGCTCGTCAGTGCTGCACTAGCGGTTACGAGCAAGAACATCATTTACTCTGTAGTAGCCCTACTCTCAACAAACGTTACGCTGGGCATGGCCTACTACATGATGGGGGCCCCGATGGTATCCCTCTTCCAACTGGCGATATTCGCCGGAGCCGTCGTTGTGTTCTTCGTCATCACTGTCATGTTGACATCGGGAGGGGACATGGAGTACGATATCGACCCCAGCCCACTGATGAACAAGAAGACACAGCTAGCAATATCCGCGATAGCCGTGCAGATAATGATATCTGCTAGCTTGGGACTCAATCTTGATTTCCCATACAGGGAGTATGCGTCTAGCGCAATTGAATCGTTATCAATTAGCTTTGGGTCATACGACGATATCACGACAGCGGTTAGCCAGTTCCTCTGGCAGGTCAGAGGCATGGATCTGATCATACAGTCATTCGTCATACTTACGGCGGTGGTCTGTACTATTGCCATGCTGAAAATGAGGAGGGAAGACGAGTAATGTATCCACTTGAAATGTTCATAGTCACGACTGCGATGCTATTCCTATTCGGATTAGTTGCACTGATCATGAAGAGGGACTTGGTCAGGTTGCTCATAGGCATTGAGATTCTTTTCAATGCAGCAAACCTGCTTTTCGTCGCCCTCTCGACGCAGACCCCTGGCATGATTGACCCGTTCCCACAGTCCATCGTCATGATGGCGCTGGTGCTGGACGGGACGGTCATAGCTGTGGGACTAGCCTTGGCACTTAACGTGTTCAAACACTACAAGACATTCGACATAAAGAAACTGAGGAAGCTAAAATGGTAGGACAAGGAATAATCTCACAGGGACTTCAACTCCCGTTACCAATATTGATAACCCTACTCGGTGGAATGGCGACCCCATTCATTGGGCTAATCTCAGAGAAGATGCGCCTAAGGCTAACTGACGCGTGGATGGTGCTCGTATCCGCACTCTCACTGTACGGCGTGTACACGCTGTACGACCAGGTGAGCAAGACGGCGAACCATGTCCTCCTGATATACTCATGGGGACAGACACCTCCGTTCAGCGGTTGCTTCGAGATAGATATGCTCGGAGTGTACATGGCATTCAGCATTGGCTTGCTCTCCCTACTCGTCTCGGTCTACTCCATCAGTTACATGGAGCACGAGTCACGTGTCACGGAGTTCAACACATTGGTGATCTTCATGGTCTCGGGCATGTACGGAATCGTCATGTCAGGTGACCTGTTCACACTATTCGTCTTCTGGGAGCTTATGGGCCTGGCAAGCTACGTCTTGGTCTCGTTCCTGAAGAGGAACTGGGGCCCAATAGAGGCGGGCTTCAAGTACCTAGTCATGAGCGCCACGGCGGGAGCGTTCCTGCTTCTAAGCATGGCACTCATCTATGGTATGGCAGGGACGCTAAATTTCGCTGCCCTGGCTTCAACGCTGAGAGGAGCCCCTATGACACCATGGACGATCCTGATTTTCGCAACCCTAATCGTAGGGTTCGGCGTAAAATCCGCGATAGTACCGCTTCACACATGGCTTCCCGACGCGCACCCTGAGGCACCAAGCCCCATCAGTGCACTGCTGTCAGGAATAGTCATCGAGACAGGACTCTACGCTTTGACGAGGGTCCTCTACATCGCATTCGAGCCCGGCTTCTTCAAGGTGCCCATAGCCGCACTGGCCCTGGTCACCATGACTGTCGGGAACCTCTTGGCGCTACGCCAGGACGACTTGAAGAGAATGCTTGCCTACAGCAGCATAGGGCAGGTCGGTTACATGCTCATCGGCATCTCAACCGGAATGACCTACGGTCTGCTGGGAACATTCCTACACATCTTCAACCACTCCCTGATGAAGGGGATGGCTTTCCTTTCCGTGGGCAGTATAGTCCACGAGACGGGTACACGAGACATTAACAAGTTGAAGGGTGTGGGTAGGATGATGCCCTGGACGACACTATCAATCTTCGTGGCGTTCATGGGACTTGGAGGCGTACCCGGTACAAGCGGGTTCATCAGCAAGTTCATCCTGTTTAATGCCTCAATGGGCGCTGGTCTATCCATACTGGCTTTGGCCGGTGTGCTAAACAGCACCCTCAGCATGGCATACTATCTACGAGTCTTGATCGCCCTGCTCTCAAAGAGGACAGAGGAGACCATCGAGGCAAAGGAAGCCCCAATTCTGATGGTGGGCGTGGCAATGGTTATGGCCGTGCTTATCATTGTGCTTGGATTCTACCCTAGCCCGATAGTGGGCATTGCATCAGATGCCTCAAAGTCCCTGATAGAGGGACTAACCAACTACATAGGAGCTGTTCTATAATGAGCGCAAGTGCAAGCGTAATCGATATAATTATGCATCATCCTTGGCCTTTCCTTGCCTGGATGCTGCCCATATTCGGGGCACTAATGATGCCGGTACTAGGAAAGATCAACAACAAGGTAAGGGACTACGGGGCGGTCGTATTTGCGTTCTCAGCCGTCGTCGCTTCCGCGATGATGATTCCATATCTCTTCGGGCACACCCCAGGAGATATCAAACTAATTACATGGATGACGTTGCCCAACGGCACACCACTGGACTTTGGAGTCCTGGTTGACCCTCTGAGCATTATCATCTGTAACGTGGTAGCATTCATAAGCTTCCTGATCGTTGTCTACAGCACCAGCTACATGCACGGGGACGAGGGACTCACTCGTTACTGGTTCCTGTTCCTGTACTTCATGGGGAGCATGCTCCTGCTGGTACTGGCCGACAACCTGGTCATGACAATGATCGGCTGGGAAGGCGTAGGCATCTGTAGCTACGGGTTAATCGGTTACTACTACCGAGACCCCAAGGACAGGTGGCTGGGAGGTCCGCCTCCAACCGAGATGTATCCACCAAGTCACGCCGGCATGAAGGCATTCGTTGTCACCGGCATCGGCGACGTGCTCATCCTGGCAGCCATCTTCATTCTGTACTACTTTGCAGGCACCTTCAACTACGTTGAATTGATGCAGCACAGTGAGACTTGGCTGGCTCAAATGGCCAATATCCCAGGTTTGATAGCCCTGTTCTCGATACTGCTGCTCGGTGGCCCAATAGGCAAATCGGCCCAGTTCCCACTCCACGAGTGGCTACCTGAGGCCATGGCCGGCCCAACCAGTGTATCGGCTCTAATCCACGCGGCCACAATGGTCAAGGCGGGGGTCTATCTCGTTGCGAGGATGAGCCCGATATTCTACGTCGGGACATGGACTTTGCATCTTCCTGAGGCTCAGGTCTACTTCATTGCCATTGCGATTGTGGGAGCATTTACATGCTTCCTGGCAGCAACTCAGGCACTGGTAGCCGTTGAGCTCAAGAAGATACTGGCATACTCAACCGTAAGCCAGATCGGCTACATGATGCTCGGCCTAGGATTATCCGGTTTCACTGAGGGTGCTTATGTCCCTGGGTTAACCGCGGGAATATACCACCTTGCTAGCCACGCAATGTTCAAAGCGGCCCTGTTCCTCGGAGCCGGGTCCGTGATACACGCGGTTCACACAATCTACACGTTCAACATGGGTGGCCTGAAAAAATACATGAAATGGACGTACCTCCTAATGGGCTTGGCAACACTGAGCCTGTCCGGAGTACCGCCATTCAGCGGGTTCTGGAGCAAGGACGCGGTCTTCCTGGCTGCGCTTGAGGCTGGAACACCACTGGCATACGCCCTTCTAGTCGTTGGAGTGGTATCCGCCGCCATGACCTTCGCTTACAGCATCAGGTACATCAGCCTCACCTTCAGGGGAGAGGCAAGCGAGTTCATAGTTGACCTGGACCACCATGGACACCCACCACATGAATCACCAAATGTGATGATATGGCCAATCGCCATACTCTGTGGACTGTTCATACTGACCGGGCTTCTCGGACTCGTGGGTGTATTCAACCCAAGCGTGAACCCTGAGGTTTTCATAGAGAAGCAGATGCACCACATGGTGGAGGCGCTGTTGCCCCATTCGGTCGCGGAACACATGCACGTACCACACATCAGTGACACAACCAAGATGGTTGGAGCCGGACTGAGCGCATTAGCCCTGTCCGTCGGAGGTTTCCTCGGCTACAACTTCTACTGGGCCAAGAACTGGGATTCCTGGGAATGGGTCCAGGCGAGCGAGATGCGGAAATCAATCCACAACTTCTTCTGGAACAGGTGGTACATGAACGCCTTCTTCTACAGGGTCTTCGTTGACGGCATCCTTGGGATGTCGAAGGCAATCTATAATGGCTTCGAGGCCAAGGTCCTGATGCCGTTGAGCGACGTCGTAGCTTCTGTTACATCGTCAGCGAGCGATGTGGTGTACGAGGTGGTTGAGGAGGGAGCCGTATTCGGCTTTATCAACACAAGCATCCCCGCCGCCGTCATCAGCATATATCATAAAGCAAAGAAGAGTCAGACCGGGCTGCTGAGCATGAACATACTATACATCGTGGTCATGCTAATGGCAATAATACTCGGAATGCTCTACGCAGGAGGAATCTAAAATGTTCGGATCACTTTGGTTAGCCGTTCTCCTCCCAATTGTCTTCATGCCAGTTGTTTACTTCGCGGGAAGAAGCCTTGGCAAGAAGGTGAGCTGGGTGGCATTAATCCCACTACTATACAGTACAGCATACTTCGCCAGCCTCCTCGGAGGTGTGGCTGAGAACCCCGTCGGCGAGTACATAACTTGGCTTCCGGGAATAGTCTTCGGGTTATACGCTGACAGTCTGAGCATACCTATCGCACTGACTGTCTCCGTGCTTGGAGTGATTATGGCAATCTACTCCAACGCATACATGGATCACAGCATCCATGAGCAATATCACCACCAGGAGAATCCCAACGCACACGCAACGTATTACGCGCTATACTTAGCCTACATCACGAGCATGCTAGGGGTAGTTCTCAGCACAAACCTGTTCGAGTTCTACTTCTTCTTCGAGTTGATGATCATCCCGTCATGGGCGCTCATCAACGTGTACGGTTCAGGCGAGCGTGAAAAAATCGCACTGATGTACCTACTCTGGTCCATTGTGGGAGCCGTGGTGTTCGTAACAGGAGCACTCTCAGCCTACGCGCTGACAGGATCATTCGAGATCTCTGCCCTCGCTTCCCTAGCAGGAAGCCAGTACGCGGGTTTCGTCGTAGTATCCATGATGATGGGCCTGACGGTAAAGATGGCGATGCTCGGGCTACATGTATGGCTGCCCTTCGCACACGCTGAGGCACCTACACCAATCAGCGCACTACTGAGCCCAGCAATGATCGGATTGGCCGCATACGCCATCGTCAAGATGCTACTGCCAATCTCAGGAGTAATCGACTCCAACTTTACGCTGATGTTCCTCTGGGGCTTTGGCACAATGCTCTACGGGGGATTGATGGTCATGTCCCAGACTGATATCAAGCGACTGCTGGCATACTCCAGCATGAGCCAGATGGGGTACATATTCATCGGCATAGCCTGTGCGAGCACAATGGGTGTCACAGGTGCAATGATGCACTATATCAGCCACGGGCTTGGAAAGGCAGCCCTGTTCCTTAGCGTAGGGACGGTCATGCACCAGACGGGAATCAGGGACATCAGGCAGCTCGGCGGACTAGCCGACAAGATGCCCATAACAGCCATGGCCTTCCTGATCGGTGCAATGAGCATCTCAGGGATCCCACCGACAGTCGGGTTCCCATCAAAGATGATGATCTACATGGGCGCATTCGGACCAGGAATCGGGGCCATCTCAGGTAACTTCCTGCTAGCACTGGCGGCGATTCTCTCTACCGCACTGACGGTGGCATACACGATGTGGACCATGCGGCGGATCTTCTACGGTCCGTTGCCTGACCACTTGAAGGATACCAAGGAGGCAGGATGGGTGATGACAGTCCCCATGATCCTGCTCTGCCTGTTATCCATACTGATTGGCATATACCCACGGCCAATCATCGACCCACTAATGGAGGTAGTCGCGGGACTACTAGCGTGAGGTGAATGAAATGGTAAACAACATACTATTCATGGTTATCTTGGCGGCTTTCCTGCCAGCACCCATAGTCTACCTACTCGGTAGGAACGTTGGAAAGAAAGTCAGCTGGTTAGTTCTGGCAATATTCTTGCTATCAACGGTGGCTTTCGGGAGTCTCTTCTCCGCCGTGCAACACGAGTCCATAATTGAAGAGTACAGCTGGGTCGCGGAACCAGTAAAGCTGACTCTGGGATTCATGGCGGACGGGCTGAGCATCCCAATGGTGTTCACGTATATATTCGTGTTCACCGGTGCGACGCTGTTCAGCATACCCTACATCGAGAAAAGGTTCAGCCTGGACGACGTAGAGGATTCAAACGAGAACTATGCCCGGTTCTACACCTTCTTCCTGCTATACGGTGGAAGCGTGGCCGGGTGCATGCTCTCGACAAACCTCATAGAGTTCTTCATGTTCTTCGAGCTGGCTCTGGTCTTCTCATGGCTACTGATCCTGCTCTTCGGATACGGGGACCGGAAACGAAACAGCATGCTATATTTCCTGTGGACGCACATTGGTGGGGGCGCTTTCCTCATCGGCATCCTGGGATCATTCTGGCTGACGGGCAGCTTCGAGATATCTGACCTGGCACACATCGCGGACCACGCGGGGGCCTTCTGGGTAGGACTAGCTTTCAGCCTAGGACTATTCGTGAAGATCGGCGCGCTGGGCTTCCACGGCTGGATGCCAGACACATACAGCGAGTCACCAGCACCCGTTAGCGCGGTACTGGGGGCAACCTCTGTAATGCTGAGCACATACACCATGGCAAGGCTACTCCCGCCGTTCCAGCCTGTACTGCAGGCGATAAGTGGTTGGTTCATGCTGTGGGCACTGGCAACCATACTCTACGCGGGTGTGATGGCGCTGGTCCAGAAGGACACAAAGCGCCTCGTGGCCTACCTGAGCATGAGCCAGATGAACTATTGTGTGCTGGGGGTGTTCACGTACGTCGCAAACGGCGTGCTTGGGTCAATCTCATACAGCATCAGCCACGGGCTAGCAATCGGCCTACTCTTCCTGGTCTCAGGCGCTCTCCTATACAGGACGGGTACCCGGGACATGGACAAGATGGGTGGGCTGGCAGAGAAATTGCCGATAGCAATCCTGGCGACAATGGCAGGGTTCCTGACCATCGGAGGCGTGCCACCAGCGGTTGGCTTCAAGAGCAAGTTCATCCTGCTGAGCGGCGCAATGGTGAGGGGATTCGAGTCAGGGTTCATGGAGCTGTTCGTAGCAATAATGGCTGGAAGCGTGGCCACGCTGGTTACACTTGGATACGAGTTCAGGGCAGTCTGGAGGATCTACTACGGTGAATTACCGGAGAAATTCAAGGACGTGACCCCCATCCCCAAGGCAATGGCCATTACGCTGATCGCGTTGAGCGCGCTTAGCGTGATATTCGGTATCTGGCCTGCGCTGATAACCAACCCTATTGAGGTCTACATCGAGCACCTCTTTCATTAACCGGGATAAATAACCCTTTTTTATTTTTTTTTTGAATATACCGATAGTTGTTACTAATAAATATAAAATAAAAAAGGGTAGGCTAGGAAAGCCTAGTTATCGTGCGCGTCAGCGTGGCATTGTACACAGTCACTCTTGGCGTGAACATTAGCAACATTACCATCGTCACCGTGACAGCCGTTACAGCCCGTTACACTATCTGGGTTTGCAAAGACCGCACTGAACGTTCCATCAGCCATCCCATTTAGTATCTCAACTGTACGACCGGCCACTTCGGCGGTAAGCCGTCCGCATCTCTCTTTTCTCTCATTCGAACCTGATCCGAACCCAGAAGCCTCACACCACTTTGTGACGGAAACGTGGCACAGAGGCGATCCAGAAACTGAAGTTGGTAGATCATCGTCCGTTTTCTTAGCCACCACGGGTTTCCATGCTGGGTACGCGGTTTCCGTGTACTCCCCAACAATTTCTGTAACCATATTGAGATCTGTTGAAACAAGGTTCATAGCCATTGATGCCCCGTTTAAAGCACCACATAGCGTACCAAATCCCACTGTGCCTCCCTTCCCATACTTGGACATAATTGTGGGCATGCTTGTGAATGGATGACCAACAGTGTCTTGTAACTCCCCAATTATCCCTTCAAAAGCTCCATAGCTACAGCCATGCTCAAAATATGCCGCATATGCTCTTTCCTTGACTTTATCAACGTCAAGTTTTGCATACACCCATGGATGCTCCGGTACCTCTAGCGGAACATCCTGTGTGATAATAGTCTCCTTTGCCGGTAGGATCGAGTAACCTCCGACTGCTCCCAATGCGATTCCACCGATGGCTGCTCCAGCCATTCTTACGAAATCACGTCTTGATACTTCTTCCGTCATGATTTTCACCTTGGTGATGCATGCAAGGTCACGGATGAGAATATAAGATTTGTTTCAAATACTGTGAAAATTTGATTGAAATGTTTTATATATTGGAATTTTATGGGACAAAAAGAACGAATCCTTGGAAAAGCATATATCTTGGGAGCAGAAAGTGAGGCTATATTGAGAATCGCTGACCAATTGGACAAGCAGATACTGCGGATCCTGAAACTTGATGGAAGGGCTTCTATCAGGGATATTGCAAAGCTGGTGAACGCTAGTCCAGCCACCGTATCCCGCAAGATCAAGAAGCTTGAGGAGGACAATATCATCAAGGCTTACGTTAGCATCGTCGAGGACGACGAACTAGGAAAGGGGACGAGGGCGGTTCTCATGGTGCGAACTACCGGTGACTACGACAGTAACCAGGTCGTTGATCGGCTCACCGGGATGGATGACGTGTGCAATGTTTTCCTAACCATGGGCAACTACGACCTGATCCTGACCGCCTGTACTACAGACGAGAAAGAGCTGTACGGGATGATAAACAAGATCAGAGGAGAGGAAGGCGTCCTCTGGGTGGACTCCGCATCAATAGTAACGAGAAAGAAGGTCCTCAGTATGATAATCACAGATAACAAGGAGATATAAAAAAATGGGTAAAAATACATCAATCAGGAGAAGAAAAGTGGATTCTAAACCCTTTTATTCCATAGGTAACCGACTCATAGCGAGGAACGACAAATGACTGGAAACACGGAGCTACTGTTCATCCTGTTCATAGTACTACTGCTCTTCGGAGGAAGGAAACTCCCTGAGCTTGCACGATCAATGGGAGAAGCAGCCAGGGAATTCAACAAGGCCACACAGGAGCCAACCCGGTACGTTGACGAGAAGGTGCGCAAGGAAGACGAGGAGAGAAAGGCCGTAATCGATGCAGCGAAGAAGCTGGGCATCCAGGTTGAGGGCAGGGATATCAACGACATAGCCCAGGACATCGTAAAATTCACCTCCAAAGAGGAATCATCCTAAAACTTTCATAGGTGCCTTCCATGGCCGAGTTATTCGAGTCTGATCTCTGGATTCATTTTGAGGAATTGATGTCACGTCTGAGGAAGATCGTGTACGTCCTCGTTTTCTCAATTGTAATTGTGATGTCGCTTCCGGCGGATCTCTCGAAACTTGCTCAACTGGACTTTACCGAGTACGAGTTGCTTGTCACTGTTTTGATGGAGTACGTGCAGGACACTGTGCTTCCCGAGGGGGTAACCCTCATCGCGCTGAACTGGCTCGACAGTTTCTATATCTACGTCTCATTATCATTCGCCATCAGCGTCACAGTGACATTGCCCTACCTGGCCTACCAGATCTACGGGTTTATCGCGCCAGCCATTTACGAGAACGAGAAGAAGCACATAGTCACCTTTGTGACGGTGTTCATGGTACTGTTCCTGTTTGGTGTGGCCTACTCCTACTTTGTGATTGTCCCCACGACTTTCTCGGTCCTGTACAAGTTCGTCAACCAGACAAGGGTCATGCCGTTATACGCGCTGAGAGACTTTTATGACCTGATAACTTTCGGGCTACTCGGGTCCGGGCTGCTTTACACGTTCCCGATAGTGCTCTACTTCATGGTCAGCCTTGACCTAATTCTCCTGGAGGAGCTAAAGTCCATGAGAAGGCACCTGTTCGTCGGGCTATCAATTCTCACGGCCGTCTTGACGCCTGATCCTACTCCGGTCTCGATGATCTTAATGACCATCCCGTTTTACATCCTGTTTGAGATAACTTTACTCGTGCTTTCAGTTACAATGAGGGGCAGGCCTGACAGAGTATTGGAGGATGGGTTTAGGGTCGCAGAGGAAATGTTGGCCCGGAAGAACGTCCGCTAAGGATTTTTTCTACTCCAGGAAGATCTCCTGGAACAAAAGCATCGAAGCAGCAATGACCGCGAGCATGAACGCGAAGAGTAGGCGCATCTCAGGGATTGTAGCTAGAACTCCCTCACCTGCCAGTATCTTTGCAGTTGCCTGGATTCCCGGTAGCAGGATTGGTACGCTGACCGGGAAGAACAGGAACGCGAGGAGCAGGTTCTTTCCCTCTGAGTACATGAGCACCGCTGACATCATGGAGCCCATCAACGCGAAATCAATAGCCCCTATCGTGAAAATAATTACAAGTCCCGGTATTAGAACTGTGTTCAGGTTGAGGAAGAGTAGGGACGAGAAAATCAGTGAGAGTAGCACTATAACAAGTGTAATCATCCCGTAGATCATCTTTCCCGCGAGTATGGCCGTGGGTGGGCATGGTATGCTCCTCAGGCCGTCGATGGTCCCACGATCAACCTCTCTTGCGAAGCTGGTGGTGAGCACCAGGATACTTGCGAAGAATATGACCACCCACATCGCGGCTGAAATGACCAGCGGGTCCAGCCTCAGGATGGTCCTCCATGAGAAGCTGCTTACTATTATTGATGAGAGCGTGAATGCAATGATGGATAACAACTCGTGGGGCCTCCTGAGCTCCACGATGATGTCCTTGCGCGCCAACTTCAACGCGTGGCTCAGTGTACTGTCGCTCATAACTGCACATCCTTCTCGATTAAGCCGCGCCGAATGAAAATTGACCTGTTGCAGAAGCTGTTGATGAGCTCCGGCGTGTGGGACGTGGTGATGATGGTCTGGGCCTTCAGCCCGTCCATGTACTCTGCCAGTGCCCCCGCCGTCTCTTGGTCAAGCCCCGCGAAGAACTCGTCCAGCAGCAGAATCGGTGGGTCGCCCAGTAGAGCCCTTGAGATGTCGCCGCGCTTCCTGAGCCCGTATGAAAGGTGTCCTGACTTAGTGTCCTTCCACCTCTCGATGTCCGTTATCTTGAGGACTCTGTCAAACTCGGATTCATCGGCGTTGATGAAACTCCCGTAGAACTGGAGGTTCTCAAGGACCGTTAGCTCATCGTATAGGAAGCTCCTGTGTCCCACTATTCCGATGTTTCGCTTGGCTTTCTCCCTGTTAGTGTGGGCGTCCTCGTCCATCACGAAGACATTCCCCGCTGATGGCACCATCTGGGTGGCTATTATCCTGAGAAGAGTGCTTTTTCCGGCACCGTTGGGCCCTAGGAAACTGGTCTTCTGTCCCTTGCTGAAATCTAAAGAAATGCCCCTGAGTGCTTTGATGTGCCCAAAGTTCTTGGTGACGTCAACAACCCTCACGACATCGGTCATAATGGATACCTTACTATTTCTTGTGGAATAAAAGTATAAACTATGAATTCTCTCACTTTAACAGGTATAAACTAGAATATTATGGGAAAGTTATCCAGTTAGGACTTTTTGTAGAACATGGTTATGACTAGATAACCAATCCCGAGTACCGCGATACCCATTGCTGCTAGGAACACGTGTGAGACTCCAGAGTCCTCCTCCTCGCCCTCGTACTTTGATGGGCACTTTACGAGAAGTTCCTCCGATTGGAGCTCGCCGTTACTATCAAGCTCTCCTAGGACCACGACGCTGTTCCCCTCGTCCTCCATGTTGTTAGGGGGTATTCCTCTGTAAGTGACCTTGATGGTTTCTCCTGTCTCATCCAATAGGACAAAGTTGAGGCTGCCATCGTTTGTCAACTCCAAAGAGCCGGGCTCAACGGTGCCGATGACCTGCAGGCTCTTCCCAGTGTACCGTGCCGGGTCGGCGTTTACATCCGCTACGGCGATGTATGGGTTCATGTAGTTGGTCATGCTGTCGTAGGCAAGTCCTACGCTAACCGCTAGTAAAACCGCGATGAGTAGGTGCTTTGATGTGATCTTCATTGTTATTCCTTTTCTAGTTTTTTGTCCAGGTCTGCGTTTGCCTTCCAGACCCATGCGATGTAACCGATGCTTCCCACGAGGTATAGTCCTAGTACTTGAATGACTTGTGCTGGCATTTACATCTCCTCCATTAATCTGCTCTGAACTTCATCGAGTTTCATCCTCCTGTCGTACGTTTTCTTCAGGACGTACCCGAACACGAAGAGACCCCCCATGATGTTCATTACGAGTGCCTGTACCATGGTGCCTGTTAAACCCAACCCTCCTGCTTCATCACCTAGTTTTGGGTGGAGTGAGGGCCATAGAATGAACGATAGATAGCTGAGTGGTACCGTCATGAATGCCAAGGTGTTGAATACCGCTGCTGATGATGCCCTTCTCTCAGGGTTCTCGATTGACATCCTCAACAGGAAATATCCGACGTACGCGAACCAGAGGATCAGGGTTGTTGTTTCCCTTGGGTCCCAGTTCCAGTAGACGCCCCATGTCGCGTTGGCCCAGATCGCCCCGCTGATTAAAGTAATCAAGCCGTAGACGAGACCAAGAAGTGCTCCAGACTCAGATAGAGCATCGTACTTGTAGTTTTTTGTCCGGATATAGAGAAGTCCCGTTGATACGGAGACGAGAAGTGAGAGGTATGTTATTATGGCCGGCGGGAGGTGGAAGTAGAATATTCTAACCAGCTCCCCCATGGTTACCTCCGCGGGCGCAATGAATAGCGCGAAATATGCTGCAAGCGCAACTATTACCCCTGCGATTCCAAGATAAACGTCATCCCTGAACTCCATGACTATCACATTAATGCATTGCATATCGAATTAAAATGATGCGTTTTTATACTCCTAGATTTAAAAGCGATTATTCCGAATAGGCCTTTATGGAACTATTTGAGATAATGATAGTCGCTTCTGCTTTCACTTTGTTATACGATCTGTATAATGTACGTTCAAAAAACGAAACAACGTTTCTAAACGGTAGGATACCCATAATCGTGGTATCCACTGGGCTAGTGATAATCAGTTATCTCTGGTTCGCCTACTCGTTCCTCACGAGTAATTACAAGTTAATCGAGGTATTCCAGTACAGTAGCTCAATCCTCGGCTGGTCCGAGAAGCTCTACGCCTCGTGGGCCAGCAACGGAGGTTCCTGGCTCTTCTTCGCCTTTTCATTCGCTCTAGGTTACCTAGTCATCAGGCTGATGCTGGGCGAGAAGGAAGAGCAGTCAAAGATGTACCAGTACATGAACGTGGTTCTCATTTTCATGGTGGTAGTTATCATAATCCAGAACCCGTTTGCGATGCTATCATACACTCCAAGCGAGGGACTTGGGCTTAACCCGCTACTGAAGACCCCTTGGATGCTGATCCACCCGCCGATCGTCTTCGTCGGGTACGTCACAGCACTATATGCTCTTGGGTTTACATTCAGTGAATCAGACAACAAGCCAAGACTGACAAGAGGAATGGCGGCTATTGCCTGGCTCTTCCTCACTTTAGGGATCGCCATTGGCGGCCTGTGGGCATACGAGGTACTTGGATGGGGCGGTTATTGGGCATGGGACCCAGTAGAGACTTCATCTCTTGTCCCGTGGCTGACACTGACCGCGTACTTCCATCTGGTCTCCCGTCTGACATCAAAGAAGAGCACATCCCAGGACTTCATGCTCATGGTTACAGGTGCCCTGATTATATTCGCTACAGCCGTAACCCGTGGCGGGCTGGCTCAATCAGTCCACGCTTTCGGAAGCAACCCAATCGGATACCTTCTACTGGTGATGATGGGTGTTATCATCGTCTATTACCTGGGTAACAAGAGCAAGAGAGGCTTCAGCTACTTCGAGTTCGAGCTAAAGACGGACACCGTATATGACATGGCGATCTCCATGAGCTTCCTTTCAATCGTAATGATCGCTGTAGTCAGCCTCTGGGGAATAGTCTTCCCGATTATCAACAGTGGTGTGACCGGCGGGGACGTGAGCATCGATGCTGCGTTCTTTAACAAATGGACATATCCGTTCGTCCTTCTTTTCCTAGTGAGCCTGATCGGCTGCAACCTCTACGAGGTTCTTGACATCAAGAAATACTCCGCCACTGTATTCGGCGTGGTCATCCTAGGGGTAGTCGGAGCTGTTATGAAATATCCGACTGGTAACATGCTGGCAAACCTGGGCATACCAATGACCTTCGTTGCAGGTATAGCAACAGTTTACCACCTGATTACAAGCATCCAGAAGAAGAGAAAACTCCAGATAAGCAGGAGCTTCCTCCATTTTGGGGTAGTAATCATCATGATTGGAATCTTGTTTAGCGCGACCAACGAGGTCAACTACGGCGAGCTGGTGGGGACACCGGGCGAGACCATGAACCTTGGTGAGCTCCAATTGGATTTCGGGGACTTTGAGAGGATTGAGCCCACCGGCCTGGTCCAGTCCAGTCCATCAAGCCCTGATCTAGTGCCTGAGTTCGCGGGGCTATCAATCCCCGTCACGGTTAGAAAGGGAGGGGAAACCATCAGCGCGGACGCCAAGATACTTCTCTACTCAGCTCACGGCATCGTGGCGAGGCCCACGGTTCTCCGTAGCCTTGGCTGGGACGTATATATAGTGATTCACCAGTCACAGAACGTGTACCGTGCACTGGCACACGGACTTGACGGTGTCGAATATATCCCAGTTGAGTTTGTGGTGAGTATCATCTACTTCCCGTGGATGAACCTCATATGGATAGGCACTCTCATCATATGTATCGGCGTACTCTACCCGATCACTTTCATGAGGAAGCCATCCAGCTCCTAACTTTTCTACTCTTTCCCGTTTTGACAGGGTTAAAATAGACATGTGACGGTAGGGTGTCTATGCCCGGCGTCGATTTGGTTCTTCTCCACGCCCCGAGTGTCTACGATTTCAGGAAACTCCCAGCTATGTACGGGCCCATCAGCGATGTGGTGCCCTCTACGCCGGTGTTCGAGATGTACCCGCTAGGTTTCGTAAGCATGGTGGGGTACCTTGAGCTGAACGGGTACAAGGCGAGGATAGTCAACCTTGCCGTCAAGATGCTCAGAAACCCAAAGTTCGACGCAGAGAAATTCATCAAGAAGCTTGACGCCAAGGTCTTCGGCTTCGACCTCCACTGGCTTCCCCACGCGGCGGGAAGCCTGGACATGGCCGAGATAGTCAAGAAACACCACCCTGACGCGCCCATTCTGCTAGGCGGGTTATCAGCCAGCTACTTCCACGAGGAGATCATCGAGCACTTTCCCCAGATTGATTACATACTACGCGGGGACACCACCGAGAAACCCCTCCTTGATCTCATGAACCACATCTCTGCAGGTAAGGAGCCTGAGACCGTGGAAAATCTGACGTGGAGGACACGCGACGGACGCAAGCGCATCAATCCAATGACCTTCGTACCCACCGAGATGGACGACCTGTGGATCGATTACGGCGAGGTGATGAAGCTGGTGCTACGGCACATGGACCTTGAGAGCACGCTCCCGTACCAGAGCTTCATGGAGTACCCTTTCACAGCCGTGCTCACCTGCAAGGGGTGCGCGTACAACTGCATAACCTGTGGCGGAAGCTGCACAGCTTTTAAGAACCATTTCAACAGGGACGGGCCCGCCCACAAGTCGGCAGCGAAACTTGTAGAAGAGATCACAATCATCAACGAGTTCTTCAAGGCACCAATATTCCTCATCGGAGACCTCAGACAAGGGGGCAAGAAATGGGCCGAGGAAGTGCTTGATGGCATCAAGAATGCGGACATCGATAACACAATCACTTACGAGCTTTTCGATATGGTTCCAGATGATTGGATGAAGAAGCTTGCCGGTAGCACCCAGAACTGGACCCTTGAGATCAGCCCAGAGAGCCACGACGACAGGATCAGGAACATCATGGGCAAGCCATACTCGACGGTCCAGATGGAGGACACCATCAAGAACGCCCTATCAAAGGGAACCGAGAAGCTTGACATCTACTACATGGTGGGGTTGTCAGGCCAGACCTCCGAGTCCGTACTGGAAAGCGTGGACTATACGAGGCACCTGTACAAGGAGATGGGGAACAACGACAAGATATTCACGTTCATCGCACCCATGGCCCCTTTCCTTGACCCTGGCAGCATAATCTACGAGAACCCGAGGAAATATGGGTTCACCAAGCTTTACCAAAACCTCAGGGATCACAAGGTGGCACTATACCAGCCAAGCTGGAAGCTGTACCTGAGCTACCACACCGACTGGATGACCAGGGACCAGATCGCCGAAACGACCTACGAGGCGATGATCAGGCTCAACCAGCTTAAGGTAGAGGTGGGGATCAATAACGAGTCTTTCGGGAAAAAGGTGAACGGTGGGCTCGTGATGGCAAGGGATATCATGAGGACCATCGACGGAATCATCGAGACCACAAGCGATCTGGACGAAAGGCAGAGGAAGTACAACGCTCTCAAGATCGAGATCGATGATGCAAAGAGGAGGACCGGCCTTGCGAAGAGGGAGCTCAGGATGCCTGGCCTCGCCGGGATCAGGGTCAAGGGGGCCGTGAAGTTCCTGTTAAAATACCTCGGACTCTAAATCAAGGAAACAGTTGTTCCTCTATTCTCCTTAAAGCCTCTAATCCTTTTACCTCGAAGCCCTGGAGAGCTAGTTTGACCACAGGGAGTGACCCCGAGTACGTTTTCTCAAGCTCTTTGATGTACTGATCCTGGACATGAACCCGCTTTTCTAGGAGATCAGACCCAACAGCGAACTCCTCTGGGATGAAGTTGTTGATTATTATCCCCCCTATGTTCACCTTAAACTTCTCTAGATCCCCCTTGATCCTCTCAGTCTGGTAGACTCCCAACCCCTCCGGGATGGTCACTAGGAACGCCAGTGTGTTGTCAGCCCTTACCATGGCAAGAACGTCCTCAGCCAACTTCTCCCATTCCCCTATTATCTTCAGGGGGTCCCGCTTCTTGCGTCCAGTGAGGTTCTCAAGGGTCTCCTTGAGCCTGATGTACAGCTTGGCTGCGTCTCTCATGTGGTTGTAGAAGGTCTCTTGAAGGTAGAGCAGTGACAGCGTGCCCCCCGCTGGGGCCGTGTCCCAGACGATGACATCGTACTCGCCACTCATGTAGAGGTCGAAGACGTAGCTCAGGGCGAACTCTTCGTCGATGCCGGGTGCGCCTGCGATATAATCAATTATCTCCTCCTCAACGGGGAGGAAAGATGAGACCACCTCGAAGATTTCCTCACCGAATTTTATCTTCCACATCTCAAGGACTCGGTCGTAGTCCAGCTCAACCGCCTTGAGGTTTTGTACCCCTGGGACCTCTGTGATTTCCCCCATGACGTTCATTTCGAGGATATCCGTGAGTGATGGGGACGGGTCCGTTGATATGAGAAGAGTCCTGTTTCCCTCAGAGGCGTAATGAATCGCAGTGACCGAGGCACAGGTTGTCTTGCCCACCCCGCCCTTTCCACAGAACATCACTATTTTTGGCTCGCGTCTCTCAAGGACCGCCTTCGTCATAGTGAAGTATTCCTTGTGATTCGATATAGGGTTCACGGTAAAGCACGGGGGATTCACACATTGAAATTTGTTCAAGTGTTTTTCAATCTTGAAATGTTCCGATGTATCGCTGACGAAATCTATAGTTCCGGAATTTAGGTTAGTTTTAATAATAATCCCCTATGTACTCATGTAAAAGGGTTCAATGTAGGAGCGTCAAAACTTTAACACGGAAAAACAGAGAGAGCCAGATTGAGTTCATCAACAAGACCCTGAAGGAACTTGACCTCACATACATCCACCCGCTCCTAGCGTCCACGACGAAATACGCGATATCAACGGGCGGGAAGAGGCTAAGGCCTCTGATCGCCATTCTCTGCTCCGAGATGCTCGGCGGAGACTTCCTTGACACTGGGAACATGTTTCTAGCACTTGAACTCATCCACAACGCGACCCTAGTTCACGATGACATCATAGACGAGGACATGTACAGAAGAGGCGAGCCGTCCTTGTTCTCCCAGCACGGGATAAAGAAGGCGGTGCTCACAGGCGATGCCCTGCTGAGCATGGGGCTCATGCACGCATCCCAAACAGGCAAACCCGAGATCGTTGGGTGGCTGGCCGAGACCGCACTCAAGATGGTGCAAGGGATCACGGTACAGAACCAGTTCAAGCACAAACTCCTATCCGTGAATGAGTACTTGCATATGAACTATCTCAAGAGCGGCAGTCTTTTCGAGGCAGCAGCCGCACTCGGAGGAATAGCCGCTACCAACAAACCTGAGGACGTGGACAAACTGGCAAAATTCGGCAAATACTTCGGGAACGCATACCAGATAAGAGACGACATTATAGATGCCTTCACACCCAAGGGATACGAAAAGTCTCCCAACAACGACTTGTTGAACGGCGACCCATCATTGTTGCTTCTCTACGCCGTTGACTCGGACAAGATTACGGCCGAGGACAAGGCGGCTTTACTATCCGTCTATCAGGGTGAGAGCAAGGACCTTGACGTGGATCTTATTCACAGGATATACAAGTATACGGGCTCCCTGCAGAAATCAATCGACAAGATGGAGGAGTTCGCTAACCTGGCAGGCGAGATACTGAAGGATTACCCCGACTGCGATGCAAGGAGTTCACTACTTGAGCTTCTAGACCAGTACAATCACAATTTTACGGAGAATCTTGAGTCAATCGCGTCTCACCAGAACCAATCCCATTAATACCGGAGCCATACCAATGAAATACCTTGAAAATGATCAAAAATACGATGTAATCGTCGTCGGTGCGGGGCCAGCGGGCTCAAGCGCGGCAAAGGCGGCAGCTGAGAACGGCGTGAACGTTCTTCTAATCGAGAGGGAGCTTGAGATAGGCGTCCCAGACAAGTGCGGTGAGTTCCTCCCATCACTGGATGAGATGAAGAGGCTGGCGCCTGATGTGCCGGGGCTGGACAAGATATGGGATATCCCTAAGCGTTGCATCGTCAACAACACGAAATACGTGAACTTTGTCTTCCCAAACGGCGTGGACTTTCCGGTAGATTTCACGGGTCATGTTGTCGAGAGGAAGCTGTTCGACAAACATTTAGCAAATCAGGCCGGAAGGGCAGGGGCAGAGATTATGCCTTTTACTTCAGCGATAAAGCTCCTGGATGACGGGGTGCGTGTAAGGTCAGGCGGCGAGATATTTGATCTCAAATCCGATGTCGTCATCGGAGCTGATGGAGCCTACTCCCTGATCGCGCGGGAAGCCGGTTTACCCATCTCAACCGACCCCGTCGATTACGGCGTCGGGTACCAGTTCGAGATGGTGAACGTGGACCATGACCCTGATTACGTAGACATGTACCTGGGCGAGGACATCGCGCCTGGTACCTATGCCTGGATCATACCCAAGGGCAAGGATATAGCAAACGTCGGGACGGGTGTAAGGGCTCCCTTCATGAAGAGGGGCATGACAATCAGGGACTATCAAAGAAATTTTGTCAAGAACCACCCGTTGACAGCCGAGAAGCTCAAAAACGCGGTCCCCACCGCCGTGAAGGCTGGGAACATTCCTGTCGGCGGCCCCATTGAGCACACGACTACCGATAACGTTCTGGTGGTTGGTGACGCTGGCGGTCACACGATACCCACGGTTGGAGGGGGCATCCCTCCTGGTCTGATTATCGGGAAGATCGCAGGCGAGGCAGCCGCAGCTAAGATAAACCGCGGGGCATCCCTGTCCTCTTTTGATGACGCGTGGAAGGAACAGATGGGTGACGTACTTTATACGAGCCTGAGATTGAGACGGATGAGTGATGTCGTGTTCAAGAGTAAGAGGATGATCGACATTGTTACAAAGCTTGATTGGCTCACCAAAGACACCATCTCCAAGTTCATCTATTGCAAGATGGACGCCAAGATGAAGGTAATGGAGAGAGCGTTACAGTCTGGAGAAATCCAGAAACTCTTAAAATAAATACTATTTTTTCGAATTATGTACAAGTCTTAATAAATATGAAGGTATCCCTTTGAAACATGTTCAGTTATCAAAAAAATGACAACACGAATGATGATATTCATGTTTTTGTTACTAATCTTATCACTTCAAAGATCGGTAAAAAAACCATGTTCATTTTTTTGTTATTAATTATGGTTTATTCGATAGGCTTTTCAGAAGTTAACGCCTATCCTTTAGAAAACTACGTTGGATCAGGTACCTGTCGTAAATGCCACGAGACTCAGTTTAATGAATGGAACCAAACCGCTCACTCACGAGCATTTACTGATCCAGTGTTTCAGACTCAATGGCAAGCCCAAGGGTCACCTGATGTATGTTTACCATGTCATACAACTAATTTTGATGAAACTGGTGGTGACTACCAGTTTGAAAACATAGGATGTGAATTATGTCACGCTCCGAGGAGTGAATATAATGAGGACTATACTCCGGCTTCGTGTGATCGTTGTCATAGTGTAACTCATTATCCAACATATACTGAATGGCTCGAAAGTGAACACAGCCATGCTGGAGTTGGCTGTGATAGTTGTCACGACCCAATGACTCTTGAAATCCTGACTAATGACCCTAATACTCTCTGTAAAGGATGTCATTTATCCCAAGATATTGAACAAGTTGCTGAAGAGCATGGATATGAGGGATACGATTGTTTAGACTGTCATATGACCACCAGTTTAGTGGATTTTGAGAGCGGTACTAATGGGATGACTGGACATACTTTCCTTCCAGCGATTCCAAGCCCAGATTGCGGGGAATGCCATACCGTATCGTTAGACGCTCATACCGTGTGGGGAGCAACAGATGAGAACTGCGAGACGTGCCACGACGACGTGTACATGACAATGTTACACCTATTAAATGGCACAGATGTCGCCATGAGTGAATCTTCAATTCTATGCGAACAATGTCATAACGACGTCTACTACGAGTGGTCACTGGGAATTCATGCAGACAGCCATGATGCAACCCTTGTTTGCATAGACTGTCATGAACCCATGAATCCCTACATCATGATGAACAAGACGCTTCCACCAGTGACGCCCGTGTCCGTTGTAATTGAAAAACCGGAACCGTTCATCTCCCCGACATACTTCTTTATAGCGATTATAGGTGCGCTTGGCGCAGCAATATACGCATTTACGGTCAGGAGGAAATAATAATGAAGGAATCTATAAAACGACGAGATTTTCTAAAAATAGTTGGAATTGGCAGCGTATATCTTGTAGCCAAGAACATAATACCCGGCGGTGCAGTTAGCACCCTTCTCAAGATAACTCAAACCTCCCCTACGACGAATTCTGGTAAACGCTGGGGCATGGTAATCGACGTGGGTGCCTGTATCGGGTGCAGGCAGTGTACCTATGGATGTAAAGAGGAAAATAATATTCCTAACATCCCTGCACCGATGCAGTGGATCGAGACGTTCGAGATGGAACAAAATGAGCCAATAACTCGTTTAAACAGCGTACCTTCAAACCAGTCCAAGACAAGCTACATTGAAAGCCCCATTCATGGAAAGTGGTATCTGCCCATAGCGTGTCTTCATTGCGACGACCCCCCATGTGTTAAACTATGTCCAACTGGTGCCACCTTCAAGAGCGAAGATGGCATCGTTGAGATGAACTATGACAAATGCATTGGATGCAGGCAGTGTATGGCCGGCTGTCCATACAATGCTAGGAGCTTCAATTGGGGTAAACCACAGATACCCCAAGAGAATGTCAACGCACTCGTTCCCGTACGACCCATTGGCGTCGTTGAAAAATGCACATTCTGTCAGCACAGAGTTAGAGAAGGATTACTAACCAAATGTGTTGAGATCTGCCCAGTAGGGGCACGACACTTTGGTGACCTGAATGATCCAAATAGTCCACCCTCGAAACTTCTCGAAACCTACATCAGCTCAGCACTATTAGAGGAGATGAATACGAAACCAAAGCTATTGTACATTACAAGTGGCAAGAAATGGTTTGAGGAGGAGGGCTAGCAATGGAAAATCACGTTGATAAAATCCTTGAATCCATGGAGAATACTGGGCAAGCGTTCTATGCAACAATCGGTATCTTCGGCATGGTTGTTCTTTGGGGTGCTTATGCCTGGTACACTCAGTTTACTGTGGGAATGCAGGCCACTGGTCTAAATAACACGGTAATGTGGGGGCTGTACATTGCTACGTTCATGTTCATGATCGGCGTCAGCCACGCGGGTATTATTATATCCACAACTATTCGGGTCTTCAAACTGGATAAATTCAAACCCATATCTAGGATCGCAGAAGGCATGACCTTGGTCGGTCTAGCTATGGCTGTACTGTCCGTTGTTGCTGATATTGGAAGACCTGACAGAATTCTGGTCCTATTCTTTAACCTTAGAATTGGCTCACCTCTCGCTTGGGACCTGATTATATTGTCCTTATACTTTGCTTCCAGTGCATTCTACCTCTTGGTTTCTATGAAACATGATATTAGTTTGATAACTGGTCGTTTCAAAGTTCGAGATGGGTTATACAAAATTCTAGGTGGAATTCAAAACGTTATCACTCCAAAAGACCCAGAAAAATATGAGAATATGTTAAACTCAATTTCGATAGTGATTCTTCCATTCCCTCTTCTTGACTCTGGAATGGTTGTTGCTTTCATCTTTAGTTTGCTCGGGGCCCGTCCTGCCCTCAATGCTCCCTTCATAGGGGCGTATTTCTTGGTTCTGGCCATTGTAACCGGGATTGCCGCGATAGTTATCGTGTCTATGATCCTTTCTAGAGTGTACGAATGGGATGAGATTATCTCGGAGGAGGTTATTATGGGCCTTGGAAACTATCTCAGGGTGGGAATTATCCTGATTCTCTATTTTATCTTCAATCAGCACTTTACAATCCAATATGTAAGTAAATCAGCGACACTTGTCGTATCTAATATGCTTCTTTTTGGATCGTATGCCACTCTATTCTGGGGGATGATAATTGCAGGATTCGTTGTACCCGTACTTCTCCTAATTCTTCCAAACCGTAATAAAGTAGGTGTACTGATTGCGTCCGTTTTGTCTATTTTGGGGTTATGGATCAACTGCGTATTAGTCGTAGTTCCAGCCTTGACTTTCCCAAATATACCCTTTAATTGGGGAAGTTATATACCATCATGGGTAGAATGGTCAGTACTCGCTGGCATACTAGCCTTGGGAGTTATACTCTACGCAGTTTTAATCAAATTGATACCCATAGTAGAGCTTGATTAAACGCATGTTTTTTCTCTTTTTTTAGTTCTATTGAACGAGAGAATTCAAAACTTTTCATATTCCCTTACTAATGGAAATTACTTAGAAAAATGTATAGTAAAGGACGTTCACAAGCTCCCCTGCAGTGAGGAGCACCCCGAACTGTAGAGCGAGCTGGGCGGTCTGTTGGTCAGATGTCAGGGGAATTTTTTCACTGAACTGGCGTATGATCTCCATCGCTGTCTTGATGGACAGGAAAGAGAGTAGAGCGAACGGGGAAAATATTCCCAGTAAAATCAAAGCAATCACAGAAATGTAGGCAGAGGCTGTCAGGGCCGTAAAGTACCGCATCCCCTGGTCCTCGGTAGCCCCCGTTGCCATTGTCGATATACCAACGTTAGCGTCAAATTTCCTATCTCTCAGGTTGTTCGCCAGTAGGACCAGCGCGATGAGCAAACCGATGGGGGTCGATGCCAGCAAAGGGTCCCACGAGAACTTGCCTGTGATGGCGTAGAACGCACCTCCAACCATTAACGGCCCGAAGGCTAGGAAGACGCTGACCTCTCCTAGTGTCCGGTACTTAAGCTTAATCGGGCCAGCCGTGTAGAACACCCCGAAAAGCACACCGAGAACACTGAAAACCATTACAGGCAGCCCCTGCAGCCATGTCAGGTAACCGGCGATGGCGAATCCAACCGCAAACTGGGCGAAGATCACCATCTTGTACGTGCCCTTGTCCACCTGGCCGAACAGCAGCGGGTGCGGCCTGTACTCTGCGGTTGGCGCGTTCTCGTCTACACCGTTCTTGACATCGTACCAGTCGTTGGTCATGTTGGACGCCGTGTGGGCTATGATGAGCCCAATCATCGTCAACGTGAACAGGAAGGGGTCAAAACTGCCGAAGCTGTACGCCATTATCCCCGCGAGGCAAGTTGCGACAAACGTCATTGAGAGTGACCACGGCCTCGTGGCGATGAACCAAGTGTTGAGCGACATATCAGCTAGTTCACACATCTCATGGTATAAGTTTTTTACCCAAGGGGCAGGAAGACAAATATAAGTTCAGTCCAGGCGATATGGGAGAACACAACGAACCAAAGTGAGCCTGTGTGCCTGTACAGGAGACCCCACGCTAGCCCAGCGATGAAAGCAGCGGCTGTCAGCGGCAGGTTCATTGTGGGCAGGTGTATCGCCGCGTACAGGGCCGCCGTTAATAGTATCCCTTTGATCCCGTACCTCTCGGATAGGCTTGTCTGCACATAGTGCCGCCAGAAGAACTCCTCGCAGAAGCTGGTAACCAGCAGAAGCGTTGCCGGGACGAACAGGGGCAGCTCAGACCTGAACAGGTAGACATCGCTTGCTCCACTTGCTACAAGTGACCTGAACACGTTGAACCCGATGTAGAACAAACCATAGAGGGCGATACCTGATCCAAGCCCCTTGACGATGTCGTCCCTCCCTAGCCTCACGTCCTTTAGGCTTGCTCCCCCGATGAAGAATGCGTAGAACGTCAGTAAAACCGATGCAAACGTGACCCTGAACCAGAAACTCCACAGGTAATCCGTCAGAAAAACGAGGTACCACAGGACGAACGATAATGATACCCCGATGGCTGTCTCCGTTTGACTGTTCAACTATATCCCTATCCAATACGGCGGGGTGTTCTATGAATCATTCCCCGGTAACTGCATCGGGGGTGTCCTCATCAAGGGTGGGTTGCCTGTAGATGTAGACAGACACTGTGATGGCTATCATGTACAGGAACGCAATCAGCTCAGTGCTCGTGATGAAAAAGTACGATGATACCGAGATGGTGAGCCACATCATCCCGATAGCCTTGACCTTGGTGTTTTTTTTGATGCCCCTTCCCTCATGGTAGTCCTCAATGGTTTTTCCGAACCTCTCGTCGTTGATGAGCCACTCGTAGAACTTTTTTGAGCTCCTGATATAGCACCATGCCGCGAGCAGGATCAGTGGCGTAGTTGGTAGCACCGGGAGGAATGCGCCGATGACGCCCAGCACGAGGGCAAGGGTCCCGACTATAAAGTAGGCGCCCTTCTTGATCTTCGATAAAACCGAAACGCTCTCCTGCACCAAATTAGTGATCCTCTTCAATTCTCCTTTGCTTCAAACTGGTAGAACCGCGTTCCTCCCAGTAGGTCATTATGACGAGTAGTTTCCGCTCAATTTGATATAAAAGTCTTTACCAAATTAGCGAATAACAAAGATGAATTATGCTAAAG
The DNA here is from genome assembly GCA_018652685.1 of Candidatus Bathyarchaeota archaeon. Lineage (GTDB taxonomy): Archaea > Thermoproteota > Bathyarchaeia > TCS64 > TCS64 > RBG-16-57-9. The sequence goes on from JABIBQ010000001.1 coordinate 28,578, forward strand.
TAGTAAAAGGCTTGGAAAATAGTAATTAGCGTAGTGAGAACTTTGGGTCAACCTTGACAAGCTGAGTGGCCACTTCGACTATGAGCTCGTGGATTCCATCAATCTGCTTGATCTCGCCCATGACGTCGTTTAGGTGTCCGATATCCCTTGCATTAACAACTGAGATCATGTCGTACTGCCCTGTGGATCTGAAGAGATGCCTGAGTTCCTTAAACGCCGCCAGTTTCGGGGATATCTCCTTGATCATCTGGGGGTTGATCTTGATCATCATGATGGCCGTGATGGTGAGGCCCACCATTCTGGGGTTTATCAACGCGACATAACCGTTGATGATGCGCCGCTTCTCCAGCCTCTCAATCCTGTACCTGATCGTGGACTCGGCTATTCCCAGCTCATTCCCGATCTGCGTGTAGTTTAGCTTGCAGTTCTCTTGCAGAATCTCCAAGATTTGAATGTCGGTCTCATCCAGTTTTATACTTTCAGCCAATTCCAGACCCTCACCTATCTATCGCTGTCTTGATTGAAAAAGATTGCACTTCTCGCAGTCATTGGGGCTACTTTTTGCGAAATCCTGATGAATCTAATCCAGTTTCTGACCATCTTGTTTTTACGCTTCACGTTCTATATTTTCTCTACTATGTCTGAGCTTGACCCTAGGATTCAGAAATGGCTAGAGAAGATCATCGAACTGAACATCAAAAAACCACACCTTTCAGAGCCAACGATGAAGAGGATACTGGGCGAGCTGGGGTTCGAGGACGATATCGATAACATCCTCCTTTTCCTCTGCGGCAGCTTCTACGCCCAGGTGCTTCAGCGGTCAAAGGCTTACCACGACATGGCAAGGGCCGAGGACGAGCAGGGCGCAATAAAGCTACTGAGCAGGAGAATGGTGGAGATCAAAGAAGCCTACCTTGAGACTAGGCTCGACGTCTGACCCACTTTTTGCTCTTTATGTAACCCGATATCCCTTCAGGCATCAGCATCAATATCACGACGATGAGGATTATCGGGATCAGCTTGCTGAATCCAAGGATAATTATACTGAAATCGATGAGTAGCGGCCGCCCCTGTGTCTTAATTCCCATAACTGCGAACGTTAATCCTTTCTGGAACAGGGTAATCAGCACCCCGCCGATGACCGCTCCGTAGATACTGTCCAGGCCGCCAATGATACTTCCCGCCATCACCGTAACAAGCATCTCCCCACCGAAGCTGCCCCGCAGTGATGTCCACAGCGGGATTATTGAGCCCGCTAGCCCCGCCAACGCGCCCACTATGAACCATGACACCATGTGAATCCTGCCTGTGTTTATACCGAACACGGCACTCAAGTCCTCGTTCTCCGAGACCGCTCTGATGGCCAGCCCGTACTTTGACCTTGAGAGGAAGACGTAGAGGATGACCAGGAGGCACAAGCTGGCTAACGGCGTCATTATCGAGACGCCTGGGAGATCGAACAACGTGAAATCAAATTTCTTCAACATAAAGCCCCTCGTAGTCTCGTGTCTGCTGGTGACTATCCAGAAACTGTAGACCCCCACGACCGTCTCGATGATAATAGACAAGGCGTAGAACGCGAGGGTTACTGTGATGTTCCCGTCCTTCCTCCTCCTCTTGATGGGGTTTACAATGAGGATGTAGAGCGCCACGCCCAGCAGTCCGCACAGTATCATAGACACGGGCCATGACAGGTACGGGTTGATGCCCATCAACTTGGTCATTGTGAATGTTATCGTTGTCCCAATCAGGGTGAAGCCGATGTGGGCGAAGTTGGGAAAGCTCTCAATCATGTAAGTGAATGTGAAGCCCATACACAGAAGCACAACCATCCCCATCTGGACGATTATACCGATTACTGCGTCAGAAACCAAGGAGCCACCAGTAAGGACAAAGATGGGCTTTTCCGCGGATAAAACCTTGGAGGACGTTACTCCTGGGGAGGCTCGCCGTGGAAAACCCTGGCACCTGGGATGGGGTTTCCGTTCATCCTCCTCCAGGAGGCGACCTGTCCGACGTGGGTTAATGCGTCGCTCAGCGGTCCGTTGATGAGGTTCCAGACGGGGAAATCCCTCTTGTCCCATGGCGGGCTGTACATCCTGTTCTCAAGGTACTCGTCGTCAAGCTTCAGCAACGCCTCCCTAATCCTCACAATTGCGTCAAGGGTCTTCTTCCTCCTCTCATCGAGACCCACGGGTGTGACCTTTTCGTCCTCGCTCCCCGTGATGAACCCCTCCGAGACCAGGACAAGCCCATGGATGTGGGCCAGCAGCTCCCAGACCTTCATGCTGGAGTCGCATGGCTGGAACTGGATGTCTACCTCCTTGAGGCCCTCCGTTGCCCACCTGTACCTGAAGCCAAGACCGTCAAGCAGCCTGACTAGGACCGTTGTGGCTGTCATCATCTCTGGCGCGTCGGGTATCCTGTAATATGGTAACTCGTTCAAATCATACACCAATACACTAGGGTTGGGTATGTTCGATATGTATTCATAGGCTATCATCGAGGTAAAGTCCCTGTATCACCCGAATAGGTGGTCAAGAAAATTGATTATGATCTAATTCTGGTATTTGCATATATACAGCGGTAACATAGAGTCGAAAGAGGGATTTCATGAGAATAGGCGACATTATATTAATAAGTGCAAACAGTCTGACGGAACGTAAATTCCGCTTTGCACTGAACCTAATAGGCATACTCATTGGGGTCGCAGCAGTCACGGGGCTGATATCCCTAACTCAAGGAATGAACGCATCGATTAGTGGAGAGCTAGGCGCGTTTGGTGGCAACACAATCACAGTACTTCCAGGAAGTTTCGGTCCAAACCGGCCACATGGGCCAGGACAGAATAACCAAGTCCCCGTCACACTGAACTGGAGGGATCTGGAAATACTCGAAGAGCTACCTGACATTGACCTGGTAGCTCCCACGGTTACAGGTGGGGCTGCCGTGTACAGCGTGAAGAGCGATCTATATACGGTATCAGTGAAAGGGGTGACTGAGAATTATTTCCTGATCAACGAAGGAACCGTTATCGAGGAAGGAAGATCACTAATCAGAAGTGATGTTGCTGTAGCAGTTATCGGGTTTAACATAGCCGTACCTGACCCAGATGATGACCCCGTGTATGAGGTCGGGGACAGGATCAAGCTGACCGCTGAGGTGGGCAGGATTGAAAAAGAGTTGACCGTGAGAATTGTCGGGATAATAGAGGAATCGGGAAGTGCGTTTGGATCTGATAGTGATTTCTTTATCCCGTTAAAGACATGTGAACAGTTCTATGAAACGGATGGGACATATGATAGCATCCAGGTTTATGTCGAAAACAGTAACCTCGTTGATGCTGTCGCGTATAATATTGAGGACGAGATTGAGGGAGTGGGGGCGTTGACCGCCGCGGGTACCCTTGATCTGATTGATTCTATCACCGGCACGATTGAAGCCGTTCTCGGTGGTGTCGCTGCCATCAGTCTGCTGGTCGCAGGTGTCGGTATCATCAACACTATGACGGTTTCTGTTATGGAGCGGACGAAAGAGATTGGCGTCATGAAAGCCTTGGGCGCAAAAAGTGTTGACATCCTAGTTCTGTTCATGATTGAGGCGGGCTTGACCGGAGTCATTGGTGGAATTATTGGTGCTGGTTTTGGTTTCCTCCTTGGAGCATTCGTCGGTAATTACGTTGGAGTTACGTCTGAGCCTTCTATGATCCTTGGTGTTCTGTCAACAGGGTTCGCCGTACTTACAAGCGTTATTTCAGGGCTATATCCCTCTTGGAGTGCTTCACAACTTCACCCAGTAGAAGCATTAAGACACGAGTAACTGAACTCAGAAATTATCTCGATCATAGTTTTTCAGGCTCATCATAATACCCCTCGCATCCAGGCATCAACTTAAACAAGAAAGACTCATTGGTGAGTAGAATGGTGGGACCGGCGAGAATTGAACTCGCGATCTCGCACACCCCAAGCGCGGATCATACCAAGCTAGACCACGGTCCCAGTGCGAGACTAAAATATGAGACCCTTCTTTAAAGATTACCATAGAACGAATCGGGAACTGATTGATTAATGAAATTTTTAACAGTGTACGTGACCCGGACGGGAAACACGGAGAAGATCGCCAAAAAGGTCCATAAGGCCCTAGGTGGCGACATCGAGCTGATCACCGAGAAGATGAACAGGAAGGGCATAATCGGGTGGATGAAGACAGGAAGCCAGAACTCAAAGAGAGTCGTAGGTGAAATCAACCCTACCGAACACGATCCATCTGAATACGATCTCGTGGTTCTGGCAAGCCCAGTCTGGGCGGGCTCAGTGTCTGCCCCTATGCGGGGCTACATGACTCAGAACGCAGAGAAACTCACGAGGACCGCCGTTTTCATAACCAACGACAGCGGCCAGGTAGGGGACGCTTTCATCGAGATACGCGAGATACTGCCGAACAGCCCCGTTGTTGAGGGGTCTCTGCAGAGATCGAAGGCCAAGGCCGAGTTTGATTCAACTGTCAGTTCTTTCATCGATGAGATTTCCTCGTTAACCTCGCCTGATTGAGGTCAACGATCTATCCGAGTTGACTTTTCGAAGAAACTCGAATCATCTTTTATACAATCATCCCCGTGTAGTCTGTATGCCCCGAGATTTCGATGAGATATACCCGACCAACGACAAATACAAGCAGTTTGATTACAGGAACAATGCGTTTGGGAGGGCAGCGAGGGCCGGAAAAGCCGGTTACAGCGACCCTGAAAAGAAAGCAGAGCGCATCAGGAAGAAAATACCAGGCTTTAGCCTCGTGGACTATGCGTTCAGCGGTGGGGCGCTGACGGTAGCGCAGGCCAGCCACTCGGGTCGAGGGAACCAGAACAGCGGTTTCTACTCGTGGTCCCCCCTTGGAGTTAGCATATTCCCTGATGGGGTCGATAAATGGTCAGGTAGCCCCAAAGAGGCATCCCGTATGGTGAGAAAGTCTGGGAAGTATTACGGGGCGACAGAGATTGGATTCACTAAACTTGACAAGAGGTGGGTGTTCAGTAATGGATCTGACGGAAAGCCCATTGTCTTTGAGAACGTGGAGGCGCCGTACGTCACGGACGAGAAATCCGTGATCCCCGAGAGCTGCAAGTACGTGATAGCAATAACGGTACCAATGGAGGTGGAGGAGATGATGTACGCACCGGCGGCTATGAACCCGGTGAGCAGCATGGGTTACAGCAGGATGCCTGCCGTGGCTGGTAGCCTGGCTGAGTTCATCAGGGGGCTGGGTTACAACGCAGTCCCATGTGGCAACGACACCGCGTCAAGCATACCTATCGCAATCCAGGCAGGTCTGGGCCACGTCGGGCGTCACGGGAGGCTCATCACGTGGGAGGACGGGCCAATGGTCAGGATCGCCAAGATATTCACTGACCTTCCACTTGAGCAGAGCCCCATTGCGGACGAGGGGATCATCCAGTTCTGCGAGGACTGTGAGAAATGCTCAAAACTGTGCCCAAGCCAGAGCATCCCCTACGGCCCAAGGACGTACGAGGGGTACTCCGAGGCTAACAACGACGGCGCGTTCAAGTGGTACTGCAACGCTGACACCTGTCTGGCGTACTGGAGGGATATCGGCTCAGGCTGCAGTATCTGCTTCAGGGTCTGCAACTTCACCAAGGAAAAGGGCCCGAGCCACGATATCGTAAAGTGGTTCATCAAGAACATGCCATTCCTGAACAAGTTCTTCGTCTGGAGCGACGAATTACTAGGATATGGCTCCATGAAGGACCCCAAGAAATATTGGGAGCAACCACTCAAATCAGATTGATGACCCGTAGAATCCCCCGATAGTTTTCCTCGTCGGGGTTTTTCTTGTAACTCCTGAGTACTTCTAGAAGTTCATCCTTACCAGGCATCGAGTAAGCTTGGGCTAGTACATTGGAGAACTTTGTATGGAGGAACATGCTCTGGACGGTGCACGTGAGGTTCTGGGGAATCCTGCCGAGGCTTGATGACTCAAAGTCGATAACGCGGGGTCCGCCATCGGTAACGATGAAATGTCGCCTGATCTTTGTGAGCTCGCCGTGGTCTATTCTCGCAACGTCCAACTTCCTGGCAATCCCGATGATGATTGATACATTTTTCCTAATCTCGTCCGTTTTTTCGATATTGTCTCGTGCCCAGTCACCAAAGTATGGTCCCACGAGCTTCTCCATGACGATGAAATCCATGCTGTGGGCGAAGATCAGTGGTCCGACACCGGACTCGTTTGCCTTCCTGAGAAGCTTAGCCTCGTTGTCCATGGTCTTTCTATCAGAGTCAGTCCTCCTACATTTCAGAGCGACCTCTCTCCCCTGAAACATTGCCCTGATGACCACACCGACATGTCCCTTGCCAAGGATTAGATAACCTAGGACCCTGTGGGGACCGCCGAGTGCCACTGAATCAACGCCTAAACCCCTTAACTGAGTAATCCTATCCTCGGCAGCTTCCTTGTCGAAGACTGGCCAGCAGAGAAACTTCCCCACCTTGCTGCCCAGTGCCTCGTCTAATGATTTGAATTCACTCAACCCAGAACGGCCTTCCCCTGATGAATTCTGCAAGATGTCTCTCGAACCCCTCGTTGAGATACGGGTCTATGCCTTCTCCCACGATGACCCTGTGGTGCTGGAGAATCCTGACCGCTGTCCTCCTTGAGACTCCGATTCGTGCCCCTCCATCATTCAACAGCTCATCAATGGTGTCTTTCACATGTGTATGATGCCTGTATAGCACCACGAACCACCTTTCATCCTCAATATCTGGCCCACTGACAACACGAGGATTGTCAGTGTAAATCCCGAGGAACTTATCCACATCCTTCTCAAGGTCCACTGGCGGGCCAAAGTGCTTGTCCGTCTCCGTCCTGTTGATGGCCCCTAGCATAAAAGCCAGCACGTGACGTGTTTCCTCGTTGCTCCACACGGTGGACCTGATGACATTAAAGCCCTTTAATACAAGCTGCTTATCGATGGCACCAACTGATCTCCTCAGCTGGCCCCAAAGAGTGTCAGGCACCTCGGCCTTGTTCTCCTCAATGATGATGAATACGAGGCTGCTCGCACCTATCCTCTCCAGCAACTCATCAGTGTCCACTGGAGTCCTATCGAATGTGAAAAACCTCTCGCTGGGGTTTTCCTTAAACGCCCTGGCTGCCGAAATGAACCTCCTGTACTGCTCCTTCCTGAGTGCCGAAGCCACGTTTCTCAGGCTGTCAACGGGGTCATAGATCACCAACGGGTCGTTGAACTCCCGCTCCTCGTTCTTGAACTTTAGTACCACCTTCTCGCCCCAATTTGATGCGGCCTCCATCAGCCTCATGAACGAGCCGTGCTTGATGACCAGCAGCTCACATAGGTATCCCGAGAAACCTCCTATCTTGATCTCTGCTCCGTATATCCCAGTAACCTTGAGGAACTGCTTCAGAATGCGTACATCGTCGCCCAACCCGTTCAACCTGCCCTTCAACCACACCGTGTGGAGGGGTGACCTGTCAGTGGCACTCCGTATCCTGTCACCAATACTTGCCCTGAAGCACGGGACGATGTCCAAGTTGAAGCCGCCTATCTCCGTCTGGAAGTAAGGGTGCTCGGCCCATGCCTCGGTGAACTCCCAGTCGGTGTGCTCTCTGAGTGCGTCTAGTACCTCATTGAGCTGCCACCTTTCCCTGTAAGTGTCCAGGACCACGAAAATGTCAAGGTCCATCTGCCCCGTCACCCATGTGCCGTGAGGGACGCTTCCATGAATCTCTGCGGTCCCCTGTATTCCAGATTTTTTCAGGATCGAGTTGATCTTCTCCACGACCTGGCCTCCCACCTCTTTGAGCGTTACCTCTTCCGCCCTTGATGGCTTTATCCTCTCAAGGATGCTCTTCTTGATCTCCAGCCAGTCGCTCATCTTGTTTCCTCGTTTGTCTCCCGTTACTCAAATATCTGCTGATGGTTTTGACTCAGCGATCGTACTGTATATTGGGCCGTTTGGCGTCAGTACGCTCTTTTTCAGGTAAATTCTGTCAACCTTGACCTTCCCGAACTCCATCTCCTCCATGCCGAGAAGCGCGTCCACCAGCCTATCCCTGTTCTGACCGCCCCTGACCCTTGTGATGGTGAGGTGGGGGTGGAAATTGCGCCTGTCCTTCTCAAAGTCCAGCTTTGCCAGGCTACTATTTACTTCTTTGACTATGTTGGCAATTTCTCCGACCCCCGTTGATATCCCTGCCCAGATGGTCTTTGGTCTCTTCAGGTTAGGGAACACTCCCACCCCTTCAACTGTGAACTCAAAAGGCTCGAACGTGATATTCCTAATGACCTCGGCTACTTCCTCTACCTGGTGATCCTCGATGTCCCCAAGGAACTTTAACGTGATATGGATATTCTCGACCTCCACGAGCTTGATGCTAGCACCCGTTGCCTTGAGGACCCCCTGAGCCTCCACGAACCTTGAGTGCAGTACTCCTTGGCATTCAACGGCGACGAAGGATCGTGTTCCCATGCCTGATTATCCTTTTCTCCCCATATAATTTGGACCGTAAGGTTAAGCCTAAAACTGAGTAAATCTGTTCAGTTGTATGGAATTTCTTCCCCTAGCCCTTGTGCTGGCATCGGCAGTGAGCCACGGGTTCTGGAACTATCTGGCCAAGGAGGGGAACGACAAAGAGTCCTTTATGCTCTTGCTTAATCTGGTGAGCCTACCTCTACTCATTCCGGTTTTCTTACTGATGATTCCCGAGATATATTTCCCACTTGAGATATTGCCTTTCCTGCTGGTCAGCGGGATGGCCGAAGTGGTCTACTTCCTCGGGCTTGGTAAGGCGTACGAGAGTGGGGACCTCAGCATTGTTTACCCAGTTGCCCGAAGCTCACCCGTATTCGTCACAATAGCCGCTGCGATATTTCTGGGTGAGACGTTCTCGTTGATGGGTTTATTGGGAATCTTTGTGATCTTCATGGGGGTCTACGTCCTGCACTTGAAAGGAATTACCAGGGACGACATAGTGTCACCGATACACTACCTGATGTCAGGTAGCTCAAGGTATGCAGTGATCGCCGCGATGGGTACGACAGTTTACTCAATCACTGACAAGCTTGGGGTGACCACTGTAAATCCTCTACTGTACTCATTCTGGCTCGGATTCTTCGTCACCGGAATGATGACTGTGGTAACCGTGTATCGAAAGGGGGTCAAGACTATCAGGGAGGAGTTTTCCTCACCGCTCAAGGTCATGTTCGCGGGGCTACTGATGAGGGGAGGGTACCTGATGGTACTATATGCCATGAGCCTAGCCCAGGTCAGTTATATCCTGGCCCTGAGGCAGATCAGCGTTGTCCTCGGGGCACTCATGGGAGTTGTCTTCCTGGGCGAGAGTTACGGCAGGGTGAGGATAATCGGTTCTCTGATAATCTTCTCCGGGGTCTTCATCTTGGGCGTCCTGGCCTGAATCGGATTTAAATTTCCGTGGACGCAGGATAACTGATTCAACTTGGCCGGTGATGACGTCAAATTAAGGCTCGGTGGCATCACTGACATGAGCACCATCGACTGGTACGGGAATGTGTCAATGGTAGTTTTCTGGGCGGGGTGTAACATCAAATGCCCCTACTGCCACAACTCGACACTGATCCCTCTCGATTCGGGCACCGTGGTTGGGCTGGACCTTCTGGACGAGAGGCTTCGCCAGAGCATGAGTCCTGTCCCATCGCTTGACTCCGTGGTTTTCACGGGAGGGGAGCCAATCCTTCAAGCCGAGGCGGTCATTGAGGCTGCGAAGCTGGTGAAGTCATATGACCTTAAGGTGATGCTTGACACCAACGGTACCGTGTTCAATGATGTTGAGAGGATACTCAGGACCGGGCTGATTGACAGGGTCGCGCTAGACGTTAAGTCCCCCCTTAGTCCAGATGATTTCGGGAGAATATCTCAGGTTCCCGAGATGGCCGAAAATCATGTTGATTCCATAAAGAATACCCTGAGACTCTGCAAGGAGCTGGGGATTTCCGTTGAGGCTCGCACCACAGTTGCACCTGAGGTGAGCGATAGCGAGGAATTCATCAGGCAGATAGTCGGGGACATCCACGGTCTTTACGAGGTTTATTATCTTCAGCAGTTCGATAACAAGGGAGATGTGCCATCCCCTGAGTTAAAGCTCAAGGCTCCCCCGGAAAAGGAAGGGCTTATCAAGCTCGCTAGGGCAGCTATCGAGGAAGGCTCGGATAACGTCTATATAAAGACGCGTTTCGATGGCTTGGAGAGGGTAAAGTAATGGTGAAGAGAAGACTGCTGCTAATAACAGGGATGGCTGGCTCTGGCAAGACCACGCTGGCGGATCTGCTCAGGGAAAGGAATTACAAGGTATTCACCATGGGGGATGTTATCCGCCAGGAGATTCGGATGAGGAACCTGCCCCCCACACCCGAGAACATCGGCAAGATGGCCCAAGACATCCGTAAGACGGGAGGGGAAGATGCCGTGGCCAAGAAATGCGTACCCTTGATTCTGGGCGAGTCAAACAGCTTGGTCGCACTCGACGGGATTAGGAGCATGGACGAAGTCTACCATTTCGAAGCAGCCTTTGATACGTACCTCATCGCGATACACGCCTCACGTGAGACCCGATACAACAGGTTAAAGAACCGGGGCCGCAGCGACGACCCACAGAATAAGCAGATCTTCAAGGAGAGGGACCACAGGGAGCTAGGGTTCGGAATGGGGATTGCTATCGCACTGAGCGATTATATCCTTACAAACGAGAACGGGGTCAACGACATGGAGAAGGGTCTCGATAAACTATTGCACAAGCTGAAGGAACTTGACGACGATCAGGATTAGTTGTAGGCTCAACCCGACTGAGAGCCCTGAAAAGGTCAAAAAGGCACTCACTAACATGTTCGGTCAAATCGAGCCCGTTGAGATAGATGGAAACCTCATCGCAGAGCTTGAAGGATACATAAGCCTCAGGGAGCTAAGGGCAAAGATAGCCCAGGACAAGATCAGGACCACCCTGAGTAATACCCTAACAAGGTGGACTGACGGAAACAAACTCAGCTTCGGGTTGAACCGTCAAGCCGCGTATGCTGGGCACGTCTCACTGACCCTTCAAAACGAGGACCCAATGGGCCCCATCTATGTTGCTGTTGAGGGAGACATTGACGAAGTGGTCACCTTCCTCACAAGCTAAGGAAACTGACGGGGATTCGTTGTTTTTATTCATTCAATGGAAAAAAAATTGAGAACGTCCTCTAATATGTAATATTTGCACATTTTATCGATGGTTTTTACTGAGATATATGATAAATATACCGTTCTGTCAGACATTTTAAGGTAGTAAGTGTAATAATGACCGACCTACTTATAGTATATATTTTTCTAAGCAAAATCACCAAAGTTATTTATAGTTCGTATAAGTCCTGCTAACGCGACTTAATAGGTGATGTCCATTGGATAAATACATTGAAAGCGTTTATCAGAGCATTCTTGACAAGGACCCTCTGCAGAAGGAGTTCCATCAAGCAGCTCTTGAGGTCTTGGAGACACTTGAGCCAGTTATCGAGAAGAACCCAATTTTCAAGGAGCACAAGATCCTAGAGAGGATCGTTGAGCCTGAGAGAATCATTCAGTTCCGCGTACCTTGGAAGGACGGGAGCGGTGAGATCCAAATCAACAGGGGATACAGAGTTCAGTACAACAGTGCCATCGGTCCATACAAGGGTGGATTCAGGTTCCACCCAACGGTATACCTTGGTCTTCTCAAGTTCCTGGGTTTTGAGCAGACATTCAAGAACAGCCTAACCACACTCCCCATGGGCGGTGGTAAGGGTGGCTCAGACTTTGACCCAAAGGGTAAGACTGATTCTGAGGTTGAGAACTTTTGCCACAGCTTCATGGGCGAGATGTACAGGCACATCGGTCAGTTCACTGACGTACCTGCAGGCGACATAGGTGTAGGCGGCCGAGAGATCGGTTACCTGTACGCGGCTTACAGGAAGATCACGAACAAGCACGGAACGGGCGTCCTTACAGGTAAGGGCCACGGTTGGGGCGGTTCACTGATCAGGCCAGAGGCGACCGGTTACGGTGATGTCTACTTCGTTCAGGAAATGCTAAAGACAAAGGATCTTGATTTCAAGGGTAAGAAGGTCCTCATCAGCGGAAGCGGCAACGTCGCTCAATATGCAGCCGAGAAGGCAATGGAGCTAGGCGGTAAGGTCGCGAGCTTCAGCGACTCCACAGGCGCGGTCCACGCACCCGACGGTATAACCAAGGAGATGTGGGACTATGTCATGGAGCTGAAGAACGTCAAGAGGGGCAGGATCAGTGAGTTCGCAGAAGAGTACAACCTAGAGTACGTTAAGGGTGCACGTGTCTGGCAATTCGGCGGAGACATCGCTCTACCTTGCGCGACTCAGAACGAGCTCGACAAGAAGGATGCTGAGGCGCTAATCGCAAGCGGCGTAATAGCCGTTGGCGAGGGTGCAAACATGCCAACAACCCCGGATGCGGTGCCACTCTTCATCGAGAAGGGTGTATTATTCGCTCCTGGCAAGGCAAGTAACGCAGGTGGTGTGGCTACAAGCGGCCTAGAGATGGCGCAGAACAGTGGTAGGGTCTTCTGGAACCGTGAAGAGGTGGACAAGCAACTCCATAGTATCATGGTGAACATCCACCACGCTGCTTACACGACAGCTAGGGACCTTGGTAAGCCAAGCAACTACGTAGTTGGCGCAAACGTCGCAGGCTTCCTAAAGGTAGCCAAGGCGATGGTCGCCATGGGCCATCTGGCCTAATCCTCTATTTCTTTTCATTTTATTCTATTTATTTAATTATCCATCCCTTGTTATTCAATCGGTGATTGAATGAGAGGACAAGGAAAACAGTTCATGGAGAATACCAAGTACGAGAACTTGGAGAAATCTGACCAGGTCAATAAACTGCCCCAGCCACCACTTGAGTTAGAGGCAACGGAGGGAAAACCAGTTCATGATCTGCCAGATCCGTTAGAAGTAACGGTAAACAAGGTGGACTTGACTGAAACCATAAACAATCGCATCAGCGTACGGGCTTACAGTGATGAATCCCTCTCACTAGAGGAGTTGAGCTATGTCCTGTGGAGTACTCAGGGGGTTAAAGAGGTAACCAAACGACCAGCGACCCAGCGAACGGTCCCTAGTGCCGGGGCACGCCACTGCTTCGAGACGTATGTGCTGGTCAATAGAGTTGATGGATTAAAACATGGTTTATACCGTTTCATGGCAATTGACCACAAGCTACAAGAGATTGACCTGTCTGATGATATCGCGGAGCGGGTTACGGCAGGCTGCTTCGGGCAGCGGTTCGTGTACAACTCGGCGATCACATTGATCCTAACAGCCGTCAGGTACAGGATGATGTGGAGGTACACCGAGCGGGGATACAGATACATGCATCTGGACGCAGGGCATGTCATGCAGAACCTCTACCTCTGCGCCGAGGCCATAGACTCTGGAGCATGTGCAATCGCTGCCTTTTACGATGACCAGATAAACGAGACACTGGGTGTTGACGGCGAGGAGCAGTTCACCGTCTATGTTGGAACCCTGGGGAAGAAGCGGTAGTTTACAAGCTTTATAACTCCCAGTTCCCAAGTATTTTTGAATATTCTATGAGTGATAAACTTCAAAAGTTCCTGGAGAACCAGATCTCTCTTGAGAACAAGATAGTAAAATCAATCAACGACTCCGCTGACGGTATCGAGAACGAGGCGGTGTCCACGGCCCTTCGGGGCATCAGCCTGGACTCCACCAAGCATGCTTTGATGTACCGGTCGGCCATCAGCCTCATGACTTCAACGAGCGTGGCTCTCAACGAGGAGCAGCTGAACATCCAGAAAAATGTTGTAAACGACCACATTAAGATGGAGGAAGCCGTCATCAAGGAGCTTGAGAAGATGCTTCCCTCCGTTACAAACGAGAAAGTTGAACTGCTCCTCAAAGCTATCCTTCACGACGAGGTACGCCACCACAAGCTACTGAAGACCCTGTACGAGATACTAATACGGGGAGAGGCAGTCACCGAGGGCGACTGGTGGGATGCAGTATGGGGCGATGTGCCGGGTTTATGGGGTTAAGACTCTTATTCTATTTACTCGACCTGTTTTTTCCCTATTATTTAGCCAATTATAGTGTTTTTTAACATCTCTGAATCCTCAGTTTTATTAACTCGTACCCTCCTCATATTCAGATTCAAGGCTAGGTGAAATTATGATATGGACAGTCATAACTCGAACTGGAGTATCTCCTCGACGGAGCTTGAAACATGTTATTCGTCTCGCGAAAGAGATGGTGTTAATATAAAATGGTAAAAAAAATTGTTTGCCGCTGTCACGATGTAACGGAATCTGACATCAGATCCGCCATAGAGTCAGGCTACGACGACCTTGAGACGCTGAAACGGATTACCGGAGTAACCACGGGGCACTGCCAGGGAAAAACCTGCTTATCCATAACGATGGGAATCCTACGAGAAATGACAGGAAAGGCCGTTAACGAAACCACAAGGATCAGGCCTCCGATAGACCCTATCACGCTCGGAAGTCTCGTCACAAAGAAGGCTTAACCGTATGAGTACAAATGTTGATTGGAGAATTTACGAGCACCCCGTCCTCGATTTCGATAGAGGAGAAGAGCTCACAATATATCTCGACGGAAAGCCCATGAAGGCTTTCGAGAAGGAAACAGTCGCCGCCGCCCTCTACGCCAACGGCCTCAGGGAGTTCAGCAAGAGCATAAAATACCGCAGGCCTAGGGGCTTTTTCTGCGCCATTGGTCGCTGCTCGGCATGCATGATGGAGGTAGACGGGATACCCAACGTAAGGACTTGTGTAGCCATGTGCAAGGAAGGGATGGAAATCAAGCGGCAAAAATACCCCGCTGACCTGCTTAACCCGATCCTTAACCTGATGAAGCTGCCACCAGCGACCTACATGAGGCTGATGACCCAACCTAGTATCATCTACAAACCAGCCATGCTGATCATGCGCCAGCTCACAGGACTCGGAGCGTTCAAGAAGAGCCTACCAAAGCCTGCCCCGAAGACAATGGGTAGCGAGGGAACAGTAGAGGCTGACTTTTTAATTGTCGGCGGAGGCCCAGCAGGGATGCAGGCCGCCATTGAGGCGGGCCAGAGGGGCGCGAAGATCCTGATCATCGATGACAAGGACAGGCTGGGAGGCCAACTGGTCAAGCAGACACATACCTTCTTCAGCGACGTAAAATACGCTGCCGGGAAACGTGGCTTCAACCTGGGGGCCGAGATGATAGCGGAGCTATCCCAGTTGCCAAATGTTCAAGTGATGACAGAGACAAGCGCGGTCGGGTACTATCCCGACGAGAATGTCATGCTCATGAAGCGGCCGGGGAACGCTACCGTCAGGGTTAAGGCGAAAAAGTACCTCGTGGCGACAGGAGCCTACGAGAAGACGGTCATGTTCGGCAACAACGACCTGCCAGGCGTCTACGGCGCGGGCGGCGTCCAGACCCTCCTCAACGTGTTCGGCGTCAAGCCGGGTAACAGGGGAGTGCTAATCGGGACGGGTAACGTTGCACTGATGGTGGCTTATCACCTCATCCAGGCAGGAATAGAAGTGGCGGGTGTTTACGCGCCCAGCTTCAGGCGCGTCAGGGGATACCACGTACACGCTGCCAAGATACAGAGGCACGGAGTACCCATTGTCACCAGGCATACCATCGTGAAGGCACTAGGCAGGAACAAGGTAAACGGCGTCATCATGACAAAGCTCAACACCGACTACTCGCCCGTCAAGGGATCCGAGTTCAAGGTGGACTGTGACTTTGTCTGCATAGGCGTCGGCCTCAACCCGGCATACGACCTGGTCCAGCTATTTAACCCCAAGATGGTGAACAACAGAACCCTCGGGGGTGTAGTGCCGATCAGGGACAAGACCTTCCGCTTCACCAAGAACGCGTACATCGCTGGTGACTGTGGCAGCATCGAGGAGGCCACTACGGCCATGCTTGAGGGCGGACTTGCGGGGCTATATGTTGCTGATGCCCTCGGGCTAGGAAAAGAGGGCTTATCCGCTAAGATCGAGGAGTACACCGACGCCCTTGAGGAGGACCGTGGCTCACCGTTTAGCGTGCGCCTCAAGGCAGCAATCGAGGATATTACAGTAGAGAACATTGAAGAGGTGCTTAACTAATGGCGAATGATGAATTGAACGCCCTGCAGAGGGGCTACTATAAGCTGGAGGAGCTGAAAGAGTTCAGCGTAATCCCCCCTCATGAGATATTGGAGCAGAAAAGGGTCGCCCTCATCGAGTGCGTCGAAGAGATCCCGTGCAACCCATGCGCACTAGCGTGCAAGGTAGATGCAGTATCAAAGGAAACCCTATGTACTCCACCAGTTGTTGACTGGGAAAAATGTTCAGGCTGCACACTTTGTGTCTCAGTCTGTCCGGGGCTCGCTATATACCTCCAAACAATCAAGGACGGAAAGGGATACGTAACCCTGCCATACGAGCTCCTGCCCGCCCCAATGGTGGGGATGAGGGTCCAGCTACTGGACAGGTCAGGGACCGTTGTCGGTATGGGTATCATTGTTACCCCGACTTACCAGGCCAAGGGAGACGCGTATCCACGATGGGTGGTTACCGTCGAGATGGATGACCCCGCACTTAGCTACGAGGTACGCGCCATTAGAATAACGGAGGCAATCTAGATGGCCAAATACGATGTCATAGTCGTGGGCGGAGGGGCCATGGGCCTCAGCGTAGCCTATAACCTCCTAAGAAAGGGCAAGAAGGTCCACGTGCTGGAGGGTGACTACCTGAATGCAGGCTCGACTGGGAGAAACCTGGGCGTGCTCAAGGCGCGCAACCCCTATGCTATTGGCAACGGGAACAAGGACTTGGTGAAGCTGGCCAAGATGGGCTTAAAACTCAACGCCGGGCTTTCAAGCGAGACAGGTATCAACACGTTCCACAAGACAAGCGGATGCTTGATCCTGGCAAAGGATGAGGCCGATCTAAAACAGCTCAAGGAATACCACGCCCACTTCAAAAGCATGGGTCTTGACGAGAGGGAACTCTCCCCAGCGGAGATCCACCGCAAATGGAACTACATTGACCCCGATAGCATAATCTCAGGGTTCTACTCACCAAGCGAGGCCAACGCACACCCATTCGGGGTTGTCTGGGCCTACGTCGAGGCCATCCGCAAGAGGAAGGCACAGGTGGAGAAGCAGAACAGGGTCAGCAAGATCGAGAAGACCTCAGACGGCTACAAGGTCACAGCAGAGAAGGGCGAGTACGATGCAACTGAAGTCGTTGTTGCGTGCGCCGAGAGGTCATCAGAGCTCACGGAGCAGCTTGGCCACAAGGTCCCGCTAAAGCCCATGAGGAAAGAGGTGCTCATCTCCGAGCCCATCAGGCCGTTCCTGGGTCCTTCACTGGAGAGGCTTTCAACCCACTTCCAGGCGACCCAGACCATGAGGGGCGAGATAATGGGCACCATCGACTGGATGGATCCTGGATACGACCTTGGAGAGTCTAGTTCGGAGTTCCTAGAGCATTTCGCTGACGAGATGGTTCCCGTTATACCCGTGCTGAGTAACCTGAACATCATCAGGCAGTGGACGGGAATATGCGACCAGACTCCAGACGATAAACCCGCGGTGGGCAAGCTCGATGAAGGGCTCTACGTCACCTGTGGTTACAACGACTACGGTATCACGATGGCTCCCGCCGTTGGGAGGCTGCTAGCGAAGACAATAATCAACGACGAGACAGACCCCATGCTCAAGCCGTTTGATCCTCTAAGGTTTAAGTAGCCCACTTTTTTTCAGAGGTGAAAACCCTTTTCCATTCAATCAGGTATTTTCCTCTATGACTATTCTACCCGGCGACCCGCCGTTAAAGGGAATTCGTGTACTTGATCTAAGCCGCGTCCTCGCTGGGCCGTACTGCAGTATGACGCTTAGCGATCTGGGGGCTGAAATCATAAAGGTTGAGATACCTGGGAGGGGAGATGATACTCGTGGTTTCCCCCCGTTCCTTGAGGGGGAGAGCAGTTACTACCTATCCCTCAACAGGGGCAAGAAGAGCCTAACCCTGAACTTGAAGGACGAGAAGGGAGTCGAAGTCCTCCACCGCCTTGTAGAGAAATGTGATATAGTGCTTGAGAATTTTCGCCCAGGGGTCACAAAGAGGCTGGGCGTGGATTATGAGGCGTTGAAGGGGATCAAGGAGGACTTGATCTACTGCAGTATATCCAGCTACGGTCAGACTGGGCCATACGCTACATGGCCGGGCTACGATCTCATCATCCAGGGGATGAGCGGCCTGATGGGCATAACAGGTGAGAAGGAAAGGCCTCCCGTCCGCGTTGGCGTGGCAGTGACCGACCTGAACGCGGGGATGTACGCCACGATGGCAATACTGTCCGCGCTCAGGGTCAGGGACCAGCGAGGCATTGGCCAGTACCTGGATGTGTCCATGATGGATGCAGCGGTGTCCTGGTTGACTTACATGGCCGGTGGCTACTTCGCCAGCGGTAAGGTACCGGAAAGGATGGGTGGGGCTCATCCTAGTATCGTCCCTTACCAGACATTTGAGGCGGGTGACGGGAAATTCCTCCTGGTCGCTAGCGGGAATGACAGGCTGTTCAAGGTTCTATGTGAGGTAATGGAAATGCAGCATCTAGTAATTGACCCGATGTATAGCACCAACCCCGTCAGGGTTGAGAACAGGGAAATTCTTGTCCCCATCGTGCAGGAAAGACTGCTAACGAAGCCTAGGGATGAGTGGTTGACCAAGCTGAGGGAATCAGGGTTCCCGTGCGCGCCTGTAAACGCAATGGATGAGGTGTTCAGTGACCCACAGCTGCTTCACAGGGACATGCTGGTCAGCATGGATCATCCGAAGATAGGCGAGATCAAACAGATCGGTGCACCGTTGAAGTTCTCGGAGACGCCATGCAGCCTTGAGCTTCCCCCGCCGATGCTGGGAGAGCACACTGATGATGTTCTGGTCAAGCTATGCGGGTACTCTGAGGATGAGGTCGCCGAGTTGAAGAAAAACGCCGTGGTCTAGCCCGGCGTCATTCTATTCTTTTATATGTTCTATAGCGTCTAAGGCTGTAGATGCCGTTTACCCCCTACCATGTAGGGCCCGCGCTCCTGGTAGCCCTCCTATTGTACCCGTTGCTGGACATACCCGCCTTCCTAGTGGCTAGTCTGGCTCTTGATTTTGAGCCACTGTTGTGGTTGCTGAACCTGTTACCTTGGACCATGCATGGGAGGTTCCACAGCCTAACTATCAGCATCATTATTGGGCTAGCGGTAGCCGGACTGTTCATCCTGTTCAGGAAATACGCCAAGCCAATCAGGCTGCCCGCAGCGTTTGCACAGGATCCCAGCGTAAAAATGACTCTCATATCGTCGGTGGCTGGCGTTTGGGGGCACGTCCTGCTTGACGCCATCGTCCACGATGACATAAACCTGCTTTGGCCTGTCCAGTGGAACCCCTTGTTTAAAGCGTTGGATTATTCTACGGTCATTATCTTCTGCATAATATCATTCCCGATCGCGATTATACTCTATATGATCAGGTCCACCGTCAACGCATGGAAACTAAGTAAGGACATTGAACCAATCGAGAAGGTTGAACCCCGCATCTCGGAGGAAGAGCCGTTCCTTTTCGACCCAGGTCAACCCATTGCAAATGATCTATTCATTGACGCGGCTCCCGTAATTATTGAACCGGAACCAGTTGAGGTCATTCCTGAACCGGAACCAATTCCTTTCGAATTATTCACGACGCCTGAGCCAGAGAAGGATGCGCCTGAAGAGCAGTTTGAGTATCCGGAAAACAAACCCGAGCAAGAATCCTTTGAGCCAGAGGAGGAGATGGTCCCAGGTGGCATCCGTCCCGAGATATTTCTGGGCGTGGACGGGACGCCCGTCCAATGGGGTCTGATAGGCAAGAGCGGCATCGATCGCGTAGCCGTTGACCTCAACGAGCCCCACATAGTCTTCCTCTGCGGCAAGCAGGGAAGCGGCAAGGGCTACAGCATAGGCGTGATAACCGAGATGCTCCTCAGCAAGACAATCCCAGGCATCAGCCAAGTCAAGAAGCCCGCAACAGTTATCGTGTTCCACAAGCCCAGAGAGGACCTCAGGTCAGAGTTCTGGAGCATAGTAGAGCCAAACCTCAACAGCGCAGAGACCAAAATCCTCCGTGAGGAATACAAGATCTCCGCAAGGCGTGTAATCAACAGCAACAACATCCGGGTATTCGTTGACCCCTTCGTCTACGAAAACGAGAGGCCCAAGTTCAGAGGCGACTACGGGGCCGATGTCTACCCTATTGCCATCAAGCCCCAGCGACTGACTGCCGAGGACTGGCCCTATGTGCTGAGTATCGGCAGGAAGAGCGGCAGCATGTACGTCAAGAAGATATTCCAGATCATCAAGAAGACTCAGTATGATGAGGATTTCGGTATCGACAAGATCAAGCGACACATCGATATGAGCGACCTGAACCCAAACCAGAAGAGCTTCGCAAACATGCGCCTTGAGACCCTCCAGGACTACCTTGACGGAGGGGACTTCATGCAGAATCTGAACATAGGCGGCGTCAACCTCTTCGACCTGCGCAAGATAATGATGGAGCCCGATGACATCTTCAGCGTCATGATGCTGGTCATCAGTAGCCTCATCAACGACGACAGGACGGAACGGGAGCAGTTTGTGTTCGTCATTAACGAGGCACATGACTACCTCCGGAAGGGCCTCAGTAAGGAGTTCACCGATTACATCAACTACCTCATCAGGAAGAAGCGCCACGCGGGCACATGGCTCATGCTTGACACCCACTTCCCAGAGGATGTGGACCCAAAGGTCATCAAGGGCAGCGATATCAAGATCTTCCACAAGAGCGATGTCATAAGCAGCACCCTGCTGAAACAGGTAGTCAATGGGACACCCCTGCCTCCCCACCTCCTTGAGACAGGGCAGGCCATCATCAGGGCGGACAAGTCCAACCAGGGACCCGACAGCCTGTTGGTTGTGCAGATCAGGCCCAGGTTGACCCACCACGGCGGGGCCACAAAGACCGCTGTATAGCAAGTCTTTTCATGTTTTCAAAACAGAATACTGACCCATGGGAACTATTTTTGACGGAAGCAAGGCATTCAAGCACATCGAGAAGCTGGCAGTGGAGATAGGGGCCAGGACCGCAGGGAGCAAGGAGGATCACGCCGCTGCTGATTATATCAAAGGATACTTTGAGGGTCTTGGGCTTGACACCACGGTCCAGGAGTTCGAGATAGAGACGGGGGACGTGAAGAACGCCTCATTGGATGTACTGAAGCCATATGGAGAGTCCATCGCGTGCGAGGGAATGTCCATGCTTGGGCAGACAGGGCCGGAGGGTATCGAGGGCGAGCTGATTCACATAGAGACAACAGATGAGGAGTACCTGTCACCGGCGATAACCGGGAAGATCGTTGTCACCAACGGCGTCAAGAGGAAGAACCTACCAATCATAACCAAGCTCAAGCCTCTGGGTTTTATCTTCATCGAGAATTATCCAAGGATGCAACCAAAGCACTTCTGGGGCAACTACTCAGAGAACATGGCCCACGGCAACTTCCCCGGCGTCAGGGTCACCTTTGAGGATGGCTTCAAGATACTCAAGAGTGGGGCAACCCACGCGAGGATCGTGGTTGAGGCCGAACTCTCAAAGCTGAAGACAAAGAACATAATCGCTGAGCTTAAGGGAACGTCCCACCCCGACGAGATAATTCTGGTGGGTGGGCACTACGACACAGTACCGGGTGTCAGGGGCGCAAGCGACAATGCAGGAGGCACTTCAATCACTATGGAGCTGGCGCGTGTTTTCATTGAGAAGGGAAGTAAGCGCACCGTCAGGTTCATCGCGTGGGGAAGTGAGGAGATGGGTCTGGATGGTAGCAACCTTTACGCTAAGAAAATCAAAGCCGACGACAGGGAAGCCAAGGAGAAGGACACAAAATCCGAAACGGAGCTTGACAGAACCAGGCTCATGGTGAACCTGGACGTCCACGGTGCATTGATCGGCACAAACGTTGCGGCTGTGCTGGGTCCAAGCATGCTCACGGACTCTTTGAAGCTTCTCAGCAAGGAGAGTGGTGTGGTATTCGATGTCAAGGAGGCGGTTTACAGTAGCGATGGGACGCCGTTATCTGCTGTAGGTGTTCCCAGTGTCAGTTTCAGCAGGCGGAGCGGTATCGATATCATGATGCACAGCTCCGAGGACATCATAGAGTACCTGAGTCCCGATGCCCTTGAGAGCCAGGGCAGGTTCGTTGAGAAGTGGATGACAAGATATGTCACCAGCGCGATTGCTTTCCCATTCAAGAGGAAGGTACCTGAGAAACTCATGAAGCAAATCAAGGAGTACTACGAGAACTGGGGCAAGGACCTGCCCTAGAGCTCCCTGAGCTTTGGAACCGTCACGTATAACAGCGCGACCACCGCCACCATTATCCCACCGAAGACGCTCTGGGCGAACGGGGCACTGTATACCTCGGCCAGTGTGCCGAGGGTCATGCTTCCTATCATCCCAAACCCGATGCTCAGCTGCCATATGCCCATGGCCCTGCCCCGCTGGTCCTCCTCGACATTTAACTGAAGGAGTATCTGGGACATAGCGTCGTGTCCAGCTGCTGATATCCCGACGGCCCCGATGAAGATCAGGGCTAAGGGGTAGACCGGTGCGTTTGCGTATAGGATCAACCCGATCCCGAACCCTAGATACATTCCGAGGAGCAGTTTTCCCTTGTGCTTGAAATCTCCGAGGCTGGCAAGCGTCAACCCCGCTATCAGGCCTCCACCAGACCTGAAAGAGTTGATCATCCCCATACCGACCGCACCGACTTCAAGCACATCTCGTGCGAAAACCGGGACTAGTACTGCGAAGGAGAACCCGAACATCTCACATGTTCCAGCCATAACCATCAATGCTAGGACTATCCTGTTCTGACGGACTATCTGGACCCCCTCCACCATGTTCCTCCATATTGATTGTGATTGGGCGACTCTCTTGACCTCCACCCCCTTGATGAACCCGATTAGCCCGATTGATACAATGAAAACCACGGAGAGTACGAAGAAAGGCCACTCCTTTCCAAATAACTCGATGAGTAGTCCTGCTGCGGCACCAGCGAATATACCGATTCCCCTCGTTCCCACAGCGCTGACTGAAATGCCACTCATGGCGTTTCCCCTACCAACTATGTCAACGATGAAAGATTGCCGTGCAGGACCCTCAAATGTGCGGACGATCCCTCTGAAAAAAATCAGCGCGAGGGCGTGCCACAAATGGATACTTTCAACCATGACGAGGTACCCTATCAGCAAGCCCATCGCTGAGTACAAGCTGTAACAGGTCATCAACAGCCTCTTCCTGTCCACCTTGTCAGTCACGGCTCCCCCCACCATGCCGAACAGGAGGTTGGGAGACGAGCGTACGGCGAAGAATAGTCCCAGTGAAAGCGGCGAGTCTGTAAGATCAAGGACAAGCCAGCCCGTCGATACGTCCATTAGCATGTCCGCGAAGGATGCTGAGACCGTTGTCAGAAACATGAGTGAGAATCTCTTGTTCTGGAACGGTGTTAAAATGTGTCCCAATGGACTTGTACTCTTATCCATCATTGGCAAATCACAGGAGTTGTATCCCTTTTCCCTGAACGGGCATAAGGGTTGTCCCTCGAGGCCTTAGCTGGATACTACTTACCACTGTTCCATATCACAAACACCATACCAGAGTTACAGAAACACGTTCAATATCTGGGTTGAACAATCCTTTTTATATCAAAAACGCAGTGAGCACCATCTTGAGCGCCAGAAGAAGCAAGTTCCAGTTATCCGTTGAAGTTCTGGACAATATTAAGAACGGTGAGACAAAGCCAACACGTATTATGTATAGTTGTAACCTCTCCTGGAAGAGCCTGAAGGGCATTCTAGCAAACCTCACAGAGCAACTGCTCATTGAGGAACAGGTTGTCGAAGGAAAGAAGCGTTCAAAGAAGCTCTACTATATCACGCCAAAGGGTGAGAACGTGCTAAAGTACTATCGTATGGTTAGAGGTCTCATTGATATCGAAACCATCGGGGACTAATATACCCAGGCTTCTATCCGCACTTACAGGACCGCGCCAATAATAATCATTATTAGATTGAATTGTAGCCGCTTAACCGACTCATTTTCACCTGTCTCCCTGCTAAAAACGCCTTTGGAAGAGATTATTAACGTATCCTCAGGTATACAGGTAGAATTACTATGAGCAGCGGCATGTGGACCGAGAAATATAGACCTCAATCATTGGACGAGATAGTCAACCAAAAGGAGATAGTGTCCCGGTTCAAGAATTTTGTAAACGAGAAGAACATGCCCCACCTGTTGCTGGTTGGGCCGGCGGGCGTCGGTAAGACCACCAGCATCCTTGCTATGGCCAGAGACCTCTACGGGCCAAGCTATAGGAGTTTCATACTTGAGCTGAACGCCAGCGATGAGAGAGGCATCGGCGTAATCAGGGACAAGGTCAAGAACTTTGCGCGGACAGCCGCCATCGCCAGTCCCGTGAACTTCAAGATACTCATCATGGACGAGGCCGACCACCTGACGAGTGACGCCCAGCACGCGCTGAGACGCACCATGGAGATCTACACTAGGACGTGCCGTTTCTGTCTCCTGGGCAATTACAGTGAGAACATCATTGACCCAATTCAGAGCAGGTGTAGCGTCTTCAGGTTCAGCCCGCTGGAGGAGGATGCCCTCAAGGGGCATGTCGAGAACATCGCAAAACGCGAAAACTTGGACATACTGGAGGAGGGCATTGACGCCATTTACCAGGCGAGCAACGGCGATGTCAGGAAATCATTAAACCTGCTACAGGCGGCCGCTGCAAACAAGCAGACCATTGACGACGTCGCAATTTACAACTTGCTTGGCAATGTGAGCCCGGAGGCCATCAAGAACATGCTGAAAACTGCGCTTGACGGGAACTTCCTTGACAGCAGGGAGTTGCTGAGGGAACTCCTCATCAACCAGGGAGTGGCCCCCACGGACATCATACGCAACGTCTACCGGGAGATTATGCGTAATTCCTCTCTATCCGAGAGGATGAAGGTCAAGCTCAGCGACACGCTGGGAACTATTGACTACCGTTTAACCCAGGGGTCTAGGGCTGAGATTCAGTTATCAACGCTTCTGGCCCACCTATCCGTAGTTGGAGAAGAGAAGGAGTGAGCCAGCCCTGGACTGACCTCTACAGACCCAAGAAACGTGGGGACTTTGTAGGGAACACCGCCGCGGTCGCGGAGATAGAGAAATGGGCAAAGCAGTGGCAACGAGGCAAGCCACCGAAGAGGAGAGCAATATTCCTCTACGGTCCACCCGGCATTGGCAAGACCAGCGTGGCCCAGGTCATAGCGAACGAGTACGATTTTGATATTATAGAGATCAATGCCAGCGACGCGCGTAACAAGAGCACCCTTGAGGAGGCACTTGGCAAAGCCATCAAGCAGAACATGAACCTCTTCGGCCAGAAGCGGCTCATTTTGCTGGACGAAATGGACGGCCTCAGCGGCACAAGTGACCGTGGTGGCGTGTCCTACATCGCCAAGGCCATTGACCAGTCAAGCGCCCCCATGATCCTCGTGGCCAACACCGTCAAGGAGCATATGGAGAGCAAGTTCAGTTCCATCCTGCGCAAGGTCAAAAGCGTAGAGTTCAAGCCGGTAAACACCGATGAAGTCGTTACAAAGCTTGACTTCATCGCAGGTGAGCAGGGGGTCAACGTTGATCCAGATACTTTATTCAGGATAGCAATGCAAAGCGAAGGTGACCTCAGGTCTGCCATCGTTGACCTTGAGACCGTCTCAAGCGGCAAGAAGACAGTTTCTGAGGTTGACCTCAACGTCCTGAACACCAGGGACAAGTCTGCGCTCACAGTTGACGTACTCAACAATCTATTCAGTGCCACCACTTTGAAGGACGCCAAACAGACCATCCGCCAGAGCATGATCAACTACGACGACCTTTACGACTGGATATTCGAGAACCTGCCAACCGTTATTGATGATCCAAAAGAGCGACTTGAGGCTATTGAAATGATGGCGAAGGCCGATATCTTCCAGAACAAGGCAAGGCAGAATGATTGGAGGCTCCTGAAATACATGTTTGATCTCATGACTGGCGGAGTCGCGTTCACGAGGAAGAACTCGGAGGGGACGGGTTACCGTGGCAGGCTCGACAAGGTAATTCTATCAGCCGGTCTCCACCCAAGCAAGATCGGGACAACGGAGTCCCAAGAGGGCGTAGTCATCAAACCAAATGGATGGTTGGGTAAAGACCTCTGGGGCAAGCTGAACACGGGTCTCAGGGACGTGGGTGCCAAGTGGATCTACGGCAGGAACGTGTGGTTGCTGCCCTACTACAAGGAGCCAGGAGCCAAGTGGAGATTCATCAAGACATTCCATAGCAGGCGTAGGCTCAAGAGTGTGGCTAAGAGGATTGCCCACCACAACCACATCTCGTCCGCCAGGGCTAGGTCCGATGTCATGCCCCTGTTGTCATACATGATTCGGAACAACCGGGAGATGTACGACAACACCCGCGAGTGGATGACGAACCTTCCCGCGGACAAGCTGGCCTACCTAAGGACTGGGTCCTTTTCCAAGACAGCAAGGGACTATGTGAACATCGACAATTACGCCAAGTACAAGCAGAGGGAGACTCAGAAGCGTATCGAGGACGCCAAGAAGAAGAAGGAGTCCGACCTCAAGAACATCCAGCGGTGGCTGGACGACGAGAAGAAAGAAGCCAGTTGGAGATAGTTGAGCCGAGTAGCTTGGTTCTTATATCGAGTTACTAACCTACGTTTTTATTAGTAGAAACCAATAAAACCTACCATGTAGTTGAAGCTAAATCTACACCTAGAGCGAATAAAGATGGTAAAATACATAACTTTCTGTGAGATGACCGCAGAGTTCCTGAAACTTCCGATAGAGCAAAGGCAAAAATACGTTCAATCCTGGGGCCGGATCGGACTCACTTACGGGATCAAGATGATGTTCTGGGGTATGCCAGCCGGGGTTAGGGAACACGTTGTCTGTGTCTTCGAGGCCAACGGTAACGACGAAAAGTTCTACAAGTTCCAGAGGGAGTGGCTCGCCTTGGGGACAGAGGAAGCAGGGAAATTCGTCCGAAACACGAGGACCATACCCGTTTACTGATTTGGGTCACTCGCGCGCGCGCCCTGGGCGGGTGGCCTCCTTTGCCTCCCTGAACTTGTTGACTCGATCCCTCCTCTCTTGGAGTATTTTCCTCAGCTTGTCCTTCGAGTAGATGTATGAGTCCAGGTTAGTAATGCCCAGCAGTCCGTTCCCTTTCCATCGAGATCCCATGAGAATCCTGGTGTTTCTGGAGAAGAAAAAGCACCCTTAGGATCTTGGACAAGGGAGTCGGGTGTAACTCCACGTCATTGTCCATGTAATAGTATAATATCTCCCTTTAGACTGATGTCACGACTTTAAATCAAACCTAAACTTGTGCCAAGAATTGATAATGTTGGGATTTCAAATCGCCATCCTTTGAGAATAATCCAACACCGTTTAAGTAGAATAAGCTCTACTGTCATTTGCTTTGCGTTAGGTGAAACCGTTGAAAAACTCTTCATCATAGCGATGGGTCTACCACAAGCAGTCTCAACAACCACATCCACGGCCCAAAAACTAAGACTTGACAATGTACCTGTACTATGCGAGTTATCAATCTGCAAAATTACTTTATTAACCTGATTCTCCAGAACTGGACATCGGTCAACATACCCCGCTCGTGTCCTTTTTAAAAACGAAACTTCTTAAAAGTTTCAGCAGTTTTACTGCTTCTGTATCAACAATGTCTCTTAGTGACTTTAATGTAGAAAACGTTCCATCTCCCATGAAGCGAAAATTTGGGAAACTTGGATTTGAGGTATCAACTCTTGCTCTCGGAGGTCAGGCTTCGTTGCAGTGGACACCAGACGGTCTTGATCCGATACCAATCATCTTGAAAGCTTTCAAACTGGGAATAAACTACTACGACACTTCTAATTTGTATGATGGCAGCCAGTTGAATTTCAACCAAGCATTCAAACTATTAAACCTAATTCCTGGCGAAAAAAACTATAATAAAAAACTTAGAGAATCAATTTGGTTAACAAGTAAAACTGGTATGCGCTGGGGAAAACCCGGTTGGCCTGTACGAGAAAATGTAAATAACTGGTCAAACGGAGAAAATGTTCAATGCGCTGTTGACGATGTAAAGCGCTCACTTACACAAATCTTTGGTGATGGAGAAGGAGACTATCCCGATGGCGCTTATTTGGACATGGTACTATGCCACACATTGCATAATACTGATGAAGTGGATGTGTTGTATGAGGGATTGGAAACACCACTTGACCCGAATGGAAACTTTGGTGCTTTGGTTGTGTTGCGTGATTTACGTGATGGGTCTAATCATACTGGGATGAACCCTGAAAAAGAGAAACTGATCAAGCACATCGGTTTTTCAGGGCATACAAATCCTCCAGCCATGATGGACATGATTCAGCGTGATGAATATGGGATTTTAGATGGGATGCTTGTTGCGATAAATGCCAATGACAAACAAAAAATGAACATGCAGCACAACGTTATTCCGGTTGCTGAAGCCAAAGGACTGGGAATTATTGGTATGAAAGTGTTTGCCGATGCTGCCATGTATGACAAAGAGCCACGGTATTCGCGGACTCCCTCTGATGTCTATAGAAAAATTGGGTCATCTGAACTTCCCAGCAAACTACTTATTGAGTATGTACTTTCCACTCCCGGTGTTCACACGTTAATTATTGGGATTGGGCATATTGATGAAGACCAGACAAAATGTCAGTTGGTTCAAAATTTGTATGCTGCCCAGATTGAGCCTGATGGATTATCTGCCGAGGAACGAAAAAAGATTGAAGAAAAGGCAAAAGCAGTAAGACCCAATAGTAATTATTTCATGACTTTTGATAAGGTAGGACTTTCAGCACCAAGGGATGCGAAGTTGATTGAAAACAAAATTACTTGGCAAAGTGCGATAGCAGGCGACGATCCTATTTTGCATTATGAGGTTTTTGTTAATGGAGAACTCGTTGGAAACGTTGAACATAAACCACAATTACTTAAAAGTGAACCTTTCCAATATGAAATGGAAAAATCACAAAATGATGTCTTGATTGCTGCTGTTGACAAAGCTGGAAATCGGGCAGAATCTAGAATAGCCTAATAATTTCGTGTGGGGGTTAATTATTTACCTCCAACACAGCGCGCGCTCAGTGCAAACTGCTCTGGTACTATTTTTTCTATTTTAACAACTCTTTTTATCTTTCGTTTACTATTAAAAACTGAATATTTTGGTACCGGTTAAACTTAGTCCAGTGGAGCAAAGAGTGTTCGATATAATAAGTCAAGGCGATGTTATGTGTAAACAGTTTTCACCAACTGAAAGCGGTGCAGTCCCAGGACTTGTCCAGAAGGGTCTCATCGAGGTTTACAAGAAAAACATGTCTTCATACCAGGTCAGAAATGTTAAATTTGCTCGCAAATTGTAACTCAATCTTTTTTCAATCTTCTCAAGTAACAGTGAGTAATAAAATCCAATATACCAAAGGAACAAGTTTGGAATAATTCTGTTTATGTTAAGTAGCTATTATTATCTACTGTGACGAATGAATATTATCGTAACCTAAACAGCGCATCATATCACGGGAATCAAAATTGCCTAGACCTCAAAAAAGAAACTAAAACTGGTAATGCGTTTCTAGCCTACAAGAGTAAACTCAATAAGTATACTCCGTGTGATTGTGCTAAGAAAAAATAAACAAGTTTCCAAGTACCAATAAAATAACCTGCACCCATGCGTCAATCCCGCACCACGCGCGGTATATAGGATCCATCAAAGAAGGAAAGCGCGCGCGTTGAGGTGAGGTGGTGGTTTGGTTTTTATGAGGATTCTGCTTCGTCATACAAAAGATCATAATCCTGCAAAACATCATAAATCCTAGCAACAGACTCATGAACCATCTCCTTACTCTTAGCACCAGTACAAACAAGCTTAC
>JABIBQ010000035.1 GCA_018652685.1 Candidatus Bathyarchaeota archaeon
GTCTTTGGGCGTTTGAGTCGGTATACGAGGCCTGGGAATCGTTTGGGGTTGTACTCGACGTTTCTGAAGATTTTTACGATGTCGAGTAGGTTGAATGTTTGGTTTAGGGTTACGGATGCTACTACGTTTACTATGTTGATGTCTAAGTTCGTGGAGTTTGTGTTTGGTTGTTGGGTCATTTTTTTTTACTCCACTTGTGTTGTGTAGTATTGATTCTTGGAGGAGGATGTGGATTGTCCAAGGATTAATGCGTCTTTGGCTTCTTATAAAGAGAATGAGCAAAACCAACCAAAAAGACACACACGCGCAAAGTAGAGGGGTTATAAAGAGACGTTAAAGACCAGGCGCTGGACCAGTTCCTTGTAGCGGTTCCTAATGGTAACCTCGGTGACCTGAGCCTCCTTGGAGATATCACCCTGAGTGCGCCTCTCATTGGTCAACTGGCTACTGATATAGATACAAGCCGCCGCTATCCCCGCTGGGCCTCTCCCGCTTGTTAGCTTCATCTCAGAAACCTGGTTCAGGATAGCCATGGCCAGCCTTTCGGTCTCTCCGCTAAGCTCAAGCTTGTTGACGATCTTACTGATGTAGCTACTGGGGTTAACCTGTGGAACGGACGGCTTCAACTCCCTGAACAGTAAGCGATAGTTCCTAGCTGCCTCCTTCTTGGTGATGTTAGCCGCGCCGGCAACATCCTCTAGAGTCCTGATGACACCGCACTGCCTACAAGCCATGTAAATTGTTGCAACCACGACGCTCTGAATTGTCCTACCTCTGATGAGCTTCTTCTGGATAGCCTTTCTGTAGATCATACTGCTTGTCTCGATGACGTTCCTCGGCAGGTTGAGCCTGTTGCTTATCTTGCTCATCTCGCTCAAGGCTTGGCTTAGGTTCCTCTGGACACTGTCAGATACCTTACTTCTTCGGTTCCACTTCCTTAGCCTGTACAGTCTTGCCTTTTGCTCTGGACTCAGCTTCCGGCCAGAATAATCCCTGTTCTGCCAACCAATGTTTGTACTCAGTCCCTTGTCGTGTATCGCCCAATTGACGGGGGCCCCAACCCTAGGGAGTTTCTCCCGTTGCTGTTGGTCGAACGCACGCCACTCTGGCTCGGTGCTGAGTTCGGTAGAAGAAACAACGATACCGCAATCATGGCATACAAACTCACTGGTCTCATAGTCTTGTTGTAGATTACTATTTCCGCACTCCGTGCAAATTATTTGCTTCTTCAATTTTATCGACAAAAGACTTTTCACGAGACCAAAGCTAGAGCCGAATTACCACATATAACTCTTTGGCGCGCGCGTTTGAGGTGAAACCATGGAGTACCAAAAGTTCTGATCTACAGTTGATTGGGTTGGTCTACCAAACTGAGGTACAAAGTCTCAGCGTTTTATCTCATCTTTGAATAACTCCCAATCTCCCGTGCAGTAATGCGCAAAAGTCACCGGATTCGCTACACCTAGCTGTTTTGTTACCGCGATTGTTGAGCGAATGAGTTCACCTGATGGCTTAGGCTCTGAGCCCTAAATCAGTGACACCAATACCCACTAAATCCAGTTTGGATTGATTGGAAATCAACATAAGCAACTTCAACACAATCTCTTTGGATGATTATGGTCGAGAAAAACCTGGATTTTAGAAGCGACACTGTCACAAAGCCCTCCCCCGAGATGAGGGAGGCATCTTACAATGCTATACTGGGGGACGATGTTTACGGGGACGACCCAGAGGTCAACGAGCTTGAGCGGGTAGGCGCTGAGATATTCGGCATGGAGGCCGCCCTCTTCGTCACCAGCGGAACCATGGGAAACGCGGTTGCGGTCTTGGCCCACACACAGAGGGGCGACGAGATTATCCTTGAGGAAGGGAGCCACATATACGTCAATGAGGTAGGCGGCCTCGCAGTCATGGGCCAGCTCATGGCGAAGACAGTCAAGGGCATCAAGGGGCACATGGACCCCGCGGATATCCAGGCAGGGGTACGGGTTGATAACATCCACTTCCCACCAACCACGCTGCTCTGCGTAGAGAACACACACAACACGGCAGGGGGCATTCCGCTGACGTTGGACCAAATGAAATCATACTGGGACGTAGCAAAGGCAAACAACCTTAACGTCCACCTCGACGGTGCACGTGTCTTCAACGCAGCCGTCGCCCTTGGCGTCGATGTTAAGAAGATCGCAAAGCACGTTGATACTATCCAGCTGTGCCTGAGCAAAGGATTGGCGGCACCCATCGGCAGCCTTGTTGTTGGGCCACAGGACGTCATCGACAAGGCGCGCAAGTACAGGAAGATGCTGGGAGGAGGCATGAGACAAGCAGGAATCATCGCGGCCCCCGGTATTATTGCCATAACTGAGATGGTTGACAGGCTCGCGGATGACCACGCTAACGCAAAGCTACTCGCTGAGGGACTAACCAAGATCGGAATCAAGGTTGTTAACGATGTCCAAACAAACATGGTCTACGTGGACTTCAGCCCAATAGGCTGGACTGCTGAGGACTGGAACAAGACATGCACCGACATGGGCTGGAAGAGTAGGGGCAGGGGAACCGGGACAAGGCTAGTGACTCACTACGGTATCGAGAAAGAGGACATCAAGAGCTTCATTGAGGGCATCGCCAAACGGGTCTAAAACCCACATTTTTTATCCTATTAACATCACTTTTCAGTATGATAACCGTCGAAGCGGGTAAACTGATTCAACTAGGTATTGATATTTTCACGGCACAGGGCGTCAACGACGTTGATGCAAAGTTCCTAGTCAGCTCACTTGTGGAGGCAAACCTTTCTGGCCACGACAGCCATGGCGCATACTATTTCGTCAGGTATAGCGAAAGGATAAAGGAGGGCAACATCCGCCTGGACGTGGAGCCCAAGATAATTAAGGAAACAGATGGAACAGCCTACATCGACGGACAGTGGGGTATCGGACAACTCACCGCAAAACGGATGACTGAGATCGCCGTTGAGAAGGCAAATAAGAACATGGTGGCGGCTGTTGGCTCGTTTAACACGAACCACATCGGAAGGATCGGACACTATACCGAAATGGCGGCTAAGCAGGGCATCATCACGACCCTCTACGTAAACGTCGGCCACCCAATCGTTTCCGTCCACAACGGCCACGGGCCTGTGTTCGGAACAAACCCGTACAGTGCATCAGTCCCGGTAGGGGGAGACATCCCGTTCCTCGTGGATTACGCCACCAGCGTGGTCGCAGCGGGTAAGCTGAGCGTGGCCAGGGCTGCAAAGACAAAGATCCCGGTCCACTGGACGCTTGACAAGGACGGCAACGCCAACGACAGTCCAAACGTGCTCGCCGATGGTGGGTGGTTGCTCCCCTTCGGCCTCTACAAGGGTATGGGGCTGCAGATGGTCTCGGAGCTGCTGGGGGCGGTGTTAACAGGCTCAAGGATGGGCCCATCTGGCATCACACATCCCCCGTCACCGAACGGCGTGTTCATGCTGGCGGTAAACCCAGAGGCGTTCGTCGGCCTCGATGAGTTCGTGAAGAACACGGATTCACTGCTGAAGCAGGTGAAGGGCTGGCAATCGCTTGAGGGAAAGAGGGTTATGGTCCCAGGTGAACCTGAGAAAGAGACCAAGGCATACAGGCTGGCCAACGGCGTTATGCTACCCGACGATACATGGACGGAGATAGAGGCGCTCTGTAAAGAACTCGAAATATCGACAGAAGGTATGTTGATTTAGTTACGGAAAGCCTTGAACTTTTATAGAACGGTCCATGACTACGTTTTGTATAAATTTAAATTTGAAGTAATGGATTTTTATCGGAGCACGAGTTCCAGTTTCAATGCGGTACCAGGGCAATTTTAAGGCAAGCTCGCTACCAGTAAAGATTAGAAAAGTCACTAATTACACTGCACTCACATAAATTTTCAACTCTGTAAAGAAATGCTGATATAGCCAGCAACTCATTTTTCGATGAAATGAGCCCTGGGTACCCAGTCGAGACAATTATTGAGGGTAAGGCGTCCCTGTTAGTGCCGAGGCTGGACCCGGGGGCCGAGGAACACATCCAGAAGCAGCGGAGTCAAGCCCCCGTTTTCTACAACACGGTAATGAAGACCAACAGGGACACCGCTGTCCTGGTCCTTCGCGCCTACCAGAGTAAGAAGAGCAGAAACGTCCAGGTGTGCGAGCCCATGACGGGCAGCGGCGTCAGGGGGATCAGGCTTATCCTGGAAACGGACAAAATCGACGATATAGTCCTCGGCGATTTGAGCCCCTCAGCCCTCGCTTTGGCCAGGGAGAACGCGAAACTCAACGGGGTCAGGGACAGGATTAAATTCAGGGAGCTTGACGCCAATCTGCTGATGGCTCTACACAGCTACCCCTTCGGAAGGTTTGATTACATTGACGTGGACCCGTATGGGAGCCCTACCCCTTACTACGACACCGCGATAAGGGCAACAAAGAACCACGGTATAGTCGCAATTACGGCCACAGATATGCCCCCCCTCTGCGGCGTCAACGCGCGGGCGTGCATTAGGAAGTATGGCGGTCGCCCCCTCCAGGGGGAGTTCTGTCACGAGACCGCGCTAAGACTGCTAGTATCCTCATTCATCAGGCAGTCAGCTATCCACGGGTACGCCTCAACCCCCCTATTCACCTACTATGCGGACCACTACGTCAGGGCGTACTTCAGGGTGGACAAGGGGGCACGGAGGATAGAGGGGTTGCTCAACCAGTTCGGGTTCATTAAATACTGCCCCTCCTGCCTACACAGGTTCCCCAGCGTTGAGAATGCCCCCGAGCGGTGCGGGTGTGGCGAGGAGATGAATATCGGTGGCCCCCTCTGGCTCGGCGAACTGTCACATGACGAGTTCCTGGGTGTGATGATCAAGGAGATCGGTAACGCCTCCCATCTGGTGGGCACTAAGTCAGAAACCATCATGAACCTGGCGAAAGGTGAGATCGGGTTCCCTGTAGCATTCTTCGACTTCGATAAGATATGCAAACTAGTGGGTGTAAAGTCTGTTTCCACGGAGGATGCGTTCAGCGCCATCAAGGATGCGGGTTTCAATGCAGTCCCCACGCATTACCGGTCAAGGGCTCTGAAAACAAACGCGTCAATTGAAGATCTGGTTGAGGTCTTTAATGGCTTTAAAAATATTGGGTAGAATTTACTCTACCTTGGTGAACGCCTTCGCACCTGCGTTGCAGATGGGGCATTTTTCAAGCGGAATTCCCTCGACGGTGTTCCCGCAGACATCGCATACGTAGTAATCTACAGCCTTGAGGTCAGCGTCAGCGGCTAATGCCTCTGCCGCCTTCGTGTAAAGTCGGGCGTGTATCTTCTCAACCTCGTTGGCGATGTTAAAGCTCCATGATGCCTGATTCGCGCCCTCCTCGGCTGCGATGTCTAGGAACTCCGGGTACATCTTCGTGTACTCGTGGGTCTCCCCAGCGATAGCCTCCTGGATGTTTGCCTTAGTGTCGTTGATTCCGCCCATGATCCTCAGGTGGTTGTGTGCGTGGACGGTCTCCGCGGCCGCCGCCGCCTTGAATAGCATCCCTATCTGAGGGTATCCCTCATCCTTTGCCTTCTTGGCGAAGGCAAGGTACTTGCGGTTTGCCTGGCTCTCGCCCGCGAAGGCTGCCGCCAGGTTCTCGTTACTCTTACTCATAATGATCACAGAATAATAAGAGAAACCAATGGTGGTAAATAAAGGAATAACACGCACTAGTGGGCTCTCTTTTATTCTCAACAGTGGATTGTTCTCCATGACTAGCGTAATTGACGTGGACTTCAGTAAGATGCTGATGAGGCCATGCATAGTGGTTTCCACGGTTTCAGATAACGGCGTATCAAACGCTGCCCCCTTCAGCTTCAACAGCCCAGCCACAACCAAACCACCAATGTACGGGTTCTGCTGTGAGGTCGAGCACGACACGTGGAGGAACATCCAAGCAAACGGAGAGTTCGTGGTGAACCTTGTTGGCGAGGATTTCGGTCCACTGATGGAGCCATTGTCAAGGGACCTGCCCTACGAGCAGAGCGAGATACTGGAGAATGGCCTGACCGAGGTGCCGTCCAAGAAGGTCAAGCCACCGAGGATAGGCGAGGCTTACGGCTGGATCGAGTGCAGTCTGAAGTCATACGAGGAGCTGAGCCAGAGAGCGGTCTGGGTGTTCGGCGAAGTCCTGGTCTCAGAGATCAGGGAGGATGCGCTGGATGACGTCGTTGACGTGGAGAAGGTTAAACCGCTGAACCACATATCAAGCGAGACCTTCGTTGTCGAGATGAAGAGGACCAAGTACGCCCGGTGATCGCGAACCAAATTAGTGGTTCTTTACCCTCTTTTTCAGATCTAATTCGTCATCATTTCTGGTCAGATTAGGTAATAAACCTGAAATCGTCTTAAAAAGGAAAAAAGGGGACTCGTTGTTGATGCAGATCCAGATAATCACTGAGGCTGAGCTTGACGTCGACATGGGCATGGTTGACCTGTTCAATGACGCCATCTTCAAGACGTTCACCACAGCTAGGAAGGTCGTGGGCAGTGGTGTGCTGCTGCCGTTCGCCGTGAAAACAGTCGTGGCCCAGAGGAACGCCTCAAGGAAGCGACTCAATTGGAGGAAGAGTGGCTTACACGTGCCCCCTGCCATGATTTTCAGCGTGACGAAGCAGTGTAACCTCAACTGTAAGGGCTGCTACGAACAGGCACAGCACAGGCAGGGCACTGATATATCCATCGAGAGGGTGTCACGACTCTTCAAGGAGGCGAGGGAGCTGGGAACATCCATCATAGTTATAGCGGGAGGGGAACCGCTGACTAGGCCGGAGATACTGGATGAGGCACGCGAGTACAGTGACATCATCTTCCCGGTGTTCACGAACGGCGTGCTCATCGACCAGGGCATGGCGATGATGCTCAGGTACAACCGCAATATCGTGCCCATAATCAGCCTGGAAGGGCCGAGGAAGGCCACCGATGAGAGGAGGGGAGATGGGATGTACGACCTGGTAACAAGAAAGATGAAGCTCCTCAAGAACAACGGCGTCTTCTACGGCGCATCAATCACGATTACATCAGAGAACATGGAGCAGGTCACCTCCGACGGGTTCGTCTTTGAGCTTATGAGGCTCGGCGTCAGGGCGGTGGTCTACGTCCAGTACGTGCCAGTTGACCCTGAAACCGAGCACTTAGCTCTGGGGATCGAGACGAGGGCAATCCTCACGGAGAGGCTTGACACAATGAGGAAACAGAAAAAGGCGGTGTTCATTGATTTCCCAGGGGACGAGGAGAAGCTGGGCGGCTGCCTCGCCGCTGGCCGTGGGTTTATCCACATTAGCCAGAGCGGCGCGGTGGAGCCTTGTCCCGCGTCACCGCACTCGGATGTGAGCCTGAACGATACGTCACTGAAGGATGCCCTGAAATCGAAATTCCTAAGGAGGATACGTGAAACACCGCATAGTCTGATCGAGTCGGCGAGCGGCTGCGCCCTCTACGATAAAGAGGAATGGGTAAAATCCCTGGTCGTCTAGGCTTTGATGAACAACGGGCTGGTCCATGCCATGGAGCCGTCTGCCTGTACGATCCGCACCCAGTAGGCGTTCAAACCCTCATCGAGCTCAGGTCTGTACGTGAACTCAAGCGAGTCGGGAAGCTTGTCCTTGATAGTCGAGACCTTGACCTTCTGGTTCAGACCACCCGCCTCAACCACCAGCGGGTCGTACCCGATGTCCTTTGGCTTGAAGGTGAACGTTGATGGACCCGTCTCGAATGATACCTCGGTCTCGTTGCCTCCCTCAATCCTCATGAGCACACCGTCTGGGTCTCCTCCAGTGCTTGATTTCCAACTCAGCTCAGTCTCCGTTACGTTCACGAGACCCTGGTTGGGATAATCGAAAGCGAACTCGGTGACCTCAGTTATCTTTCCGCCTTTGATCAAGAGTCCACCGTCCCATGTGACCACCTTCGGCCTGCTCCTTACCCGCGCCCCGCTCCACTCGACCTTGATGAGAGTCTCGGACCCGGATGTTGGCTCTGCGAAGGGGTGGCGGTGGACAAGTTTCTCCCAGTTGTAGACCTCGACTGAGTGGAGCGGGGCTGTACCGTTGATCTTCACCTTGATCTCAGGTCTATCATCGGAGAATTCCTCGCCCATCAGGTGTCCGCCGGACTCGACGTGGACGAGGATGCGCTCACCCGTTGTGCCGTAGACCCTTCTCGCCCAGAACGCCTCCCATAGTCCCTCTCGGGACAGCTTCTTTGCGTATACTCCAGTGTATCCGCCCCTAGTAGTCATGCCGCCTGAGGGGGATGTCAAGCCGGGCCTTGATGAGTGGTCGTCACTTGCTGCTATGAAGCCCACCTTCATTCGACGCTTCATGGCGTCCATGAGGAACCACTCGAACGTGCCATGGTTGCTGTGCACCTCGATTACGGGGATGAACTCGGGGTCGTAAAAATCAAAGTTGGCGTGCCTGCCGCCCACGTGGGGTATCGCAAGGACGTCCTTCCTGCCCCGGAAAGTCTTCCAGAGCTCGCTGACGGGGTACCTGTCAGTGTCCTCGTCGGACTTGTCCTCGATGAGCCAGTGGTCGCTCCTATGAATCTGCTCGTCGTCGCCGAGGAAGTAGATGTTGTGATCACCGCCGCCGGGGGTGAGACCTGACCACTCGTAGCCAAGGAACGTGATGAACTTGCCTGGGTCGTGGTACTCGCTGATGAGCTTCTTGACGTGATCCCAGAGGGGCTTGGTGATCTGAAAGTCGTTTCCCTGCCAGCCCGTGAAATCTAGCACCGCAACGTCCCTGACGAATGAGAGGTATTCGGGGACTGAGCCAGTCCCCACTGTCTCCTTCGTCTGACCGTGGGCGTCGCCCCAGTAGAGCTTCAGTTCAGGCTCCTTTTCCATCACTAGGATTGGGTTTGATGTGGCAGAGCCCTCATGATTATCACTCACGGAGATGGTTTGAATCCCCGGTTTATCGAGGACAACACATGAGAACCTGTGTACCCCCGCATCCTCGCCATTGAACTTGTAGGGTTTAATGTCCTCGGCATCAAAGGAAACCTTCCCGCGGTATGAATCGCTGCGGTTCCCGTATACATCGAGTGCCCTCACGGTCACGTCGAATGGCTCACCGACCACGGCCTGGGAAGGCACGACGATCTGGATTTGCTCGGCCTCATCACCGACAATTGTGATGCTTGGCGAATCGGGCACAGGCTTGTAGAGCCCCGTGCCAAACGGGTCAACGAAGACCTTGAATAAGTACTCGGCCTCCCTTGATGTCTTAAGCCGGTAGCCCGGGCTGCCCTGTCTCGTGTCACCGAAGGTGAAGACCAGCTGGTCGCCCTCGTAGAGTGAGCCGTCCTTCACGTCCACCTGGAACGCCGACCAGAACGGCCTTATGTGGCTGGCCCTTAGGTCGCTTCTCCTAGAGCCAAACAGCTCGACACTCTTGCTCAAGGTCTGGGTGATCGGGAGAGAGCCTGATATTAGCCTCACGCTACGCGAGGCAGTAACTGTTGTGTACCCTGGGGCCTCTGGGTCAACCGCCTGGGGCT
Organism: Candidatus Bathyarchaeota archaeon; assembly: GCA_018652685.1. Taxonomy (GTDB): domain Archaea; phylum Thermoproteota; class Bathyarchaeia; order TCS64; family TCS64; genus RBG-16-57-9. Next base: position 9,556 of record JABIBQ010000035.1, read on the forward strand.
TCATTCCACCCCTCCTAGCCACCCTGATGCTCCCGCCATCGTCAATGCCATACTTCCCGACGGTGTAGGTGACTTTGAACGTGCCGTAGCTGCCAACAACATATGATCCGCCTGGTCCCTCCGCCGAGCCAAGCCATGAATTATCGGTGCGCATACTGGTAAGTGAATGCTGACGATATTAAAACCACGGATGATTCAAGATCAAAGAGGACCCTCGTTACGGGCTACATAACAGCCAACCTGGGCTTTTTACCATATTTCATAAAAAAGTAAATTCACACCCCAGTTGTTTTATGTAGTTATAATAAAGATGTTATATACCAGATGTATGTCTAAGAGGTTGGTTCAATGTATGCTGAAACGTTAATCACGGGGTCACCACTGGACCAGTTACACGCGATAAACGACCTACGTGATTCTCTGCACCTCAGCTACCCCGAGCTCGACTCAGTCGCATTTCAATACGGAGTCAGCGATCCAAGGATTTTCCCGTACCTCGGATCGGATCACTCGCCGGTAAAGGTAGAAAACTATTCAAATAAAGTATTCAGCATACTAGAGACCCCCATCAGGGAGGACTACGTGAGACTTGCGCTGAACGCCCTGGCTGTCCCAATCAGGGACGACTACCTGAGGCTCGGCCTGAACAGCCTCGCAACACCCATCAGGGACGACTACCTGAGGCTAGCAGTTAACAGTCTATCTCGATCAATCAGGGAGGACCACCTCAGACTTGTGCTGGAGGCGTTGATGAGGGCCATCAGGGAGGACTGCCTGAGAACTGCACTAGAGAAATTCAATAACGAGGGAATCGATGCCCAGCCAACGGTCACTCAGGTCGCCAATATCATCCAGAACAACTCGGACTTTGTAAAGTACTCGCCGTCCAAGAGATTCGACATAATAGGCGAGGAGAGGATGCGTTACAGGGATCTGAAGGACATCGGCATAGAACTGGGATCCATCGTCTCGGTGCTTGATAGGCAGATGTACAAAGTACCCATGGACAAGACTCAGGAGTTTAGGGCGCTAGACTACTCGCTATACACCACCGGATCCATAGGGATGGACGGGATATACGAGAACAGGCAGTTCGTCATCAACTCCGTTGAGCACGTCTATATCCCGGTCTACTGCGAGCTCTCGCCCACCAAGGAGAAAGTCCCAAGGGACTTCTGGATCGGGCAGGCGAGGAACATCCTGAACACGAGTTGCTGGAACATGAGGAACATCAAGGCAATGTCCAGGGGGAGCTTTGAGACATACAAGGGCAAGAAACCGTCCAACAAAGTCATGTCAAGGATGAGGTACGACCTGCTGAAAGAGCTGGAAAAGAAGAAACTAAAAAAGTACCAATAACCAGCATTTTCTACCGATTACAGATATATTAAGTAACATTCATTAAAGACCGAACAGTACTGCCCGTGAATATGTCCAACCGCTGGCAACATGAACGAAAGGGAGAGTTCTACTACAACAAGGCAAAGGAGGAGGGCTATCGCAGCCGCTCTTCGTACAAGCTAAAACAGATCAACTCCAAGTTCAAGATATTCAACCACGCCAAGAACGTCCTTGACCTGGGAGCGGCCCCGGGCGGCTGGCTCCAGGTAGCCAGCGAGGAGATGATGGACGAGGAAGGACTGATCCTGGGCGTTGACCTGAAGGAGATCAAGTCAATCCACATCGACAACGTTGATACTATCGTCGGTGATGTCAGGGACATCGAGGTCCAGCAGGAGATCATTGAGGCATTCTTCGGTAAGGCCGATGTCATACTCTCGGATATGGCACCTGATGTCATGGGCCAGTGGGACGTTGACCAGTACAGGCAGATACACCTAGCGAGGATCGGCTTGAAGCTGTGCGATACGCTCCTGAAGGTGGACGGCTGGTTCATCGTCAAGATATTCCAGGGCGGCGAGCACATCAAATTCATCAAGGAGATGAGGGACATGTTCAAGTCCGTCAAGAACTTTAAGCCCTTGGCCAGCCGCAGCAGGAGCAGCGAGAGGTACCTCATCGCCCATCACATGAAAAAGGACAGGAAACTCCCCGAGGAGTTCAGACCGAAGATTGACACGGATGAGGAAGAGGATAACGAGCCGATCCCAGGAGACCAGCTCTTCTTCGAGGAAGACTAGTTAGAAAGCTCTTTGAGGACCCGCGCTATTAGCGCGCTGCTGTGTATCGTGGTCTTACCCGTCGCCTCCTGAACTTGTCTCTTTATACTGTACGGGAATCCGAAGCAGTTTAGGAACACCAGGTCGGGCTCCTCCCTCACCAGCCTGTCAAGCAGCCCCTTGACATCGTCATTCTCATACGGGCTGACGGTGTCGGCGTAGACCTCGACGCCCTCCCTACCGAAATCCCTCTCCGCGTAGGGCATCTGCTCAGCTGTTGGGTACACCACGGCCAACTTCCCCTTCTTTATCGAGCTCTGGAGAACACCCCTCAATACTTCGCTGGGAGTCAGCACGATTCCCTTGCTCCTAAACTGGGGGAACTTTCCGGTACACATCACCACTGTGAGCCTCACTCCCTGAGCCTCCAGCTTGTCGAGTTGTTCCTGCAGCTGGGGCACCACGTACTCCTTGGTGATCTTGATCTCGGTACCGTCCCTCATCCTGCTCACGAGGATATAGTGGTCAGGGTTCAGGTCTATCTTATTTACGTCCTCCAAAGTGTGGTCGTCAAGAGCACCCGCCTCGACTATCTCGTACTCCGGGCCCAGGATGTCCATCAACCCAGGGATTAGGTCATCCCTCGGCGTCTGGCCGATGGTGAGCATACCGATCTTCTTCATGGGGCTGAAAAGACGCTGAACGGCTTTATGGTTTCCCTTTGAGGGGGGGGCTCTAAGTATCAGAGTGGAAAAGAACGAAATTCATGAGACCATGCCCCATGTGAAGCATAAATGGAGATCCGGAGCCAGCCTGGTAGGGAGTCAACAAGTTTTTTCATATGTTTCTCGGCTGCCTTTAACCAGAAATCTTCAGTGCCATAGGCTTCCCCACCCGAAGGCCCTAACATATCAGTTACGCCCCTCAATATCAGAAGCCTCACGTTGTTTTTATTACACACCCATGCGCGCGCGTGAGTTGCACTATAATATCCCTTATGTCAGGTTGCTTTATGCAACCCCATCAGATAAAATATTTTTTTCTCTTAGACACATTGGTTAGATCGCGAATTCAATGATTTTTTCCAGAATTTGCGGCCCACTGAAACTTGCTACATGAACCTCTTCTTCAGTGCCTCGCGCTCGGCCTCCACGATCCGCTCGAAGAAGTCGTCGCCCTCGCCCTCGGTCTCCGCCAGGATGTCCCACGCTATCTCGTTCTCAACCCGCTTCGCAGACGCGATA
>JABIBQ010000027.1 GCA_018652685.1 Candidatus Bathyarchaeota archaeon
GGGGAGCCAATAAACCAAGAGAGAATAGCAAAACTCAGAAGCCTGAGCGCCCGGTTCGGCGTCGATATGTGCGGTGAAGGCGGCGAATACGAGAGCCTCGTAGTGGACACCCCGTGGTTCAGCAAAAGCATCCAGATCATTGAGGCAGAGAGTACATGGGACGGCGTCAGCGGACGCTACAACATTATAACTGCCCAGCTCGACGATAGGCAAGAACATAATAAAATATAAGTGGGCAATCACCTTCTGGGTGTGAGAGGAGAACGCGGTGATGTCCCGCCAAACAGCATAGGCCGAAAGGCCCGAAACGATTCTAACAGCTGTAACTCCGCCGCATGCAACAAACCCAGCGACGGCAATGGACCAAACCCTTTTTCCCTGGAAGTGAATAACCAATGAGCGAGAAAATTAAAGAGGAAGTAATATCAGAAGCCCTCCAAGCGGAAGAGAAACAGAAGAGCTACTGGTACATCCTAGACACAGACGGAAAGCTCTGGGAGTTCGACGAGTTCGACTTCAAGGGCCACGACAACCTCCGCAAGTTCAGCGGATATGAGTACGAGAAGGACAGATCCGTCACAAAGGCTTCACCACACGTAAAGCTCATGCGCAGCCTAGAGCTGGTGGACTATGAGCCAGCCTCAGACCCAGGGAACTTCCGGTACTACCCCAAGGGCAGGATGGTCAAGGCACTCCTGGAGGAGTACGTAACCAACATGATCCACACATACGGCGGCATCGAGGTTGAGACCCCGCTCATGTACAACATGGAGCACCCGTCCCTCAAGAGCTACCTCAACAGGTTCCCGGCAAGGCAGTACACCATCGAGTCAGACGACAACAAGTATTTCATGAGATTCGCCGCATGCTTCGGCCAGTTCCTCATGAGTCATGACGCCACCATCAGTTATAGGAACCTGCCCATGAAGATCTACGAGATGACCCGATACAGCTTCAGGAGAGAACAACGGGGGGAGTTAACCGGACTCAGGAGGCTCAGGGCATTCACTATGCCGGATGTCCACGCCCTCTGCAAGGATCTGGATCAGGCCAAGGACGAGTACAAGATCAGGTTCAAGTTGAGCCAGGACGTCCTGGAGGGAATCGGCCTCGAAAGATCCGATTACGAACTGGCCTTCAGGATGGTGAAGGACTTCTGGAAAGAGAACATGGATCTAGTGAAGGACCTGGCCAAGTCACACGGTAAGCCTGTTCTCATCGAGATGTGGGACGAGCGCTCGTTCTACTACATGATCAAGTGGGACATGAACTTTGTTGACAATCTTGACAAAGCATCAGCGCTTGCAACCGACCAGATCGACGTCGAGAACGGCGAACGCTATGACATCAGGTACATGGACGAGGACGGTGTCCAGAAGCACCCGTACATACTCCACTGCAGTCCAAGCGGGGCCATCGAGCGAGACATCTACGCCCTACTGGAAAAGGCGGCCTTTGACATGAAGAAGGGCATCAAGCCAAGCCTGCCCTTGTGGCTAGCACCTAGCCAGGTGAGGATCATCCCGGTCAGCAACGAGTACGTTGAACTGGCGGACAGAATCCAAGACGAGTTCAGCAGGGTCCGCGTGGATATCGACAACAGGGATGAGACCGTCGGCAAGAAGATCAGGGAGGCCGAGAAGGAGTGGGTCCCATACATCATAGTAGTCGGTGAGAAGGAGGCGGACGTAGAAAAGTATGGAGTACGCGTCAGGGGACAGAAGAAACCAGACCAGCTAAGTGTCACGGAACTACAGGAGAGAATCCATACCGAGACAACTGGAAAGCCATACAGGCCAGTCCCACTGCCCATCTATCTCCAGGACAGGCCAAAATTCGTGGGATAATAACCCTTTTTTAGGCGCTGTGGCGCCAGCGCTCTATCTGGGAGCTCTTTTTGTTCCCCTTTTTGTAATCCTTGTAGTGTGCCTTGCACAGGTACGCTCTCTTTGCGCCCTCGGCGTCAAGTCCAGCATCCTTAACCTTGCCGATATCGATGGAGCGGAGAGCGTCCTCGTCACAGCCCTTGACGCTGCATTTCGTACCCTTGCCTATCTTCCCCATATTAATACACTAGTACAGATACCAAGAGAGGTCCAGTATAAACCCTATCCAACTGTGTCCGAGTTGAAGTCCTCAACAACGCTTGAGGCACGCTCAAGGCACTCAAGTGCCACCTCGTACTCAGGGAAACTATTCAGACCACACTCGGGTGATACACAGGCGATTCGCTCGCTCCCAAAATACTCGGAGACTGCGTTAAGCCTCTTCCTCATGAGCCCGGTGTCCTCTAGGAAAATATACGGGTCTATGGTTGCTTTCCGCAACCCTGTCCACACCTCGCCGATCTTCTCGGGGATATTCCCAGTAAACCCCTGGGCCACATAATAATTTTCTATCAACGTATCAAACTGGGTTACTCCGATGGCAGCCCATAGACGCTTATCGGTTTCCTCAAGTCTCTCCTTCACAGATTCCTGGGTATAGAGAGGATCACCAACATGGCTTGCGATTATATCCAGGTACTCGGCATCCCAGAACAAATTCTCGGAGGTGTTATGGAGATGCATACTCGTATCAGCACCATGGGACTTTGCGACATAACAGATCTTATCCCAGGCCTTCCTCAAAGCCTCACGTCCATCTGAGCCATAGTCGAGAAGCGGATCGTTCATGAACCCAAGTACGGGCTCGTCAACGCTTAGATGGGAGATTTCCGCACTACCGTTCTTGAACATGGACACTTCAAGGATATCAGCGAGTGCCTCAGCTAGCTCCAAGTATAGACTGGGAGTCTTGAACTGGAAAAAGCTGGCCAATGTATACGGACCTGTAACACAGACTTTAATACGGACCTTGTCACGCTCAGATGACGATTTGATCTCCCTTGCCTCCCGTCTGATAGCCTCGGTTTCTGGAATGGCCGCTCCCTGTTTCGCTTTGATGCCATTCACTACGTGTAACGCCCCGTCGATCCTCTCGATACCATCCATAAGTTCGAAGTACATCTCGTTCATGTCCCTGAACTGGGGGTAGTTTGGGACATCCACGCCTACTTTGAGCTTGTCGATGAATGAGGAAACCACGGCCTCCTCGAAATCTACGTAATCCTCGTTACTCACTCCTAGGAATGGGAGCAGGCTGTTTGCCTTTCGTGCTCCACTGCGGATAATATCCGTGTCTATCCTTGAGGGCACGCTTCCAATATCTGAGCTGTACATGGGTTATCGTTTTGGTACGCTAACCTAAATTAATGTATTCCTATCGTACAGGAATAATCAAATTCCTTATGATTGTAAGAATAAGTCCACGTTTACCCTCCTTCAAAATAGAAAGGTGTATATCCCAGAACCTCGGATGCTCCACGTCATGACAAACCTCAACATAGCCGTTCTGGGAAGCATTGGATACTCAAGGGAGCTTGGGAAGAAAGGCACAGAGTCCGATATCACCCTCTATAACATGAAGAGGGGCGAGACCACGGTTACAATAGTTGAGGCGTCAAAATACCCAGAAAAGATTCAGAGCCTCTTCTACGCAGCTGGTTTCGGCGATTTCATTATTTTGGTCGTGGACGAGATTAACGCCTCATTCGGTGAAACTGTTCTGATGCTCGATTGTCTCGGGAAAAAGGAAGGAATCATCATCCCGAGGAACTATATCACCGAGGAACAGATCGGCAGGTTCATCATCGGAACTGTTGTGGAGGGGTACGAGTTGTTGGAAGAGAACCTGCCAATGTTACGTGATATAATCATGGGGAAAGCCGAGGCCTTGGTCAAGGGGGAAGACTCTCCAACAGGCGGCGTAGTGATCGACCACTATTTCAATGTCAAGGGGATAGGGACAGTCGCCCTCGGAGTTGTCCGATTTGGACAGATTCACAGGCACGACAAGCTCAGCGCTCATCCATCAGACAAGATGGCGCAAATAAGATCAATTCAAAGGCACGACACCGATTTTGAAACTGCGGAGAAGGGAAACCGGGTAGGGTTGGCACTCAAAAATATCGAGTCCAGCGAACTGGACAGGGGTACCTTACTATCCAACGATACATCGGTCAAACAGACCGCAATGATTGAGGGACAACTGGAGTTGGTAAAGTACTGGACAAAGCCGATGGAGAAGGGCATGTCCATACACATGTGTAAGGACATGCAGTTCATCGCTGGCACAGTTGAGGAAAGCTCTAAACGAACAGTCAGGGTCAGTATTCAGAAGCCGTTTGTTTACAAGGAAGGAGACATGGCAACCATGCTTTATCTGAACGGTGGAAACCTAAGGGTAGTAGGCTCGATAAAGCTCTAGGCTCCTTGTCTCATCACCCATTTCTCAGTCTTTATAAAGGGGCTTATTGTGTTCTTGAGCACTTTTTTGATGCTCTCCAGTCTAACTGGCTTCGTGAGATAGTCATCGGCTCCCACTTGGATGCTCATTTCGAAATCAACCTCACGACTCAACGCAGAAACTATAACCACAAATATATCCTTGGTTTTCAGATCGTTCTTTAGGTACTTGCAGAGCTCAAAACCGCTCATGCCGGGCATGACAACATCGGTAAAAACAAGGCTTGGGTGAAGCTCATACGTTAACTGGATCGCGTCCTCGGCATTGCTGCAGGTAGTTACCGCATAGCCTAGAAATTCTAGAGTATCTTTGAATAATGTCCTCAAATCAGCCTCATCTTCCACCACAAGGATTCGTAATGAGGATTCGTTTGACATATCTGATCTGCACCATATTCAGTTATATCATATAATTATATGATTGTTACTATTCTTAATGACATCTTTCTCTTATTATCTAATGCCTGAACCACTAACAATATACAGCAATTCAACACCTAAACTCTGAACAGGTGTCAGGATGCCAAAAGGAATCACGTTGAGCCTTGCAGACCCAGCTGGGGAGACCATGCTGGGTATATTCAGGGACAAAGGCTTCAAGGAAAAAGAGAAAAATGTTCTCACCAAGAATGACAAGATCATCCTCGTAAACGACTCCCTTATAGTACCCGAGGAGCGGTTTCTCAAGAACCTAACACCTCAGCCATACCCCTCTGATTACACCAACATCGCAACCGAACACGAATTAGAGTACATTGTCGTGGCGAGCAGGCATTGGGCAGCCAGCGGTAGACCAAGCCTAACAGCACATCCCACTGGAAACTTCGGAAAGGCAATGTACGGCGGAAATCCAAAGGAACTCCAGATGACGGCACCGAACCCCATGAGAAATATATACTTGAAAATGCTGGAATCACCTCCGGAAGGATTCCAGATAAGCCTTGAGGCCACGCATCACAGCCCCACAGAGTTCGATGTCCCCATGTTTTTCGTGGAGATAGGGAGCAGGGAAGAGCAATGGAGGGACGTAGAAGTTGCCGAGTATCTAGTAGACTGCATTCTGGAAGGAATGAACTCGAAGGAGAAAGCACCCGTGGCCATCGGCTTCGGGGGGGGACACTATTGCCCCAAGTTCAGCGAATATATACAAGATTACGCCATGGGACATATGGCAGCAAAGTACGCTATTGAACTCCTGAACGACGGCCTCATACAGCAGATGGTAAAAAAGAGCCAAGGGATCGACAAGGTTCTACTTGACAAAGGTTTGAAGGGAAAGCACAAACGGATAGTCATGAATTTACTTGGATCAGCTGGAATCGATATAGAGTAACTACTCGAAAACCCATCCGTCCAGATCTACCCATATTCTCTCCAGAACCCTTTTTGCCTGGCCAGGAGGGAGGCTCATGAAAAACTTGACCATGTGTTTGCACATCCTCTTGTTCTGGCGCCCCTTTCGCCAGTCGTCACAGTCATGCTTGATCACATTTCTGTTAAGATCTATATCGATAAAATAACCCCTGATTTTTCCCTGAAGAACTTCGTTAGAGCTTTTCTCGATTCGAAGCTCGTCGTCGCTGATCTTCTCGCCTCGGCTAATACGGTTGGGATCAGTGAAATGCATGATGTGATCTGCCACAGAAAGCTCCTCATCCTTCTCCATGAAAGCGCTCAGTGGTTGCACGCCCCGAGGTCGAACAGATTCCTCGCGGTAAGTGGCTATCTTTTCATGAACTATTTTTTGCTCGGGAGTAGCCTCTCCCAGAAGGTCAAGCATCTCGACTGCGTTCTTGACCGCGTTTGCGTTGAAGTGGTTGTTGAAGTAACCATAGGTACGTCTGACCTTTGACGTGATCTCCTCCACTTTGGGTACCCATTTCTCCAGTTGGCCTTCCATGTATTCGTAATCATACCACAGATTTGTGCCATGTCCGTGCCACCGGACATAGGCAAAATCTGCAGTGACCTGCAAACTAGAGGGAAGCAGAGGCTCATCCACAACTGTATAAGCAACGTTCCTTTTCCTCAGAATATCGTAAGTCTCGTCCCTGAGCCAAGACAGGTTTCTGAACTCCACCGCCCACTCATAATTATTTGGAATAATGTCAAGGTAATCTTCAAGGGCGCCGGCATGCTCTTCGAAATTGAACTTGGGTCTGAGCTGGATCAGGATAGGGCCAAGACGCTCAGCTAGTGGCTGCATAAGTTGGAGGAACCTGTGAGTATCATCCTCAACACCTTTTCCTAGATTCAACCACTTATCATGAGTTACCAGCTTGGGTAGCTTTGTGGCAAAAACGAAGCCAGGGGGCGCGTTCCTGCTAAGCCCCATTATCATGCCCTCAGATGGATAACGATAGAAGGTGCTATTGATCTCGGCGGTATGGAAAAATTGAGCATAATGAGAAAACATCCCCGTTTTCTTTTCATAGAACGGGCCCACCCATTCCTTGTAACTCCAGCCACTTGTACCAATTAGGAGACTCATTGAAAATAGATGGGAAAACCTGAGATATAAGATGGAGTGAGGATGAAAAATGGAGCCGAAAATTATTCAAAAAAGGCATAATTGTCTTGTTTTTAATGAACAATTCCCTAACCTTTATAAAGAGTATATACTATATTTATTTTGATCCACTATGAAATGTCCAGTTTGTGGGGGAGAAGCTAGCGCCACTGGTAAGGAATGGAAGTTCGGCCAGTTCGACGCAAAAGGCTACAAATGCGGTTCCTGTGCCAAGAGTTTCAGCGGCTATTATAAGGCAGGCAAGTTAAGCCACACAGTACCGAAAGCCAAGTAAACAACTTCAACTTTTTTTTCTTTTTTATATCAAACCTATTTTTCGCTCGTACTCGTAGACAATCCTGCTCGTAATTGTCCATGCTTCAAGTGATTCCGGGTAAACTGAAAATACTTCATCCGCCACATCTAACGTTTCGCCATTCATCGATCCCTTTGGATATGCACCAATCAAGATCATGGGATTCAATTCCTCTGACAACAGTTTAGCTACATCAGAAAAGTTACTTTCTTCACCATGACTGGATAATGCGATTACTTTGCTTGGTGAAGACAGCTTGACTAGGTCCTTTAAAGAAGCTTTTCTGAGTTTCATTAGTGGCTCATTGGAATCAGGGGGAACCTGCCCGTTTATGAATAGCTGTTCCATCAAACTGTTGAACCTGATGCAATCCCTGGGAGGTCTCGTCGATGGGGATACTTCAATGTTGTACCCTTGAATGGTATTCGCCCATAACCTCAGATGTCCCTTTCGGTTAAGAGGCGAGCCCATAGCCTCAAGCATGCAGAAGTGAAAGATATCGGGTCGTCCCCTCTTCTCTGCGTTAGATAGTTTGTCCATTGCATAGTGGTGAAGACTACGATCTAGCAATGTTTCCTCAACACGCTTACCTCTTCGCTTGGCATTCCTCTTTACAGATGGATGTCGAAGTATCTCGGAGGGCACCAGCTCCAACGAGGTCTCTACAAATACTAGATCCAGCATCAAACCTCACCCGTGATATTGCTTCGCCTTCCTAAAAAGAAGAACACCATGGCTGAGAGGAAAATTCCAGTGATTGAGGTTGTGAGGCCCTGTTTCGTGGACTCCAACTCAGAGATTGTTCTCTGGTTATTCGTTATCAGGGCAAAATATTTGTCCTCCAGCAGATTGTATTCGATATGAGCCAGATCAAGCTCCGATTCTACACCTTCAAGCTCAGATTCTTTCCCGTCTAGCTCCGACTCCACCCCTTCAAGCTCAAATTCAATGCTTTCAAACTCCTCAACCCGTGAGTTTACATGTCTGGAAAAAGCTTCAAACATTTCCAATCTATCTTTCTCATCCCAGTTTTCCCATTGATCCTGGGCTCTCAGGTAGTTGCCCGAGTTAATACTCGCGTTCATAGCTGAAACTATAGATACATATTTAGTCCTGTTGAAATCAGGAACCCCTTGAGCCTCAGTTGCTGCATGTACCTCGGCTTCAATCTCAAGAAGCATATCTTTCAGATAGTCCCTTTTCTCGTTATCCATCAATATATATGTAGAAGAAACTGATCCGAGAAGAGGTAAATTATCCATCCCGATCTCATCGTTCAGCTCAAAAAAGACATCGAAATTCAACATTAATTCAATATCTTCGAATGGTTTCATCCCGTATTGGAAGGCGTCCTGAGACAGTGAGAGATTAAGTTTTAGACTCGGGTCATCAATGCTGGCAATCAGTCTATAAACCTCCTCGTCTAAATTGTATGAATACCCAGTTACTCCCGCACCATGTGTGTACTGCCCAGTACCCTTCCACCTGATGATACCATCCGCAATAACTCGACCACTAAGATCGAACTCAGAATATTCGGAAATATCCAAGCCCGTAAGGGAAATGTTAACCGTGTAGGTTTCGAATGCCCACATCTGGTCATATAGGGGTTCAGGATCCACATTTAATACAAGTTCAGGTTTTGCAAAAGCTGGTGAAATTGATAATGTTGTTAGTATTAGAGCCATGAAAACGAGCTTTTTCTTCATACACTAAAAGACGCTCAAAGCGCCTGATATGGTTATCTCAAGACAAGGAAATTCACATGTCCGAAATATCAAACAACCCAAATAACAGGGCGTGAAATAGATGAAGGATGGCTGAAGAGTTTACAATCGCGCCGATAAGGCGATTACTCAAGAAGGCAGGGAACCTTAGAATTAAAGAGAGTGCCGCAAACAAGCTCAGGGACTATCTTGGAGAGTATGGTCAACTAGTGGCAGAGAGGGCAATCGAGTTGGCTATGAAAGACGGGCGAAAAACGGTTCTAGAAAGGGATATCAAGGGGGCGGCGCTTGAGATATGGATACCCGAGGAAAACGAAGATGAGTGATAAAAGAAAAGGAATAGTATCATTTTTCTTTCAAGGAATGGAAGATTACCTCGCCAAACTGGTACCCGTACTGGTATTATCCAGCCTAGTATTTGTTTTCAGCATTTTCATTGGATACGCGCTTGGTGGTGAGACATCAGCTCAAAGCTTTGAGGGAGTATTGAGTAACATTCCAGACCCGACTGAGTCAACAAGCATCCAGATGTTTGCTGCAATCCTTTCAAACAACGTTGTCGCAAGCTTCCTTTTCCTTGCTTCCGGAATACTCGGGGGAGTACCCCCACTATTGTTTATCGCGTTCAACGGGTTCTTCATCGGATATATATCATGGAATGTAGCCCAGGTGCAAGGCTTGACGTTCGTAATTGCGACTATCCTTCCTCATGGAGTTGTTGAGATACCAGCAATACTTCTAAGCGCCTCCATGGGAGTCGGACTCGGATATTCAGTAATCCACAGGCTCCTGAAAAGAAAGGGGCTCACTAGATATGTGAAAGATAGTCTAACCATCTTTGTGATGAGGATAATCCCACTTCTAGTGTTAGCAGCTGGAATTGAGACGGTTCTTATCTACTTCTTCGTGATCTAATTAAGAATAATAAGACGCGAATGAATACCCGGAGCTATCAAATCGATGCAAAGGGCGATAACGCTTCTTGAGTGGGTATGGTGTGCTGCTTTCAACATCGGCCAGATTAGGATCAGTTAGAAAGTATCACTTCCCCGAAATACGGAGAAGTTGAATCTCTAATATCTTCCAGTTCAGACTGAGAGAACACATCAGATCCGCAAATCTCGGGATCAAGTGTATGACTCGGATCAAACCGTTCTATCACAAGTCTCCTGGACCCTGAAAGAGTATTTGCTATCTCAAGGATATCCTCTTGTTCAACAAGACCAGGGACTGGTTTTACCCTGAACTCGTGGGCGACATTACTTTTCCTGACTATCTGGATTGATCGCCTGACATCCTTTGGATCGATCCTGTAGTTAACGACATCAGCATATTTACTCAAAGGTGCTGGAATAAACACGCTGAGGAAATCAATCAATTTCTCGTCTAGAACCCATTGGATAGCACCAGGTCTTGATGCATTGGTCTTTATCCTAACTTTGATGTTCTGGAACCGCATTTCAGAGAGGAAGCTTCCCAACCCCCTATGGAGGAAGGGCTCCCCGCCTCCAAGGGAAACACCATCAAGGAATCCCATCCTTGGCCTCAGTAGCTTTACGATTTCAGCCATTCCGATCTTCGGCATTGGGATATGATGATGGATCAACTGCTCGTGAGGACAGAATGAGCAGCGGTAGTTACAGCCTGGTACAATCAGATTCATACAGAGCTTATCTGGGAAATCAACAAGGCTCAACCGGTTCATTCCCACAATTGGGAGTTCGGCCTTTACCTGTTTTTTACGTCGAATTGGACTCGTGTCCGGTAAACCTCCTTTAATGATTCTGGTAGTCCATCAACCGGTTGTATGACCCCGTCAACTCTGGTGTATGGTATGCATTTTTTGCATTGTAATTGATCGTCTCTGTCGCTATGATATCCATGTACAGGACAAAGGGAGAAGTTTGGTGTTATGGAGATGTAACTAAATCCGAATGTCTCGATTATTCTTCTAGTTAGAAGTTTGCATTCCTTATGGTATGCAAATCCCTCCTTGAGGAAGATTTGCTGTAACGTTCCCCCGGTATACATTGAATCAAATTTTTTCTGGTGCTCTAACGCGTCCCAGAGCTCATCTCCATGATGAGGGGAAAGATCAGTGGCAGCTGTTAAGAATTTTGAGTCTGAATTCGATTTATTGAGCATGAGTGCCCCAGGGTACTCAGATGGATGTGATTCAACAGTAAAAAGGACACTATTTTCGACCTGAATTGCCTCAATTTTTCTGAGTAGGAACTCAAGTAGCTGATAGGTAACGGCTTTTCCTGCGATATGCGCTAAAGGGGCATCAATTAAAACCTGGAGTGCCTCGTTCATACCCACAATGGAGATCGTAGAGTAGAGCCATTGTGAATCCTCGATAAACCAATTAGTCAGGGGCATCTCGTCAGATCGAATGTTTTCTAATAGATTTTCTCTGTGTTTAACCAGTTTATCGGTCGCTATGTTGACCTGATCATCGAGTAGCGTGAAGAAGTTTGGCTCTGACTCGGCAAGTGCAGCAATTTCTTCCAAGTTGATGCAGACATAACCAAGGACTCCGCGGTTGTCAGCGTTTCCCACGGGGCCTCCCAGTCTCAAATACGGAATTTCGAAAACTGGCTCTTTTAGTTTGGGTCTGATCGACTCAGATGATATGATCCCGCCAAGCGTGTTCTGGATTAATGGGTGCCCATACTGGAATGCAAGCGCAAGATAAGTGTCTAGAGAGGGGATTTCCCATTGCGTATCATTATGGAAGTTAATTATCGGAATTGGGTTGAAATGACCGTTCTCCATGCTTATTGAAATGGCTTTACTGAGTGATTGGTTGAATACATCTATCTCCGACTGGTAGGCACTGTACGCATTCGAAAGCTCCTCATCGGGTATTAAATCGAGGACTAGAGCAATATTCAGGTCCAGTTCGCCAATTGAGGATACGAAAGAACATAATTTCTCCTCGAATTGGTCAACTGTGAGCTTTTCTTTTTTCATGAGTGGCGCTGATAAAACATCAAAGCTGTTTATAGCCACTGAACCTGACCACTCGGACTCCGATTCTTTGAACAAAGTCAGCAATAAATCAAGTAATTCAGAAAACGTCTCTGGTGCATCATGACCCGGCAAGCCATCCTTGATTACCTTAGATAAACTCCAGCCAACTGAGTGACCTTTTCCAGGATTTATACCCAGAAATAATGTATCACTGACTTTTTCAGCTTCATTATATATGCTGACCGAAGACATTGGGGAATCAAGAGGTTTCATATGTTTAAACACTGTGATTTTCGTACGTACGGGGGAATCTTTGAATACTGAGACAACGTAAATAGTATGTGTTTAGCTCTTGTTCCATTCTTGGGTTAGAGTCTCACTCAGTGTTTGGGGTAGGTTGCGGTCTTGCTGCTTCCAAGAAGCAAGCACAGACATCACCGTTTCATAGATCCCTGTGCCCTTACCGTTCCTGAAGCA
>JABIBQ010000049.1 GCA_018652685.1 Candidatus Bathyarchaeota archaeon
CACAGGACAGGAGATCATTGACCAGCTTGGTCAGGTTGACGCCTTCTGCGCTGGGATAGGCACGGGCGGAACCCTCGCGGGGATCGCCCAGGTGCTCAAGGAGGCAAACCCTGATTGCAAGATATACGCGGTTGAGCCTGAACCAGCACCAGCGTTCCACAACATGTATTACGGAAAGAATCTTCCAATCCCAGAGGGCATCCCCCACAAGATCGAGGGCATCGGCGAGTCCTTTGTACCCCAGATCGTGGAGGACCACGTGGACCTCATCGACGGCGTGATCCTTTGCAGCGACTTTGACGCTATGACAACCATGGCAGCATTGACATGCGAGGAAGGATTGTGTGTCGGAGTATCCTCGGGAGCCAACGTCTGGTCCGCGAAACAGATCGCAGCGAAGCTTGGCGAGGACAAGAACGTCGTCACAATCCTGCCCGACACGGGTCAGAGGTACCTCGACGACATCTACTGGAGTTGTTAAGGCTCCTTCTGGAATATCCCGGTTCATCTCGTAGAACACGGGATTTAACAAACCTTTTTTGAACTTTGTTCATAATGATCTCATATGAAACGCGCCAGTATCAAAATGCAGAAACTAAACGCGATCTACATGGCTTTCACTGACCTCGTAAACGAGATTGGGTACGAGAAACTCACAACAAGACTGGTCGCAAAAAAAGCTGGAGTCAGTATTGGTTCGGTGTACTACTATTTTCCCGACGGCAAGGCATCGATAGCCGCCGGGCTCTATGAGAAAAACCTCAGTGCTCAGCTTGAGAACATGCAACTGGACTTGAGGACCCAGATCTCACGATCCCTCTCAATACATAAAGAGCACAAGGAGCTTTACAGGGCGTTCGATCAAGCCATTTATGCCCGCAAGGACATTTTCTTGGGATTAAAAAATCGTCGGGACTCGGGAATGAAGGACGAGATCTCAGGTGAGGACATCAGTCTCGACCTGGTTCTTCTTATGAATGGGACAGTTGATGCCTTGATCCATAGGCACCTATTCGTTGAGTCCATGTTTGAGACCGATGAGGAGCTCGTTGATTACTTGACGGCTATTGCCACGGCGTCCTATAACTACTTGAAATAACCATAACCTGAGAATATTGAACAATGTTCAACATATTTATATCTTTGACCGTATAATGAAGTCTGAACACAATCAATGTTTGAAATCAAGAGTGAAACACACTACGAAAGAAGGCTCACTCCCCCAGAAAGCTATCTTTTCAGAGCACCCTTCGCAATAGTCTCCCTAGTAGCCAGAATAAAAGGCAAAGTAACACATGAAACCCTTCAAGACGCCGTCAAAAAGGTCCAGAAACGACACATAAACCTACGGACAAGAATCAGGGACAACGAAAATCATGACTCATGGCTCACGACCGAGAACGTGGAAGACATCCAGGTAACCAGCATACAAAGAGAATCAGATGACCACTGGATCAAGGAAATGCATAGGCGCTCCAAGATACCCTTTGAGTTCAACGCACGCCCTGCCATCAGGGTTATCCTTCTACAATCACCCAGCCTCTCAGAGCTATTGATAATATGTCACCACACCATATGCGACGGGCTCTCACTTGCATACCTGGTCCGGGATATTATGACCCATCTCGGTGACCCCGAGCAGGAAGTGGAGATACTGCCCGCCCCCACACCGATAAGCAGGGAGAACTTGCCCATAGGCTTGGGGCTCAACAGGGTATTCAGGTTCTTCGTAAACAGAATAAACAAGAAATGGGTGAAAGAGAGGGTTGATTTCACACAAAACGATTACCTGGACCTTAACAAGACTTACTGGGCAAACTTCACCCACAAGGTAATCCCCGTGGAATTCAACGAGGAACAAACAACTGATCTCGTCATGCGATGCAAAGAGGAAGGAACAACGGTTAACAGCGCATTGACCTCCGCGTTCACCGGGGCGATACAGTCCACCGTACCATCAAAACCCAAACTATCCAAAACGGCCATCGCGGGAAACCTCAGGGAAAGGCTCAAGCAGAACCCAGGCGAGGCCATGGGCTTCTATGCCGGGGCACTGACCCTCGACCTGCCATTTGACAGCGAAAAAGGCTTCTGGGAAAACGCACGAGCCCTGAACAAGCGGGTCCAGCCGCTCTACACAAACAAGGAACTCTTCAAGGAGGGACTGAACTGGTGCTACCTGGAACCGTCCATACTTGAGGCATTCAACTACAAGCTACTTGGGGACATGGTCCCAGAGGAAGCAGAAAGATACCCCAAGATACATGGATTCAGTCAAAGGGAGGATCTTATCGCCTCTTTGTTGAAACGGAACGATATGGAGACCCGTGACAAGCTAGTCATGGGGGCCGCTATCACCAACCTCACGAGGATGCCGTTCCCCCATCAATACGGCTCACTGGAACTGGACAGGCTCTACATGAACCCAGGAGGGGCATTCCCGTTGTCCAATATCCTGATAGTGGTTGGAGTCGTGACGTGCTCCGGTAAACTCAGCATGGTTATCGAGTACGCTGAAGAGACAATACCGACCACTGATGTTGAGGCTATAAAAAACAAGGCGATGCAATTCCTTTTTGATTAGCGCGAGGTAGGGGGCCTATCCCCAGTACTCTTCCACGTAATCGGTTGCCTTCATAAACTCCACGTCGGGGTATTTGAGGGCGTGCTCGATTATCCCCTTCAGGCATAGAAGCCTTGACGGACGTCCAGTGACCTGCGGGTGGTTCGTGAGGCAGTACATTGACCTGTCCTTGTACCGTGCATCGAACTCGATCTCCCAGACATCAACGGTCTCGGCCACCGTGGCACCCCAGTCAAAGTAGAACGTCCAGTCGTCCAAGTTGTAAGCTACGGGTATCTCAAGGAGCTTGGATTTCTCACCGTCAACCGTGTTCCAGAAGCTGTCCTCGGCACCCATGTAGTCGCTGTTCCAAGTGAACCCCAGCTCCTGGAGGTTCTTGTGGGTCCGGACACTTGGCCTCCAACGGGGCGTCCTGTGGCCCACTATGGGCATCCCGTACACGTCCTCCAGGATCTCCCTGCTCTTGACTATGGCCTCTTTCTCCTCCTCGGGCTCCAATGCGTTGTAGCCCCTGTGGGTGTAACCGTGGCAGGCAAGCTCATGCCCCCTGCTCACTATCTCCTCCACGGCCTCGGGATACCGTTCAGCGGTCTGACCGACGACGCAGAACGGGC
>JABIBQ010000032.1 GCA_018652685.1 Candidatus Bathyarchaeota archaeon
AGACAAGGGAAGCATCTGCTCTGGCTTATCAGCTTGATGGGGAGTTCAGACAGGAAGTAAGCACGGATCTGGACGGGTTTCAGGGCACCCTCAGGGAACTAGCAGATAACCTGGACACCGTTATTGAAGAGGTCAGGACACTGGGTATGTCCTCTGAACTGATGAAAAAGTCTATGAGGATAATATCCGACAATGAGGAGAGCTACAAGGTCGATATCGAGCATATTCAGGATGAGATGCGAGAGGACAACAATACCTAACATACCCCTTAAAAGAACCGCTGTAGTGAAGGTAATTCATGTCGAAGGTTCCAGCCTGGGAGATCTCCAGGGAGATTAGAGTCAAAGCCGAAGAGGAGACCAATCCCGAGTACGGATGCCCCCCAGAGGAGCGATCATTAAACGAGTTGCTCCGCTTTGGTATGGTTGTTATCGACAAAACCGCTGGACCTACAAGCCACGAGGTCGCCGCCTGGATAAAGAAGCTCTTGGAGCTGGATAAGGTCGGGCACGGAGGGACTCTTGACCCAAAGGTCACGGGCATCCTTCCCACGATGCTTATGCACGGTACAAAGGCTGTCCAGGCTCTATTGGACTCGGGCAAGCAGTATATCTGTGTCCTGCGGACACACGAAGATGTCTCTGAGGATAAGATCCGGGAGACTCTGAGTCTGTTTGAGGACGAGGTATTTCAGAGGCCGCCTGTGAGGAGCAGCGTATCGAGGCGGCTCAGGACCCGGAATATCTACAATATCGATTTCCATGAAGGTGAAGGGAGAAACTGGCTTTTCACGGTAGACTGCCAAAGTGGCACATACATCAGGAAGCTATGCTTTGATGTCGGAGAGGTGATTGGATGCGGAGCTCACATGCAGGAGTTGAGGAGGACAAGAAGCGGACCATTCACCGAGGCTGATCTTTACAGTCTGTTCGACCTCAGCGAGGCAGTGGATATGAAGAATGAGGGCGACGACTCCCGGCTCAAGGAGATAATCAGACCCTTCGAGGATGGGATGGATCTCCTCCCAAAGATCTGGATAAGGGACTCAGCGGTCGGGGCCATTTGCAACGGAGCCCAGCTGGCTATTCCGGGGGTGCTCAAGTATGAGACTGGGATCGAGGTCGGTAATCTAGTCGGCATCTACACCCAGAAGGGAGAGGCCGTTGCGTTAGCGAAGGCAGATTTGAGCAGTGGAAAAATCCAGGCAGAGAGTCACGGTATAGTGGCTACAAGTGCACGCGTATTGATGCCCATGGGTATATACCCAAAACACTGGTAGAACCCTTATACAGTCCCATTATTATTTCAGGGCGATGAGCGGTTCACATTACTTCTCAAGCAAGCCAACCGTGGAGGACAGGCGAGGGCTCATCAGGACTATTCTCAGGGGCAAACAATACGAGTTCATTACCTCACGGGGAGTCTTTAGCTCCAAGAGGATAGATAACGGAACTCGAATTCTCGCAGAGAACATGATTCTACCGAAAGGGGGTAGGTTATTGGATATGGGTTGCGGTATCGGAATTCTGGGAATCGTAGCGGCCAGAGAACGAGCTGATCTGGAAGTGGTGATGTCTGATATTAATCAGAGGGCGGTGGAGCTTACCCGCTTGAACGCGAAGAGAAACAAGGTATCCAATTTCAGCGTACATGAGGGCCATCTGTATGAGTCCTTGGGCGATATTATGTTTGATACTATAATTTCAAACCCACCCATATCCGCTGGTATGCGAAAAGTTGTTTTCCCACTAATTCGGAGAGCAAAGGAGAGGCTTGTCGAGGGGGGAACCCTTCAACTTGTGATCCAGTCTAAAAAGGGAGGTAAAATGCTGGCAAGAGCCATGGATGAGACCTTCGGGGAGCACACTGTTCTGACTAGAAAAAGCGGTTACAGGATATTGTTCGCTGATACCTCATAGTTTGTAGCATTCTTTAAGTGTGTAACCTGCGATGCCAAATAGGTTTAGGCGAGATCCAATGTTGATGAATAGGTTACAGGAAACGGATCCTGAGATATACGCGTCCATAATGAACGAAGTGACAAGGATCGAGAACGGTGTCGAGCTGATTCCATCCGAGAACTTCACCTCTAGGTCCGTGATGCAGGCCATGAGTAGCGTATTCACCAACAAGTACAGCGAAGGCTATCCCAGGAAGCGGTACTACGGAGGTCAGAAGCACGTAGATGTAATAGAGCAGCTGGCCATTGATAGGGCCAAGGAGCTGTTCGGTTCGGAACATGCCAACGTGCAGCCGTACAGCGGGAGCCCAGCCAACCATGCCGTATTCTTTGCGCTGCTGGAACTTGGTGACAAGTTCATGGGTATGGATCTTGGGAGCGGGGGCCACCTAACGCACGGAAGCCCCGTTAACTTCAGCGGCAGGCAATACCGTAACGTTCCTTACTTCGTAGACAGGGAGACCGAGTTGCTGGACATGGACGCAATCAGGAAGATAGCTGAGCGGGAAAAGCCCAAGATGATCATAAGCAGCCTCACAGCATACCCGCGGCAACTGCCGTTCAAGGAGTTCTGTGAGATCTGCAAGGATGTGGACGCATATAGCTTGGCTGATATCAGCCATATCGCTGGTCTAATCGTCGGGGGCGTGCATCCCAGTCCATGCAGCGACACGGATGTAACCACCACCACGACACATAAGAGTCTCAGGGGACCCCGAGGGGCAATCATTCTCAGTAAAACCAAGGACAGGCTCCATGAAAAGTACCATCCAGAATCCAAGAAGAACCTGGCGCAGCTCATCGACTCGGCTGTGTTCCCTGGTCTTCAAGGGGGCCCTCATAACCACATCATCGCGGGCAAAGCAGTGGCTTTCAAGGAGGCAATGCAACCGAATTTTAAAAGCTATGCCCGTCAAATCGTTAAGAACGCAAGGGCCTTGGCCGAGGAGTTGATGGGTCTTGGCATCAAACTCGTAACTGACGGGACTGACAACCACCTCCTGCTCATCGATCTCAGGAAATCTGGGCTGACGGGCAAGGGTAAGCAGATTCAGAACGCACTTGACAGGGCGGGGATCACTGTGAACAAGAACAGCGTGCCCTTCGATGAGGCAGGCCCGTTTAATCCATCGGGTATCAGGTTAGGTACGCCCGCCGTGACGAGCAGGGGTATGGAAGAGTCAGAGATGAAGGTGATAGCCCAGTGCATTACGATTGTGATAAAGGACTATAAAGACAGGGCACGACAGGCTTTGATCAAGGAGGACATACTCGAGCTGGTGGGGGCTTTCCCTATCTATCCCGGCCTCACTGTCCTAGAATAGGGTCTATATGATGAAGTACTTTGGTAGTATCTTCTCGTTCCCAGACCAGATGCACGATGTCATGTTCTTGACGCCCTTGATCTCTGCGATGTCCCTGCTAATTACCTGGTAGTGATTCACGTCATGGATTACGGCCAGGGCGAGCAGATCGTGTTCCCCCACGGTCTTGGTGGCGACTATGATGTTTGGCATCTCGATGAGTGTCTGGAGGATGCCTCCCGGGTTGACGTCGTCTGATACGGACGCGTCTATCTGGAATGCAGCGATGCCCTCGTAGCCAATCTTGGCGATGTCCACTACAACGGTGCTTCCCCTGATCTCGCCGTTTTCCCGCATCTGGTTGTAGTGGTTGATGATTGTGTCCGTTGACTTATCTGTATTTTTGGCTATCCTCCTGAAGCTGAGGCGTGCGTTCTCGGTCAGGAACTCGATTATCTTTGTGTTAAGCTCGTCCATATTCATCCCTCGATCAATGGCTCCAACTCAAAGTTCTGTGGACATAGCAGGAACTGGTCGACCCAGATGCTTGTCTTGACCTCCCTCACCATGTTGTGGCTCTGGATGGTCTCCTTGAGGCTGTTCATCTCGTTCATGTTCCTACGGGTGGCGATGGAGAATATGTCGTATTCACCCATGGCGTGGGTGGCGAAGCAGATTCCGGTTTGTTTCTTGAGGAACTCCAGAACCTCGTCAACGCTGGAGGGCTCCACGTCTATACTGAAGTTTGCGATGACCTCCTTCCCAAACTTACGGGGGTCTAGCAACAGGGTGGTGTTTGTGATTATCCCTTTATTCCTGAGTTTTTTGAATCGCTTGATGATGGTATCAACGCTGACGCTGCACTGCTCTGCTATGTTAGAGTACTTAGTTCTGGCGTCCTTCTGCAGGTTCCTCAGGATGGAGACGTCGATTTCGTCCAGTTTTCGCCTTCCCATGGAAAGATATCTCGTAAATCTTATGATAAAAACCCTTCTAGGGCATAAAATATCTAGGGCCTGATCTTGCGGCGGCCCCTGTCCATGTTCTCCCAGTACAGGATGAGGACGTTGCCGATGATACCCACGATCTCGCTGCCGGTCTCCCTGGCGATGTTTTCTGAGATCTCTTTTTTGTGGTCCTTATAGTCGAGGAACTTTATCTTGATGAGTTCGTGCTCATGGAGGGCCCGCTTTATGCTGTTTATCTGTGGCTCCTCTACGCCTGCTCTGCCCACCTGGATGACTGGCTTGAGGCGGTGTGCCTGTCCCTTGAGCTTGGCCTTCTGTTTCCCGGTAAGCGTCATTGGCTATCCCCTGTGACTTAGCTGGGTTGGATTTGAAGGTTGCTGATTTTGCCGGGTCCTCGTTATAAGATTTATAACCGCGGGTGTCAATTTGAGCTAGCGCAGCCCGGTCGTCTAGTGGACAAGGATGGGGGCCTTTGGAGCCTCAGACGGGAGTTCGAATCTCTCCCGGGCTACTCTTGATTTTTCCGGTACTTGTGAGTGGATGTCTTGGAGGTGTTTGAAGGCATGTCCCTACCAGGGCTTGAAAAACATCTCTGGACCGGTTTTGGAGGTGTCCATCTTGAGGGGGATAGTTGGGTATAGTTGATTGTATATAAAAGTAAATGGGGTATGAGTTATGACCTCATGTCTAGGAGTTGAAAGCTTTTCAGCCAGACCTATATGATAACATATGGGTCTTGATTTCTCGAGTTTCAAGGACATCCCCGTCATCGACTGCCACATCCACCTGTGGATGCTCAGGAAAACGGACGTGCGACGTCACCACGGTCCACAGTTGGACTCCCTAGTTAAGGTCGCGGAGTCATGCAAACTGAATGGAATGTACGTGTTTGACGGCCCCGACCACCCTCCTCTCAAGCTCAAGGCTGAGCGTCCCGACCTGTTCTACGCTGGGGCCCCCGCTCCTTGGACCGGTGAAACCTCCGCCTACAATATTGATGACTGGGGCGAGTACATCTTCGGGTTGAAATCAATGGGGTATGATGGCATCGGCGAGATGGGCTCCAAGACCGTCCTCCGCATAGATCATGCACCACTGGACTCTGAATATTACAAGAGGTTTTGGAATGCATGCGAGAACCAGGATTTCCCTGTGCTATGCCACATCGGTGACGTGGAGGACTTTTGGTACGAGGACAAGACGCCCGAGTGGGCCAAGGTTCGGGGCTGGGGCTACTATAACGGCGACTACCCCATGATGGACGAGCTGTACAGCGAGATCGAGAACGTGTTGGCTGGGCACCCAGAGCTCAAGATAGCACTTTGCCACTTCCTGTTCATGTCGCCTGAACTGGAGAAGGCAGCCGAGTTCCTTGACCGGTACCCAACCACCAACCTAGACCTCTCTTTGGGCGTCGAGCTCATGTACAACATCTCCCGCAGGAGGGACGATTACCGCGAGTTCTTCAAACGCTACGATGACAGGATCCTTTTCGGCACCGACATCGGGATGAGCGAGACGTTACCGGAGCACCAGGCAAGGATCTGGATGATCAGGAAGTTCCTTGAGACCTCCGACGAGTTCTATACACCGGACGAGGCAGATGATCTACTGACAAGATATGAGCTACCCTACATTGGGCTAGACCTACCCGACTCAAGCCTTAGAAAAATCTACGGCGGTAACTTCAAGCGAATCTGGGGAGAAAAGCCAGCGGGCTTACCCCTATAGACTGGCGTAGAGCCGCCTGATGCTGTAATAATGGGCTGACTTTCTTGGCGAATCCTCCGGCCAGTAACCTGATGGAAGATATTCATTCAAGTGGACCTCCTCCTCGGGGATGTTTTCTGTTCTCAATGAACGCAGGGACTCCGTCAAGTCCCTGAAATAACCACTGACCCCTCCGAGGTAATCCCTTTCTACAGGTGGGCCATGCCCTGGAAATACGTGAGCTATGTCCGAGCCTTCCCATGCATCCAATGCTCCGATCCACGCATTGATATCCGTGTCAGATTCACCGAAATACGGCTGCCTCTCCGATTGAACCAGGTCTCCCAGAGCTACACAGTTCTCATCAGGGATGAACACGCTTGATGAGCATGCCGAGTGCCCGCCGTGGACGTTGAAACCAACACCCTTGTATATATAATTTGCATCAACCCACTTGGTTGGCTCAAGGAACTCGCCATCCTGGACGCCCTCTCTGATATATGGGAAAACTCCCTCCATTCGGCTCAGCCGCTCCTCGTTGAAATCAATGGCCATATGCGCATTAAACCTGGGTCTCGCAGCCTCCGCCGCCACTATCTCGCAGTCGCTGAACGCGTTCATTGCCCGAATGTGGTCGATGTGAGCGTGCGTGATGAACAACGTGGAGGCTTCCTTGCCATAATAAACCTCCATTGCCTCCCTGAACTTGAGCGTATACTCGTTGAGCATCCCTGCGTCGATGAACACCAGCTCGTCGCTGAGAGAGATACAGTATATGTTCGACCCGTGTTCGTTCTCCGCCATGACCACGGAGTTCGTTACCCACTTGTACATGGGTATTATTTGATGAAAAATGGTTTATAGTTTCCTAGAAAAATGGGTTGATCACTCGATCCAGATGTCCCTGTCCTGGGGCTTCCAGATCTCCACGTTCATGCTGGTGTGGTCGAAGACATCCATGTAGTAGGGGTCAACTTTTTTGTACTCCTTGTACGGGCCCTCGTAGTCCTTGCGCCTTGCCTTGTACTCCTCGAAAGCCGCTAGACTGGCGTACTCCCACATCATCACGTGCCGCTCGGTTTCGTCTCCGGCGATATACTTTGTGACATACCTGAGGCTCTTCCACTCTGGAAACAGGTCCCTGTGCTCCTTGACCCAAGCCAACCAGTTCCTCATAGCCACTTCGTGCTCGTGCTCCCTGCCCGGTTTGACCTTCCATGACTCCACTTCGTATATTGCCATTTCTATCCCATAGTACTCGACACTTGGACGTTTAACGTTTAATACGCGTTAGTGGGAGCATCGAATTGTAGGTAACCTACTATTACGAAAAAAAATAAAAACGCGGGTTTTATCTCCCCAAGCCATAACTCTGTACCATGAACGATGAGCCAAGGTTCCCCCCGAACCTCGTCATGCTGGTGAGTATCGTCGCCGTCTCGACAGCCTCTATCCTTGTCAGGTGGAGTGATGCACCGGCGGTCATCATCGCCATGTACAGGATGCTCATCAGTGTGGTCCTGTTACTTCCGCTCTTCATCAGGAACGACGGAGTCTCCAAGCTCAGGGCACTGGGCACAAGGGACCTCCTTGGCTTGATTGGAGTTGGCGTGGTACTGGCAATCCACTTTGCGTCTTGGATCACCAGTCTCGGCATGACCTCCGTGACCAGTAGCGTGATCTTCGTCCACAGCGACCCAATCTTCGTCGCAGTTGTCAGCCATTTCTTCCTCAAGGAGAGGATCAACGGGCGGGTAATGGCAGGGATCGTCATCAGCCTGATCGGAGTCACAATAATCGCCATGGGAGACGCTGTGGTCAGCGAAGTCAGTCTGAGGGGGGACCTTCTCGCCCTCCTTGGTGGCCTGATGCTTGGCATCTACCTCCTCTGTGGCAGGATGTTCAGGAGGAACCTGGACCTGACTACATATGTTGTTCCGGTTTATGCATCGGCTGCCCTAGTACTGATATTGATGAGCATTCTAACCGGGGCAAAATTGACCGGTTACGCATCAAGGGAGTACTTTCTTTTCTTCCTCCTCGCCCTGGTCCCCATGATCTTCGGCCACACCCTCTACAACTGGGCTTTGAAGTACGTTCTAGCCCCCGTTGTCTCGGTCAGCCTCCTGGGTGAGCCGATAGGGGCATCGATCCTTGCCCTTCTTTTTCTCAACGAGGTACCTAGCGGACTGGTGCTGATAGGTGGAGCTATTACGCTGGCCGGGATCCTGCTGAGCTCGTACCACTCCGAGTAGAAAAACCCCGCATTAACTTATATTAGCTAAATATCGTCGATTTTATGTTGATGACGCAGAAGATTTAAAGACCGTATCGTCATTCTACGCCAAGTTCACTCAAAAAGCCTATTGAGCGTGTTCACTTGGACGCAAACATCATCGTAATCCTCATCTCGCTAGCCCTGTTCCTCGCCTACATCAGCGGAATGCTTTTCACGTTAACCAAGGTTCCCGACATGGTTTGGATGATCAGCTTCGGGGTTCTGCTTGGTCCCGTGCTCGGGCTCTTCAAGATCGATACCGTCACGAACCTCATCCCATTTGTAGTAGTAATGGCCCTTAACCTCCTGATGTTCGAAGCGGGGCTCAACGTGGATCTCAAGACATTCAGGGAAAGCTTGGAAAAATCAGGATACCTGGGAGTAATCACATTCACTCTGACAGTCTTTGTCATCGGCAACCTCCTCCACTACATTCTTCCATCCATGTTCACTATAACCGAGGGTCTCCTATTCGGGGCGATGATAGGGGGAACCAGCACATCCACAGTCCTCTCCATACTTGGGTGTATCGGTATGATCAACAGCGATGCGAGCGAAGGTAGGCTCTTCCTCGTCCTGGAGTCAATTGTAACGGACAGCCTCAGCATCGTGACAACGATGACCCTCATCCGCCTCATCCAGATGCCTGATATCCCACTTTATGAGGGGTTCAAGGACATCGGGTTCGTGTTCATTGTAGCCGGGGTAGTCGGGTTTTCCATGGGGGTGCTCTGGGTCCAGGTACTCGACTTGGCCAGGAACAGGCCGTTCAACTATATTATGACCATAGCCGTGCTCTCCATCAGCTACATCAGCGGGGAGCAACTGGGTGGACCAGGGGCAGGCGCCCTTTCCGGCCTCGTATTCGGCCTCACCATGATCAATTACCCTCTACTTGCGGCCCGTTTCAACCTCAAACAGAACGTTAGGGTTGAGAAGCGGAGGCTGCGGGCCTTCTACGAGGAGATCACTTTCCTCATAAAGTCCATGCTGTTCCTATTTGTGGGCCTCCAGCTCAGTTTCACCGCGGGGCACCTACTGATTGGGATGGGTCTGGCGGTTGTGATTGGTCTGGTGAGGGTCGCCTCGGTCAACGTGACCAATATGTTCGTGCCTCTAAGCCAGGTGGAGGTCAAGGTATCGAGGCTGGAGTTCAGCAACGGGCTTACCGCCCTCGTGCTTGCCCAGCTGCCGCGCCTCGTGGAGGGCAGCCACCTCTTCACCGATACGGGGATTTTTGGTAACCTGATCGCGCCAATTGTAATAACCACGGCCCTTTTCGGGACGTTAGCAGGACCGGTGCTCTACGAGGACAAGCCGGGACCCGAACTGACACCTGAACTCATAGACGATGTTTAAAGGGGATTACGTCGAGTATTTTGCATGGTTGATAACTCCGTATACATGAAAAAGGTCCAGGACGAGGCAGACAAGTTACTCCCTGAACTGAAAAAAGCAAAGGACGAGATCGGTTTAAACCCCGAACTCGGTAGCGAGGAGGAGAAATCAAGTGCACTCCTCGTTGAGATTCTCAGGGGTCACGGGTTTGAGGTCGAGTACCCATTCTTCGGGATGCACACAGCGTTTAAGGCGGTGAGGAAAGGAAAAGAGTCCGGGCCAGTTATCGCGATATGCGCCGAGTACGATGCCCTTCCAGGGATCGGGCACGGCTGTGGTCACAATATAATAGGGACTGCCGGGGTAGGCGCGGGTATCGCTGTTAGCAAGCTCCTTGATGAGCTCCCGGGCGAGGTTTGGGTGATCGGGACCCCGGCCGAGGAGGGTCATGGCCCGCACGGCGGATCAAAGGTCCGTATGGCGGCGCAGGGGGTTTTCGAGGGCGTTGATGTAAGCTACATGGTCCACCCAATGACGGGCACATCCATGGTCACAGGCAACTTCCTAGCAGTTACAGGGATCACCCTGGAGTTCAAAGGAAAGACAGCCCACGCCGCAGCTGACGCTCACAACGGCCAGAACGCGTTGAACGCGGCGGTCCTGACGTACATGGCTATTCACGCAAACAGGCAGCAGCTTAAGCGGGACGCCAATGCCGTTGTCCATGGGATAATAACCGAGGGTGGGCTGGCGAATAACATAATTCCCGACAAGGCGGTCCTCAGGTTTGGTGTCAGAAGCAGCGACGACACGTACATTCCCCACCTCATCGAGATGGTGGTCAACAGCGCCAAGGGCGCAGCTCTGGCGACTAGCTGCGAGCTGGAGTACACGGTGAGTGCGGGATTGAAATCAAACCTGCAGAACGACGGCCTTGAGAAGCTCTTCATCAAGACCTTTGAGGCCCTCGACCACGAGTACGTGGACCCAGTGGCCGTTGCAAAGATGCCGCCAGGGGGCAGCACTGACTTCGCGGACGTGACCCATGTCGTGGCCGCAATCCATCCCATGATCGGGCTGGGTCATAAGGGAGTGGCGATGCACAGCAAGGACTTCGCCGACGTATCCATGACTCCTGAGGGGGACAAGGGTCTAGAGGTCGGGGTCAAGGCGCTAGCAATGGCGTCAGTGGAGCTCCTCACGAACCCAGAGACTCTGGCGGCGATCAAGGCCGAGTTCGAGAGCAGAAGGCTAAATTAAAAAGCCTTTACCTATTTTACTTTTTCATGAATGGGCCCTTTTGGCGCAAACCGAAAACCGTCACTCTGAAGGACGGTTCATCAGTTACCCTGAGACCTTCGCAGGTGGGTGATCTAGAACTTGCTTGGGATATGTTTTCGACCCTATCCGAGGAGACTTTGGAGTTTCTTCCGATACCGTTCAACAAGGAACGGGTCGAGGAGGGGTTCAAGGGCATCGATTATTCTAAGGCCCTGCCGATACTGGGTTTCGTTGATGAAGAAAGTGAGCCAAGGATGGTTGTGTCAACGACACTGGGCTTCAACTCATTGGAGCTGTACAGTCACAGGGCCGAGTTCGGGATAACTGTCCACGACGACTACCAGGACAGGGGGCTTGGCACAATCCTAACCGGTTACATGATTGGTATTGCTCATGAACGAGGTATCAAGAAGCTGGACCTCATGGTTGTTGCCCACAACGCGAGGGCCATAAATGTCTACAAGAAGCTGGGCTTTGAGGTCGAGGGCCACTTCAGGATGAACCACTTCAATCACATCCTTAAGGAGTACTGTGACGAGTATAAGATGGGGCTTGTGCTTGACTAGTTCTTGGTTCTCTCAAGCAGTCTAGGTACCGAGATTAGCGGGTCTCCCTGGTGCACCACAGGGTCCTCCCTTATCGTGAAGATGTAGCCCGTCTGGGGGGCCTTCAACACCTGGATCGTCTCGAAGGTCCGGGGGCTATAGATTATCCCCAGCCTGCCCCCCTCCTCCACAGTGTCACCCATCTTAACCTCAGGGATGAAGATTCCTCCTTTGTCGGCGTAGGCGTAGAACTTTTTCGGTTCCGCCAGCCATTCCAGCTTGACCTGGGTTTCGGGTATCGCCATGTCCCCCTCGATGATGCCCAGGTTCAGCATGATGTTCCTGATGCCGTTGTAGGCGATCATCACCGTTTCCTCGTCGAGCTGGCTGAATCCCCCCAGCTCAGGCACGATGGCTGGGATGCCGTTATCAACGCAGCTGGCCCGCAATGTCTTTCTCCCCCCGTATGCTTCGGCCTCGACGTACAGGATGGGTGCTCCGAAAAGGTGCGCCATCTCCTCTGATCTCAATGCGGTCTCGCTTGATGCAAGCTTGGACACGCCGTCGGCCTCGTAGAAAACCCACACGGGGGCGTTCCTGCCGGCAGTGTGCAGGTCGACCACCTCATCGGCGTGGACAACGAGTTCGGTCCAGATGAGGTATGCCATTCTCTCGGTGAGTGAGCCATGTGGGTCACCCGGCCAAACCCTGTTCATGCCACCGGGCTTGGGGTCCAGGATGGTTGCCCTGGCCCTTTCCCTGAACGCCAGGGGGTTTGGCAGGCAGTAAATCAGGGTCCCGTCCATTAGCTCGGGTGCAAGGCCCGTTATCAGCCTCCTGAGTCCCTCCAAACCCATTACCTCGCTACCGTGCTGCGCCACCTGCACGTACAGTGTCTTGCCCTTCTCCTTGCCGTGGAGCACCGTGAAAGGTATCTCCATTGCCTGTCCGTCCGCAAAGAACTCGGGTATGGTTAGCAATCCGTTCTTTTTCTCGCCTGGGTTAACCGTCAAACCCGCAACTGTGATTGGATCATTCAATATTATCAGATAGAAAACAGCGATCAGATGGCTTAACGCTTGCTATGTGGGTCGCCAGTGGATGCTCTTACTGGTAGTGTATTTCTGCTTGACGGGGAGCCCCATGCCGATCCTCACAATCTCTGGCACGATCTGCCTGGCGAACCGTTCGGTTGGCTGACCATGGGTGATCCCATTGCAGTTTGGGTCCATGTAGAGGTAGTACGTCTTGTCGCCCATCTGTATCCTGGCGTTGTCGCCATTCTTGTAGATGGGCTTGTTGTTGAGCCTGAACGGGAAAATCCTGCATGCCGTGGGCTTTGTTCCCTGCAGCGTGCATATCCACTTTCCCATGAGTGGTCTCTGGAACGTGCACCTACCGTTGCTCTGGTTACGGAGGTAAGATTTACCGAGGCCGTACTGGAGAACGCCCTGACCGTATTGATTCGTTATCCTGACCATCTCGTCCATCTTCAGGGGAACCCTATAGCCTATACAGCAGTTGCCGCATGCCTTACATGACCAGCTGGATACCTCCCTCCAAGGAATAAGCGAGCTGCTCTTCATTATGGTCTACTGCCTTAATGTTCGGGAACCTAAATACCCTGCGTAAGCCGCTATCGCTTCTTTTTCTTGTCGGCTACCTCCAGGTCGTAGAGGAGCCCGTTGATGTTATAGTGCTGCCTGATGAGGTTCTGGGTGAAGCGGCCGAACCAGTAAAAGACGCCTAGGCTGAATATGATGATCACGCCACTGATAATGTCGATCATGTTCATTTGACGATCACACCTGGTGTGGAGTAATAGATTATAATGTTTACTGCGCGTGCGACGTGGTAGTGCCCGCTCCAATTTTCTAGTAAATCCGTAGGAGAATTCCTGCTCCCGCAGCAAACATAGACCAGCATAACGTGAAATATTGAAAAACACCTTATGTCTCCATGGTTAAACCATTTCTAATGGGCTCGGATAGCGCAGAGAATTACCTGGACATCGGGTTAAAGATACTGAGAGAGAAGGGTACAGCTCTGGACGCCATAGAGCAGACATGCAGGGCCGTGGAGTCAAACCCGGATGACCACGGCGTGGGCCTTGGAGGGATACCGAACCTAGCAGGCGAGGTCACCCTCGATGCCTCGATTATGTGCGGTAGGACACTGGGTGCCGGCTCGGTGGCCCACATAAAGAATTACCTTCACGTAATCACCCTTGCCCGTAAGGTCATGGATGACAGCCCCCATGTTCTGCTAGTCGGTGATGGGGCCGAGTTGTTCGCCGAGTACAACGGGTTCAAAAAGACCAAATTACTGACTCCATACGCCGAGGAGTTCTACAACGCGTTCAAGGAGAAAAGGCTCCACGAGTTGGGGCCCGAATATGATCAGGACAAGGGATACTTGAGGGAGGACGAGCAGGATTATGACACAGGCACGTGGTTTAATCTGCTGGAGCCCCACATGAGGGGCACGGTAAACGTTATGGCCATGGACATCAATCAGAACATAGCCACGGCAGTGACCACCAGCGGCACATACCTCAAGCTACCTGGCAGGGTCGGCGACAGCCCCATAATTGGGGCGGGAAACTACTGCGACAACCGATACGGGGCCGCCTGCTGTACGGGAACAGGTGAGCTGGCCATTAGGAACGGCACAGCCAGGGCCGTTGTCGCGTACATGAAAATGGGGATGGGTCCGACTGAGGCGTGCGAGGAGTCCATGAAGGAGATACAGGAGATAGTCGAGATCCCCACGATGAACGTCATAGCCTTCAACAGGGACGGCGAGACCGGAGGGGCTTCAACCTACAGGGAGATACTTTACTACTACATGGACCATGACTCCGTGAAGGTCGAGAACCGGAAAGGCGCATGGGTTAAAAAATAATCATTTTTTCACGTTACAAATGGACCATCTTTTATATTCATCGAAAACTGGAGTATATACTAGTTAAATTATGTTCTAATCTTTTCTCCCGTATCTATAAGTTGGGTTATTGACCCGAAAAAGGGGTCCATCGAACATTAGTTAAAACTCGTCAAGTGGAGCCGCCATCATCCAGGCATCCTCGCCGTCAAGGTAGTAGCCGTAGTTCCGCTTAACTTTTGTAAAACCCAGCTTCGCGTACAGGTTTACCGCGGCCTCGTTGCCGATCCTTACCTCAAGGTACCCTTCTTTGCAATCGTATGTCCTGCGACCTCGCCTCATACCTTCCTCTACCAGTGTCTTGCCTATGCCCTTTCGCCTGTAATCCTCCATCACCGCGATGGAGACCACATGGCATAGTCTTGTCGGGGTTAGCTTGCCGCGCTTTGACCAGCCTTTCTCGATGCGGCACATGATGTAGCCCTGAACCTCGCCGTCCATCTCCGCGAGGACGAAGGTCTCGGGGAACCGGGTGTACAGGTCCTTGTAGAAGAATTGGCTGTAGTTCTCGGGGAGGCACTTTGTGTTGATGTGCATAACCCGTTCAAGGTCGCTTACCGTGAAGGTCCTGAGGGTAAATCCTTGATCGCTCATGTGATTCCATTGATTCTGCTACCGCTCAAATTTAAAGAAATCGCATTAATACTGGGGAAGTTTAAACGTATCCGAAACAAATTGGTGATGATGGCGGATAAAACCCAGGAATCCAGAGTGATGGACCCGGTCTACATCAAGGCAGTTCATGGCCACTTTGAGATCGTTAAGGCTTACTGGGAGAGGACGACGCCCTCGTTCATAGTAAAGACAAGAGGCAAGGGGTACAGGCAGCACCTGATGAAGCCGGCTTTCAAAGCACTAGCAGACGAGCTGCGTGGTCATGGGTACCTGCCACGTATCAGGTGGATTATCGACAACTACCACATCTCAATCCTGGAGAGGAAAGTCGGTGGTGAAGAGAGCTATCTCAGGAACCAGATCTTGTTCGCCGCAACAGTTCTCACGGTCATGTTTGACGGCTACCTCCGCAGCAACAACCCCGTTCTAACACAGGAGTTGATGACCGGTGTACCCGTCATCGTGAACGCGATGGTGTTCACCGTTGCGCTACTGGTTATATTCGGGGTCCACGAGTACGGCCACAGGTACATGGCAATCAAACGGGGCATGGACACCAGCCAACCCTACTTCATACCTGCCCCGCCGGGCATGGGCGGGACGCTGGGCGCGGTTCTCTCCCAGAGAGAGCCCCCGGTGAACAGGGACGCGCTGTATGACCTGGGCCTCAGCGGGCCCATCTCAGGGTTCGTGATGACCGCACTTGTTGGAATCGTCGGGATCAGCCTGAGCTATGTAGTGTCGAACGCCCAGGCGACGCGCTGGATGATAGAGTACCCCAGCATCAGGTTCCAGATATTGCCCATGCCGCCGCTACTTGATCTTATCGCCAGTGTCATCAGGCCCACAATGGAGGGGCAGGTGCTCATTATGCACCCTGTTGCCTTCGCGGCCTGGGTGGGGTGCGTGGTAACGTTCATCAACCTCATCCCATCCTGGCAGCTTGACGGGGGACACATCATCAGAGCTTTCCTTGGAAGGGAGTCCCACAAGATAATCTCCGCTGCAGGGGTTATCCTGCTGGTTGTATCGGGGTATATGTTCATGGGCTTGGTCGTCGCGTTCTTCATGATGAAGTCTGGGGCTGAGTCAATTGAGCCACTCGACGACATCTCACCCATCAGCCCTTCCAGGAGACTAGGCTTGATAATCTATGTACTTGTAATGCTGTTGAGTCTCGTGGCTCTGTTGCCCATATAGTCGGGGTTCTCCGGGAACCTGATTGTGAATGTCGTTCCCTTCCCCCGCTCTGATTCCACTTCAAGCATGCAGTTGTGGGCGTCAAGCGTCTGCTTTACCGATATCAAACCAAGGCCCATCCCGTTTATCTTGGTGGTATGGAACGGCGTGAACAGCTTGCTCATGTCCTCAATCCCGGGCCCTGTGTCACTTATCTTGAGTTCTGTGCCGTGCTGGTATTTCCTCGTCGATATCGTCAGGATCCCGCCGTCAACCATGGCCTCGATGGCGTTCCTGATGAGGTTATCAAGCATCCTCTGTATCTTGATCTTGTCCATGAAGTGCTCAACGGGGTTCTCGCAGAGGTCCGTCTCCACGCTGATGTGCTCTGGGATCATCTGGTGGACAAGGGTTTGCTGGACCAGCGTATTGAGTTTAAGCATTACCTTGTTGTAATTTCCCGGCTGGTCCTGGTACTGGAGGTCGTCCAATATCTTGATCATATAGTCGATGCTCTTGTTGATGATGGGGTCCATCTGGGTGATCTTGTCTGGGGACGTCTTGAGGATGTATACCGCGTTCTTCACCGTCTGCAGCGGACCCCGGAGGTCGTGCCTCACCATGCTTGATACCCTGCCAGCACCCTCAAGAATCATCTTGATCTCGTCCTCCTGCCGCTTGTGGAGAGCCTTCTCGTGTCTGATGTTCTGGATGGCTGAACCGACGTGCCCACCAAATATCTCAAGGAGATTCATGTCCTCCTCGCTGAACTGGTTCTCCAGCCTGTCATATATGGCTAAGAACCCAGTTGTTTTCCTGTCGATCTGGATGGGTACGACGACCACGGTCTTCTCCATTGTTTCGATCTCCTTGAAATTGAGATCACTGAGGAAATCGTTAATGTTGGGGACAATCAGAGGCTCGCTGATCTTGAATAGGTTCTTCATAATGGCTGCGTCAGAGACTATCTCCTTCATGATCTCCTCACTGACGCCCCAGTTTATGTGGAAATCTACTTTGCCCTTCTTGAAAACCAGGAAGCATCCCTCCTTGAAACCCATGCCGTCCTTCAATGCGTTCTGAGTTATTGATGCTACCTCACCGTATGAGTCCGAGCTTGCGATCTGAGCCGCGTACCTGTGAATGGTCTGGAGTTTTTTCTCAAGGGTCACCCTGTCCGTTACATCCCTGAGGATATAGCCCCAGCTCTTGTCCCTTCCCCCCCAGTCGTGTAGTGTGAACGTGGAGAAATCAAAGCTGGTATCTCCTAGATCGATCTCGTTTGTTTCCTCCTTGAGCGAGACACCCAGATCGATAACGTTCTCCAGTCTCCTTCCCGCGATGCTGTCCTCATCCACTCCCAAGGATTCCTTGAAAACTCGTTTTGCCGCTGGATTCACGTATATAATCCTCTGGTCTTTGTTGACCAGGACTACTATGTCCTTCATCTCCCCGAGTATGGACGCGTACTCAAGCGGGAAAATGCTGCCAGCCCTTATCTCAAACGGGATAAAGATGGAGCAGAAGACCGCGAGGATATTGAAAATAATGGGCGTGTAATCAATCGTGGTCCCACCCTGTATGAAGACATGAACGATACTAGTTATGATGGGCAACATGATTACAATACTGGAGATTTTTATCTTCTTCCAGTGTATCTCGTTGTACTCCCTGGCGTGAAATGCAGCAAACCCGAAGCTGACCATAAGCATGAGATACGTGTAAACTAGGAACCCAACTGCGGCGGGGCCTTGCTCGATTATCAGCGGTGAAAACTTTTGAACGGTGTTTATTTCGACCCTGCTGAAAACGAGCCCAGAACCTCCTTCAATGAGTACAAGTCCCAGGAACGCGATCGGGACCAATGATAGGCACATTATTGAATTCCTGGACACCCAATCATCCCTGTCGAAGAAATATGCCAGGAAAATCGGCAATACGTTGGTCAAAGCCATCCCTATGAACTGAAACCTGGCCCAGAACAGCTTCTCGGGTAGTCCAAGGCTGAACATCTCCATGGCATATCCGAACGCCCACAGACTTGCACCCATAACTAGGACGGCAACGACCCTGCTCCGCCTGTCACGCTTTACCATGACCAGGTAAGCAGAGATAATGCTGGATATAATAGCCAGAACTAGAATCAGCAATATTAGCTTCATTTAATGTCCCCTGATTGAGATGGAAACCATGAACAAGTAATAAAATGATTATTCACTAGTGTTATCGAACGGGGATATAGATCATACCAGCAGGGTTGTCATGCCCTTCGGTATCACTACTGTCCTCCGTCCACGCCTGGTCCGGACGGCCCTGTCGTACGCCTCGTTGGCGGTCCTGGCCGGCTCGATGCCAAGGGACTCCACGAGGTATCCGGGCAGCGCTGATACAAGGATAACCCTGTGGTTCTTGAGGACGTTCTTGACCTCCTTCAACGCCTCTGCCCCGTACATGTACCTCCTCTTGAACTCGGATGCTTCGGATACCAGTGAAAGCTGGTTGTATGCGTCAGCCCCAAGCCCTGATCCGCATTCCGCAAGCAGTATCAGAGTCCCGTTTTTCTTTGATACCTGGGAGGCGTTCAGCAGCGCCAGGCTCGCCGAGTACAGGCTCTGGTCGTATGGTGACCCACCTGCGCTTATGATCACAATGTCAGCGTTTCCCTCGGTATGAGCCTCGTAGTGGCTTGATAGGCTATTGATGGCCTTGCCCCATGTCTCCTCTGCACCGCCAGCGTGGGCGGCGAGTATCCGCCCCGCGTGGTTCGTGACGAAGTTGACCGCGTAATCAAGGCCCGCCATCTTGACCGCCTCCAGCGCATCCTCCTTGATTGGGTTCAGCTCGATGACCCCGGGCGTGATTTTCCCGTCAAAGAAGAGCTTTCTATTACCCGTGATAGTCTCAAGTGATGATATTCCCGGCACGACGGCGTTGTGGGCCCCGCTAAAGCCCATGTACTGATCCAGCCGCGTCTCACCGACAGCTATCTTCAACGATGCGCCGTGGTAGCTGGTGTTGACCTGGACGAGCGTGCCCCTGTTGGTGGAGCCAAGCTCCACGATGTCCGAGGAATCCCTATTGTGCTCAAGTATGCGGACACTGCTCAGGTCGGATGAATCCTTAATGGCGTCGATTACCGGTGAGCTGTTCTTGGTATGCTCACCGTTCCCTATGATGATGGTGATCCTTTCTTTGGGCACGATGAGCTCGACCAGTGTCTTGACAATCTCTTTGAGGGTCTGGGTCATCGCTTTGGGGCTTGAGTAGTTCTCCACCGCTATCGCCACGGTGGTCTCGCCTCCCAATAGCTCCCCTAGTTTGCTCTCAGCGATGACCTCGGCAACGATCTCCGATGGTGGTTTCTCGGAGTCCACCCTGGACTGTTCGGCTATTCCAAGGAGGTAATCCATCTCAACTGATACGTAGACCTCGGTCTCGCCATAGGGCAACCAGCAATCAACCATATCATAGATGATGTGCATGTGGTCTTTTATCTTTCGGGGAAACAGCGGGGCTTTGACCAAGTATAGCGTTAAAAACGACCCTTGCAGTTTGATAGGGTGTGGTTAAAATGACCGAGAGAAAGGTATCCTATTTCCCGGAGATTGACGAGAAGAACACGGAGCTCACACTCAAAGCCGTCAAAAAGCGGGCGGAAGAGTCTGGGATCAAGAACGTCGTCATCTCATCGACGAGGGGCGGCACGGCGTTGAAGGCGCTAGAATATTTCAAGGGCTTCAACGTAATTGTTGTCACCCACGTAGCGGGCTTCAAGGAGCCCGGCAAGATCGAGATGAACGACGAGACCGTGCAGAAGATCAAGGATATGGGTGGGAAGGTGCTGACCACCGTCCACACCTTCGGCGGGATAGCGTCGGCCATCAACAAGAAGTTCAGCACACTTGAGAGCCCCATGCTCATCGCAAACGTTCTCAGGATGTTCGGTCAGGGCATGAAGGTCGTCGTCGAGATCGTGTACATGGCAGCGGACGCGGGTCTGCTACCCATGGACGAGGAGGTCATCTCCATCGCTGGCACAGGGAAGGGCTGCGACACCGCCGTACTTGTGAAGCCAGCCCACAGCGGCAACATGTTCGACCTCTACGTCAAGGAGATCATCGCCAAGCCCACTGTTAGGACCTACTAACCCCCTTTTTCTATGAAAAGATTGGGGCTATCTTCTTTTTCGCTCCACCCTAATCGTCACATGCGCAGAATACTAGGAGGAAACTCTGCATGTGCCATTTTTTATGTATCCTCAACCTACGGTTACCCTGTCTGGTTGATATACATTGAACGAGATTAGATTCCACGGAATGGGTGGACAGGGAGCGGTCATGGGGGCTCTGATGCTATCAGAGGCGGCCTTCACCGAGGGCAAGTACGCCCAGAAGATCCCGGTCTACGGGGGCATGCGTCGTGGAGGGGACGTAACCGTCTTCCTCAGGCTCGATGACAAGCCCATCAGGAGAACCAGCGGCATCTACGAGCCCGATGCCCTGATAATATTGGACCCAACGCTCACAAAGCACAACAAGGTAACGCGGGGCCTCAAGGAGGGCGGAACCGTCATCCTCAATGACGTAATCAAGCCCAGCGAGGTGGATATCGGAGTGCCTCTGGGTAATGTTGCGACCCTGGACGCCACGTCCATCAGCACCGAGATATTCGGATTGCGAGCAATTCCCATCGTAAACACAATACTCATGGGGGCAATCGCCAAGGCTACGGACTGGGTCAAGCTTGATAGCCTATTCGATCCCATTATGCACACGTTCCCCGGCCGGATCGGGGAGCTCAACGTCGAGGCGTGCAAAAAAGGTTACGCGGCAGTGGAGGTCGCCTAGATGGCACAGGTTGTTCGCTCGTTCGCCCCAAAGGTAGACCAGGATACGTGCATCGCGTGCGGCATATGTGTGACATACTGCCCCGAGAGCACGGTGCTGCTGACTGAGGAGAAGAAGATCATATTCGATTACCGGTACTGCAAGGGCTGCGGCGTATGCGCCAACGAGTGCCCGACGAACGCCATCGCCATGGTAAAGGAGGGATCACAATGAGCGACAAAGAATTCACTAGGATGATGGAGGGCAACGAGGCAGCGGCCTGGGGAGCAAAGCTATCCAGGGCCGAGGTAGTGCCAGCTTATCCGATCACGCCCCAGACCGAGCTTATCAGCAACATAGCGACGCTGATAGCCGAGGGAAAGATGAAGACCGAGTACATCATGGTCGAGGGAGAGCACACTGCCATGGCGGCGGCCGTAGGGGCCTCGGCGGCGGGGGCCAGAGTATTCACGGCCTCAAGCAGCCAGGGCGTAGCGTTCATGGACGAGCCCCTCTGGATTCCACCAGGGAGAAGGCTACCAATAGTGATGTGTTACGTCAACAGGACCATGGCCCCACTGGGCGGCCTCAGGCCTGACCATAACGACTCGATGCATCAGCGTGACAAGGGCTGGATTCTCCTCTACTGTGAGAACAGTCAGGAAGTTCTGGACACCATAATTCAGGCGTACAAGATTGCGGAGAACCCGGAGATTTACCTCCCGGTGGGCGTCTGTTATGACGGCTACTTCGTCTCTGCGACTGCTACACCTACCACCGTGCCAGATCAGGCACAGGTGGACGAGTGGCTCCCTTCATACACACACGAGTGGTACAGCCTGATGCCTGACAGCCACAAGATGCCAGCACCAAAGAGCTTCCTTGAGATGAGGATGGGCGTTGCTGAGGCGCACGAGAAGGCGAAAAAGGTCATCAAGGACGTTGATGCCGAGTTCAAGAAACAATTCGGCAGGGGGTACGGAGGCATCATTGAGGAGTACAACTGTGAAGACGCGGAGGCTGTCATAGTGACAATGGACTCCATGACAGGGACAGCCAGGGATGTCATCGACGAGATGCGGGAAGAGGGCAAGAAGATCGGACTAATCAAGCTCAAGTGCTTCAGGCCATTCCCATCTGAGGAGTTCAAGAAGATCGCGAAAAAGTACAAGGCCATCGGGGTCGTTGACAGGAACAACAGCTTCGGCTCAGCCGGTGGAGGGATAGTTGCCATTGAACTATCAAGGGCACTATACGATGCACCGGACAAGCCGCTGATCGTGGACTTCCACGTGGGTCTTTCGGGCACCGACGTGACCATGAACCAGATAAGGTACATAGCCGACGAGACACTGGAGGCTGCCAAGACTGGTAAGGTTAAGCATGTCGTGGACTGGGTTGAGTCCCACGATCTAGGAGAGGTGATGTAAATGATTAACGAGATATTCGACCAACACTACAAGGACGCAAAGATCCAAGGAGGAAGCACGTGCTGCCCAGGCTGTGGTGGACCGCTGTTCTGGAAGATCGCGCTACAGGTTCTTGGAGCCAACACCATCGTTTACGGGGACGGGCCGTGCGCAATGTGTGCACTGAGGAACATCAAGGTACCCCACTACGGGATCCACTTCAGTTTCGTCGCTGACGGGGCGACCGGTATCAACGCTGCCCTACGGGCCAAGGGAAGGGAGGACGTTACCCTGATCTCAAGCGCAGGCGACGGGGCAACCGCCGATATCAGCTTCGGTAAGATCAGCGCCGCCGCGGAGAGAAACGAGAACATGATCCAGATCTGCGTCGACAACGAGGCTTACATGAACACGGGCATCCAGAAGAGTGGCCTCACGCCCTACGGAGCGTGGACGACCACCACACCAAGTGGGAAGACGGACAACAAGAAGGACATACCCATGATCATAGCTGCACATAAGGTACCATACGTGGCCACGGCCAGCGTAGCGTACCCCATTGACCTCAAGCGCAAGCTTGAGAAGGCCATGAGCATCAAGGGCTTCAAGTTCATCCACACCATCATCCCGTGCCCAACGGGCTGGAGGTTCGACCCAGCCAAGGCTGTCGAAGTAACCAAGCTGGGCGTTGACTCGTGGGTGACACCCCTCTACGAGGTGGAGGAGGGCGTCCTCAAGGTGTCAAGGAAGGCAGAGGCAAAGCCGGTCAACGAATACTTGACCGCCCAGGGCAGGTTCAGGAGGCTGAGCGAGGAGCAGATAGCCTACATCCAGTCCGAGGTAGATGACAAGCGTGATGATCTGATGGCCCAGGACGGCAAGAAGATCATCCACTAACTCCTTTTCTCAAGCGTTAAACGCTTATACTTCTATTATTTTTCGTGAACATCACAGCAGTCGGCCACATATCAATTGACACATTGATCACTGAGAGTGGTCAATTCGAACAGCTGGGCGGACCGCCGAGCTTCATGTCCGCGGTAAGTGATGTCATCGCCTCAAAGGTTGGCGTGGTAACCCGATTCGGACCTGATTTTCCGGAGGTTTTCCGTGAGCTGTTCAGGGAGAGAGGAATCGACCTAGCACCTTGGACATGTGAATCTCCTACGACCCGTTTCATCTTGGATTACACATCACAGCCAAGGGGTTTGGGTGTGGGGTCCGTGTGTGACTGTATCGAGGCCGCCGATGTTCTTGATTCTGGCTGCGTGGTCCTCTCCCCGATTGTTGGGGAAATCAATGAATCCCTCCTCGGCTCTGTTGAATCCGATTTCCTGGCCCTTGACCCCCAGGGACTGGTAAGGAAAATCTATGATGACGGCTCCATAACGCTTGAGCCATGGAGTTCACCCCACCTGAGTAGGGTAAACCTGCTGAAAACCAGTGTTCGCGAGCATTTATTCATTTCAGGTGAGCCCGACCCCTTGAGAAGCCTGGAAAAGATCATTGAGATCGGTGTTGATTTTGCAGTGATCACTCTTGGGGACGGTGGATCACTGGTGCATTCAGAGGACACAAGGCTCAAGGTGCCAGTTTACCCCACCGAGACCGTTGATTCCACCGGTGCTGGGGACTGTTTTCTAGCCGCGCTATCACATTCCCTGAGCAGAGGAGAGCTCCTTCAGTGGTCCTGTGCATGGGCTTCAGCGGTTGCATCATCGGTTGTTGAGACCCGAGGGCCTTTCATTGAATTATCAAGGACTGCAGTGACTGAAAGGGCTGAGAATTTACTCGAAAAGATTCAACGGGTCTAGGCGAACCTTCGCTTGGCAAACCAGTAGACAACCATGGCAACCAATACATCCACGGTCAACCAGACCATGGTACCCATGAATTCAAAACCCAATCTAGCTGATTTCAACGCGCTTGCAGAATCGGCTGCCGCCTCCACATCAGCGGAGGCTTCTGCAACACTAGAAATATTATCCGATCCAACTTCGATTTCTGATAGTTTTTCTATTTCCGCAGACAGGTCTTCAATGTCTAATAAAATCGACTCGTTGTTAACCCACAACCCATGACTTCCCTCAGTTGAGTTCACTGTATCCCAGAACAACTCAACCGAGTCATTCTCTTCCACCGATAACGA
Organism: Candidatus Bathyarchaeota archaeon; assembly: GCA_018652685.1. Lineage (GTDB taxonomy): Archaea > Thermoproteota > Bathyarchaeia > TCS64 > TCS64 > RBG-16-57-9. Next base: position 24,506 of record JABIBQ010000032.1, read on the forward strand.
CTCGTTCTCAGGTGAAAACCCTTTACCAGTGAGAGTGATTGTATCTCCTTTCTCCCCTGTTAGTGTGGGGGTGGTATACATGGCCATCTGGCCGGGTACGGCTGAGACAAGTATGTATCCGACGAACACCGCGACTACCATATATACGATTGACTTGGGGGCCATCAACTACATTGAACCCTCGTTGAACTTAATGCTAGAGATTAGAACAGTGCGCGAGAGTCCCATTCTACCCCGTTCAAATATTAGAACACTCAACGCGGTCGGTCCCTCCAAATCTTGATGGTCTCGTACCAGAGGATCACGTTGGGTACCAGCCCCATGATGATGGTGGTATAGGTTTCCCTCGTGGGATGAAGTGGCGACTGGATCAAATACGTGACCAGCATCGTGGTCAAGAGAACCGCGTAGAAAAGGTAACGGGGCAGCATGATGCCTCCGAAGCTGATGAACTGGCGAAGTACGCCCACCTTGACCTCCCTCACCAGCTTGTAGTCGCCATACTCGTTCTCGATGAGCTCCAGGTCCTTGAGCTTGTTCAGGTGGTAGCTGGACACGCTGGGGCTACTGAATCCCAGATCCCGTTGCACCTCCCTGACGCCCACCTTGGTCCCCGGCTTCTTGAGCATATGCATGTAGACCAGGAGGGTCTTGCCCTTTAGCTCGGACTCTATGATGGCTTCTTTGCTGGACATCTGGGACTCCTTTCCTCAGATATTACTGAATCAGTCTTTAAACATGTTGAGAAGGGCCAGGGTTGCCTGGACCGCTTCCTCCGTCCTTACAGTGGCGGTGCCCTGATTCGGCACGGTGTTGACGATGAAATCAAACGCCTCCTCCATGCGCCTACCCTGCCTCTCCATGATCTTCCCGATGCCATGCTTGTAAGAGCCGAACACTATCAGCGTCTTGTAGGCCTCGTCCCACCTGTCCTCGATGGCATCGGCGACTTTACCGAAGTTCTCTCCGAGTTTTGACGTGGCGATGGTCAGGTCCCACTCCGGGCTATGGACTAGGTCGCTGAGCCTTCCCTTGCTACCCCTGAGGTCGTAACCCCAGTACTCGTCCAGCCTGAGCTTCTTTACCTGCCTCCCCCTTGGGAGTGGCCCCATTTCCATTACCTGTGTGGTTATCCTTGCGCCCAGCTGTGGTGCCTTGCCCCTTATGCCGAGTGGCGCGTTGACGCCGATGTCAACGAGGTAACCGTCCTCCGTGTGCTTGATAACAACGCCGTCGCGGTACTCTCCCTCTTTGATGTCATTAAGGGTGTAGCTGGTTGTATGGTGCGGCGTCCTCAGTGGTGGAAGCATACCCGCGTACTTCAATTCCTCCCTATGGTCGAAGAGGTGCTTCCTCAGGTACTGTGGTGCCTCAAGGTACCCCAGGACGTACTTCATGAGTAGGCTCTCGTCCTGTTTGTCCCTGTAGATGATTATCTCGTCAACCCTGAATATTCCGGCGGCCCGCCCCAGCTGGCCTAGTACTATGGTTTTCTCACGGAGGTGCCCTATCTCTGACACCATCGATGATGGAACCGCTATGCTGATCTTGTTTCTTCTTCTCATTCTGAATCCCTGTGTTTTGGCCAGCTCTTCCAGCCTGTTTTAACGTATCTTTCCCTGCCTTCAAGGTCCGCCTTGACCCACTCCAGGAAGCCGTTGAAGCTCCTGATGCTCGCCAGTTCCCCATTGGTCCCCAACCCCATCCTGACCAGGCTCTCGATGAACCTGCCCTCGGCATAGTCCTGGGTCTCGTCAACTATCTTGACCTCGGTCACCCTGTAGCCAAGCTCCTTGAGAGTGTCCATCGCGTGGGTGAAGACGTAACCGGTGCAGATGTGTATGGCCTCGTCGGTGGACACCGCGAGGGCGTCGATTCCCTCCAGTATTATCTGGGTCGCTGATCTCAGATACGCCTTGTACTTGAATTCGTCACCCTGGAACAGCTCCATAGGTATCTCGCCCCAGTGGTTCTCGCCCGTCTCGACCCTGCGGAGTACAATCACTGTGCCCCCGATGAGGTCTCCCCAGCCTGAGTCGTCCACCTCGATGACCATGGTTGATGCTAGTTGTTGTGAGGGGGTTAAAAAACAGTATCCTAGTCCTTCATGCTTGCCTTGAGGGATTCGATGGACTCGGTGGTCCCTGGATCGATGCCGTAGAGCACACCAAGGTACGCGCTGGCAAAGTCCCCGATGAGCAACGCGGACATCATCCTTGTCAGTAGGGTTTTGCCCACCGCCTGAACCTCCACTAGCCTGCCGAACTTCTCAGACATAAGGTCCTTTGATACTCCGATCTTCTTGCTGAGCCTCTCATCTTCGAGTGGATCTTTGATTACTACCACGCAGTTGGTGCACAGCAGGTCCTCGCTCCCCTCCCTGGCCATTACCGCGTTGTGGAACGCCTCTGGGAAGAAGTTGGTGGCCGCCGGGCTCTTGCTGTTCTCGTTGAACTGGGTGCTGTACCTGTATGCGACGGCCTGGAACTGGCGAGGGGCGTAGATGAATGGAATGTACTCCTTCAGTATGTTTGCAAGCTGCTTTCCCATGTTCTCGTCGGTGGGGGCATCCAGTTTCATGGAATCGCATAGGATCCTCGTGACCTCTAGGGTCTCAAGTATTTCCTCATACTGAGTGTGCTCGATCAACCCGACTTTTTTTGATACAGCGGCTAGTGAGAAGAACTGGAAAGGGATCGCGGCACGGGGCTGGATTCCTTTCTTGAAGTAGACGACCGGGTTACCATTCTCTTTGGCGAGTTTCTCAAGCTCCCCTCCTGAGCAGAAGCAGATGATCCTGCACCCCCTCTTCCGGCCCTCGTGGTACTGACTCAGAGTCTCCTCCGTGTTGCCCGAGTAACTGACAGCATAGACAAGGGTCTTCTCGTCCACCCACCCAGGCAAGTGATACCCCCTAGATACCTGAATAGGCACCTTTGTGGAGTACAACAGCCAGTCTGAGAGTAGGAGTCCACCAACGGCGGAGCCTCCCATGCCGGCGATGAGGACCGAGGAGTAATCATATTCGCCCCCCAAATCAACCTGAAGGGTCTCAATTATCGCCCTCTCGGCGTTGTCGGCGAACCGTGCTATCTCTGTCAACATCCCGCCCTTGTCAATTGATAGAACGTGCTTCAAGTTATCGAGGATCCCTTCCATACCCGATAGTTACCGAGTTAAGATTAAAAATAAGAGGGTTAAGAGACATCGCATATTTTGCAGGCGAGGGCTGCGTATACCTTGATGGTGTCAAGGTAGTCCTGTACCCTGACGTGGTCCCTCTGGGTGTGTGCGTACTCCTCCTCGCCGGGCCCGAACCCGATTACCGGTATTCCCAAGGGGGCATAGAACCTGCCATCCGTAGCGAATGTCCAGATGCCCTTATTGGGCTCCTTGTAGCTCTCGGTGATTGCCTCCACGGCCTCGCCCACCACCGGGTTCTCATCAGGGTCTGTGTAATACCCTGAGAAAGTCTTCTCCTCAAAGTTGGGGGAACGGATAACCGTGGCGTCGAACTCCGAGTCATCCGCCTTCAGCTCATCGATAATGTCATTGAGGTGCCTGTCCAGATCTTCCGCTGTGAAATCGGGATGGTTCCTGCAGTCTATCCAGAACTTGCACTCCTCAGGCACCACGTTGAACGCCTCGGGGCTCACCGTTATCTGGGTTACAGTCATGCTTGTCTTCCCGTAGATGGGGTGGACGGGTGTGCTGGGGGCAAGCTCGTCCTTGACCTTGGTTATCATCTTCATGGCCTTGTAAAGTGCGTTGATACCCCTCTCTGGTGCGCTTGCGTGGCACGCCCTCCCTTTGACGGTGACGCCAAACTTCATTGTTCCCCTGTGGCCGAGGGCAAGCTGCATATTCGTTGCCTCCCCGATGAGCACCACGTCCGCGAGGAACTTGCTATCGTTGATGGTGGATTTTGTCCCCGCCCCTCCGACCTCCTCAAAGGCTACACCTGTAACCATGTAATCGCCCTTGAGCCTGATGCCCAGCTCGTTCATCGCCCTGCCGGCTAGCACCATGGCGGCCACCGCGCCTTTCATGTCGCATGCAGCCCTGCCGTAGATCACCTCGCCGTGGTCGCCCAACTCATCCCCGTCCATAATCTTTCCTGAGTAGGGGTCAACCATCTCTCCGACGGGAACGTGGTCGATGTGGCCGTTAAGCAACAGACTCCTTCCCCCTCCCGTGCCCTTGATGGTGCCCATGGCATCGTTCAGGGTATCCACGCAGGTCGTTGTGTAGTTGAACTCGTTCATCTTTTCCGCTAAGAAACGCGCTGCATCGCCCTCCTCGCCGCTAGGGCTCGGAATTGATATAAAATCCTGGAGAAACCTGATGCACTCCTCTCGGTTCCCAGCAACCCAATCGTTAACCTGGGCAACAATATCAGTCATGGAAACAGAAATGGTTCAAGATTGATAAAAGGAATTACTCAACAACAGTTATACAGTCAACTGGGCAGGCGCCTACGCAGCCCATGCACGCTATACACTCTTCCTGTGCAACTACTGAGACCTTGTCCCTTTCGTCCTTGTAGACCCCCATGGGGCAGATGCGTGTGCATGTCTTGCAGTCGATACAGGTATCGTAGTTAATTGACACTTCTGGCATGTATACCACTCTGCATAGTTGGCGAGAAGAATGCTATATACATTTTCCTCGGAATAGGACCGTAGGGACAGATAGTATTTATTGGTTCAGCGTCTCATGTAATATTAATTTTGGAGGCAAATGTTTGTCAAAAAATCATCCATATCTGCCTAACAGCGTCCCAGAGATCAAGAAGGGAATGATGGAGAAGATCGGTATCTCATCGATAACCGAGCTCTACTCCGACATCCCAGACAACCTGATCTACAAGGGCGAGTTAGACATCCCAGGGCCACACAGCGAAGCGAAGGTCAAGAGACATGTATCGAGAATGCTTGAGGAGAACACAACCCTCAAGACGGTCCCGTTCCTCGGCGGAGGCGTATGGCCCCACTACGTTCCAAGCGTGGTTGACGAGGTCATACACAGGGCCGAGTTCCTTACTAGCTACACGCCCTACCAACCAGAGATCAGTCAGGGCATCCTACAGGCCGTCTTCGAGTACCAGAGCCTGGTCTCAGAGCTCGTGGGAATGGACGTAACCAACGCCAGCCTGTACGACTGGGCTACCGGCGTCGGAGAGGCCGGGCTGATGTCCAGCAGGATCACCAGGAGAAAGAAGCTCCTTGTCCCCGACCTCATGAGCCCGGATAGGCTAGCAGTGTTAAAGGTGTACACGGAGCCAGCTGGAATCACAGTTGAGGCAGTCGGTCACGACGAGGCCACGGGCCTCATGGACATGGAGGACCTCAAGGGGAAGGCCGACGGCGAGACCGCCATGGTCTACATCGAAAACCCCAGCTACCTGGGATTCGCAGAGGCAAACGCCGCAGCCATCGGTGAGGTGGCACATGAACACAAGGCACTATTCGTTGTTGGGGTGGATCCGACCAGCCTGGGCCTGATGAAGGCACCAGGAGATTACGATGCCGATGTTGTGGTAGGAGAGGGCCAACCTCTCGGGAACCATATGAGCTATGGTGGCCCATTATTGGGACTCATGTCATGCAAGCACGACAACAGGTACATCCGACAGATGCCTGGTAGGATTATCGGTCTGACTGAGACCCTCAAGGACCAGAGACAGGCTTTCGTTATGACCTTGGCCACACGTGAACAGCACATCAGGCGAGAAAAGGCCACCAGCAACATCTGCAGCAACGAGGCGTTGAACGCGGTAGCTGCAGGCGTCTACCTGAGCCTCATGGGGCCACAGGGCATGAAGGAGCTCAGCGAGCACATTATGAGCAAGTCAGGATACGCCCAGAAGAAGATAGGGGAGCTCCCAGGGGTCAATGCACCTGTCTTTGATAGCTTCCACTTCAAGGAATTCACGGTGAACTTCCAGTACAAGTCACTCAAGGAAGTGAACGCTGCCCTAAGCGCAGCAGATATCCAGGCCGGGATACCACTCAACAAGAGCTTCCCGGAGCTGGGTGAGACCGCGCTCTACTGCGTCACCGAGATGCACAGTAAGAAGGACATAGATCTACTGGTCTCCATCCTCAAGGAGGCGCTTGAGGGATGACCACTTCATACAGGCAGGCGGACTGGAAAGAGCCGCTGATATTCGAGCACAGCAAGCCAGGCAGGATGGGCCACATGCTACCGGAGCTTGAGCCCGAGCTGGTAACCGAGGCTCAAATAGGAGATCTGGTGCCGGAGGAGCTTCTCAGGACAGAGGCAGCAGGGCTTCCCGAGGTAGGGGAGATGCAGGTGCTTCGCCACTACGTCAGGCTGAGCCAGATGAACTACGGCGTCAACGCGGGAAAGATCTACCCTCTTGGCAGTTGTACAATGAAGTATAACCCAATCATCAACGAACTCATGGCCGGCCACCCCAAGATGGCGGGTCAGCACCCGCTTCAGAGCCCAGCGACGACCCAGGGTACTCTGAAGATGCTGTACAACCTCAAGAAGCACTTTCTGAACATCACAGGGATGGATGATGCCACTCTGCAACCAGCGGCTGGAGCCCACGGAGAGTGGACAGGAATCATGCTCATGAGGGAGTACCACAGGGAACGCGGTGAGCTAGACCAGAGGACCGAGATTGTGGTCCCGGATAGCGCCCATGGCACGAACCCGGCGAGCGCTCACATGGCGGGATTCAAGACAGTCGAGATACCCAGCAATGAGCACGGGATGGTTGACCTTGAGGCGTTGAAAGCGGCGGTAGGCCCCCAGACGGCGGGCCTGATGCTAACAAATCCCAATACCATAGGTGTATTCGAGTCGGAGATCACCGAGATCAGCAAGATCATCCACGATGCGGGCGGCTTAATGTACTATGACGGAGCGAACCTCAACGCCATCATGGGCTGGTGCAGACCAGGCGACATGGGCTTTGATATCATTCACAGCAACCTACACAAGACCTTCAGCACGCCCCACGGCGGCGGAGGGCCAGGAGCGGGCCCAGTAGGGGTCAAGGCATTCCTAGCCGACTACCTGCCAGTTCCAGATATCATCGAGGAGGATGGCGTCTACAAGCTGGACTACAACAAGCCAAAGAGCATGGGCAAGGTTCACGGATTCCACGGCAATGTGGGAGTCAGCCTCAGGGCGTACACGTACATGTACACCATGGGAGGCTCGGGCCTCAAGGAGTCAAGTGAATTAGCTGTCCTGAATGCCAACTACATCAGCAGGCAGCTGGTGGACGCGAAGGGATACGAACTGACCTTTGACCCGGAGAAGCCCAGAAAACACGAGGCAGTTGTCAGCGCAGGCCCGATGCTCAATGATACTGGCGTCAGCGCACTGTACATCAGCAAGATGTTGCTTGACTACGGTATGCACGCACCGACAACCTACTTCCCACTGATCGTCCCGGAGGCACTCATGATTGAGCCAACGGAGAGCGAGCCGGTGGAGGCACTGGACGAGTTCATCGCTGCGCTAAAGGAGATAAACGATATCGCCTACAGCGACCCGGAGAAGGTTCTAGGCGCTCCGTACAACACGGCAGTCTCAAAGATCAACGAGGCGAGGGCTGCGCACCCAAAAACCATCTGTTTGAGCTGGCGAAAGTACTGCCAGCTCAACCTCGACAAAGAGTAGGGCAACTTTTTATACTAACCCCCCTTTTATCCGTTGCAAGGTAACCCAAATGTTACACCAAATAGCTCTAGAACTTTCACAGTTCCAGACTGCGCCGATGGCGACATTAGCAATCATGGGCATCAGCATTATGCTCGCAACCGTTACCAGCTTCATAGGCGTGAGAAGTCTGGACCTTGAGAATTACAAGAGGCTCATGATCGAGAGCAGCAAGGCAAGGAAAGAGGTCATGGACGCCACCCGCAGCGGAAACCAACGAAGGATCGAGAAGGCCCAGCATAGGCAGCAGGATTTGATGGCTCAGCAGAGCAAGGTAAGCATGGACAGGATGAAAGGAAGCATGCTTTTCACTCTACCAATGCTCCTCATCTGGCCAAGCTTTGGAAGGTTCTTCGGCGACACCATCGTGGCTCACTTCCCGTTCAACTTCCCGTGGATTCCGAGGGAGTTCACGTTCGTTCAGTGGTACCTGATGTGCAGCTTCAGTTTCAACATCCTCCTAAACAGGGTGTTCGGGCTAACCTTCGAGATCGACCCCGAGGACTAGTTATGCCCAGATCAGTCAAGGAACTCGTTATCACCTTGGCTGGGCACCACGGATCAGGCAGGACTACCAATGCGAAAGGACTCGCCAATTCACTTGGGCTTAGATATATTTCTACAGGGATGCTGTTCAGGGAGCGAGCTGAGGCGCTCGGCGTCTCCCTTGAGGAGATGAACCGCTTAGCCTCCAACGATAGAGAGTTTGACAACTGGCTTGACAACAGGACCAAGGAGGAGTCAAGGAAACGAGGCATTGTTATTGATGCCAGTCTATCTGCGTGGATGGCAGAGGATCCCGATCTACGGGTCTATGTAACTTGTCCATTCGAAATACGGGTTAAACGAATGGCCGACCGCGAGGGCAGGGAGTACGATGAGGTCGAGCAGGAGACCCGAGCCCGCGAGGCGCTGGAGCAGACCCGTTACCAGGAATACTACGACGTGGACATCAGCGACCTATCTATATATGATGTCATACTGAATACCGGGATCTTTAGCATCGAGGCGAGTGCGCGAATACTTAAGAACATAGTTGAAGAATACGTATCAGGTGTATAATTTGCGTACGTGTTTAGCTCGTCAATAAATTTATAAACTAAGTATAAACATGTTTATACAATATGGAAGAGTTAACACTAACGAACCGAAAACTAATCCTCACCACAGACATCGAAGACATAATCAGAAAAAAAGCAGTCCCT
>JABIBQ010000053.1 GCA_018652685.1 Candidatus Bathyarchaeota archaeon
CTTGAGCAGTTAGCCGAGGATGGATCAGTAATCAGGAAGCTTGAGCAGCGGATGGAAGGTGGTAATTACGTACCCCGTTTCGTCTGGTCGCTACCATAAACGCCTTTTTTCGTTAATATAAAATATCGAAGCGAGCATAGAGATAGACCTGCATTCTCGGAGAGCAGTTGGGAGTCTGATAGGCATTGGTTTTCTACTGGTGATACTAGCCATTGGGTTCTCCTTCTACGAGGTCGTCAACAGGACCTATTGGTTACTATAAAACGCGATTATGGTTCTGCATTGTGATGAGGTTGTTGCCAACCGGTACCTTGACGAGTTTCTGAGTTGGAATCACCTCGAAATCTGTTCCTGAGAAACCCCATTAACCATGGTTAGAAATTTAAGCGTCCGCTGAAATCTAATTACTGCCATGTCTAAACTTAAGATCACAGTCCTGAAGCGTCAGGACCCTAACGAGATTTTTGACGAGCTTCCGGTAGCCAAGAGAGACTGGATGGTACCCTGTGGTATATACGAGGACGGTCAGGAGTACCTGCTTGACAGCCTGAATATGCCCGAGGGCTTTTGCGGTTCTGCCTGGAACACCATCTACGCAAACGCTAGAACGATATTGTACGGGGGTGACCTGCCCTTCTTCGAAGAGAAGGGCACAGCCATAACCTGCTGCGCAGACGGCATGAGACCAGTAATCTTCAAGCTGGAGAGGGTATAAAACTCCCTTTTTTCTAAGACACAGTCTCTTCCTTAATTCTCCGGATTACTATCTCAGATTCATCCTCTGAGAGGAATTGTGGATTGACCGAGAAAAGCCCGTGGTACTTTTCCAGCAGGAAGTAGGGCTCATAAACGGTGATGATGCTGGGGTCTCCCTCCTTAAGGGCATCAAACAGCTCTCTTGTGGACTTGCCGCAAATGGACTTGTCCGCCTTGACGCAGGCGAGGGGGTTCTTGGCGTCCCCAGAGTAGTCAATGTAGGAGGTGATCCCTGTAATCGCTTCCAGTTCCCCGGTGATTTTGTTGGCGGTTTTTATCCGTTCGTCCATAACCCCGCTGTCATCGGATTCAAGGTAGATTGTGAGCGCGGTTATTAGCCCGACGATTGTCTCCCTGCTCATCTTGCTAGGTCGTCCAACGCCCTCAAAGGGGTAGGACTGGAGGTGCGCCAGTTTGATTAGGTCTGCCCTGCCTGTCAGCATCCCGCTATTGTTGGGTCCCGCTATTGTCTTTCCTCCGCAGAAGCAGGCTAGGTCAACACCTAGCCCGCTGAACTTGGTCAAACCTGACCGTGGAGGGGGTAGGCCGGCTGCGTCAATAACGATTGGGACACCGTGTCTGTGAGTTATTTCGATGAGCTTCTCCAGAGGGAGTCCCTTTGGCTTTGACTTGTAAGTGTAGTAGTACGCGGCGGTTTTGTCGTTGAATGCGGCCTCAATCTCCGCCTCGGTTGCTCCGTTGTCGCTGCCAACCTCTATGAACCTTCCACCCGCGATCTCGACTGCGTGATCATACTCGTCTCTATTCCATTTCTGGACCACGAACTCGGTATGCAGCCCCTCTGACCTCATTGGTAACCGTTGCGCGATCTTCCTCCAGACCGCCGGACCTACTGGCTCATAGTCCTCAAGCTCGGTACCCTTCATTATACACGCTGCAGCTGCGAGGAGAATAGCAGTACTACCACCCGCGGTGGGGAAGCCGGCCTCGGCTCCTGTTGCCTTCGCAATGACTTTCCCGGCAGCCGTCTGAAGCTCGGCGATGGTCACGAAGCTCTTGCTGGCCTCCTCCATGGCTCTGAAAACTTTGGGAGGGGAGCGTGAGCCACCGATACGGGTCAGAACACCAGCGGCGTTGATGGCTTTCCTGACTCCAAGTGCCTTGTACGGGTCATTGACAATCATGTCATCAACCCACTAAGGCATGCTTGATGCCTTCTCTTGCCTTTAGGGTGTCGATGCTCTTTTGGGCGTCCTCCACCTTGAACTTATGCGTGACTACTTTATCCAGCGGTATTCTGTCCTTTGCTAACCGCATCAACTCAAGCACCGTCCCGAACTGAGTAGGGGGATATGTCCACGAGCCGAGGATGTCCATGTCTTTGTTGCAGATGGTATGTGGGTTGACGGCTACCGTCCCGGGATTGGTGTAGTGACCTACCTCAACGAACTTGCCTCCCCTTCGGGTCAGTTCAATACCCTCGGCAAAAGCAGCTGGTACTCCGACCGCTTCGATGACAACGTCCCCTCCGAGCCCGTTTGTTAGCCTCTTGACCTCAGCCACTCGATCCTCTGTGGTATTATAGTGCCTCATGTCGATGACGTGGTCGGCTCCCATCTTCTCAGCCATCTTGAGCCGCTCGTCCACCATGTCGATACTGATAATATTCCCTGCTCCGGCTATCTTGGCTGTAGCTACGGCAAGCAGCCCAATTGCTCCTGCTCCCTGGACCACAACACTCTGGCCTAGACCGAACCCTTCACCTACAGTTGGGATGCCTGGGGCGTATGCCCTTTCAAGGGCCCTGCTACTGACGGCCATTGGCTCGGAAAGCACCGCTACCTCCGGTGGCACCTCCTCGGGTACCTTGAACACCCAGTACTTCTCGGCGTTCACGTAAATCTTCTCAGCCCACCCGCCAAGCAGGTGTGGCTCCTCGATGCTGCTAATGTTGACGCCCATGACCTTCCTTCCGGTGCACAAGGAGGGCTTGTGTGGCATAAACTTGCAGAAGTAGCACTCGCCACAATAACGGTTTGTACCAGGTACAACAGTTATTCTGTCACCGACATCAAGGTGCAAGCCCTTGGACTCATAACCTTTCGCTTTTTCACCGATCTCCTCGATGATGCCAACCCATTCGTGCCCAGGTATCACTGGGAATGGAATTTTCATGTTACCCTCATAGAGGTGCATATCGGTACCGCAGACACCACAGAGCTCCATCTTGAGGAGAATTCCATTGTCCTCCACCTTGGGCTCAGGATAATCCACGATCTTTAGCTTTCTAACGTCTTCAAGAATAGCGGCTTTAACCATGGGATAGGGGTGGATGAGAGGCGATTAAACATCTGCGGTTGATTTATCCCAAAAACCTGACACGTTAAATAAAAGTCTAGGGCATTTCAAGAAGATACTCCAATGCTGACAAGGACTTTCTGTGGGAAGATGTGCGGTGCATCGTGTGGCATCATAGTGACGACCGAGAATGATAGGATAGTCAAGGTGGAGGGAGACCCAGACTACCCGCCAACGAAGGGATTCTTCTGCGTCAAAGGTAAGGCCATCACAGAGCTCATATACCATCCAGAAAGGCTCATAAAACCGCTTAGAAGGATCGGTCCGCGAGGGTCAGGAGAATGGGAAGAGATCACTACCGATGAAGCGGTCTCTCATATCGCGAACAAGCTTAGAAAGGTCATCGAAGAGCACGGCTCAGAGTCAATAGCCTTCCACATGGGGGCTAACAGGAACGACCTGATCGGCGAGTTCATGCAGAGGCTTGGAAAAACCATTGGAACACCCAACTTTGCAACAGTTGACAACGTCTGCAGCAAGGCAAGGTCACTCGCAGACAAGTTCACATTCGGCCAGAAATGCTTCCCGGATATTAATCAACCATCGGAGTGCCTCGTTGTATGGGGTAGGAATACTTTAGACACAGGAGGCGAGTCCAGGATGGACATCATCAGGCAGGCAAAGGAACACGGGACCAAGATACTGGTCATCGACCCACGCGAGACGAGCATGACGAGGATAGCGCACCAGTGGGTCAAGCCCAGGCCGGGCAGCGACGGGTACCTTGGGATCGCCTTGCTCAAGACTATTGTTGAGGAGGGGCTCTATGACAGGGAGTTCGTAGAAAAATATACGATTGGGTTCGACAAGCTCCACGAGATGCTGGAGGGTTATTCCTTCGAGGAGCTGGAAAGGGAGACCTGGATCAGCATAGATGATATGAAAAAGTTCGCGAGGACTTACGCCACTAGTAAACCGGCGGTCATCCAGACTGGGAACCCATTGGATCAGACTCCAAACTCGTACCAAAGCTGCAGGCTTATCAGCATCCTCAGGGCTGTCACGGGGAATCTTGACGTCCCAGGAGGAGAGGTTGTAGCTAACGGAGTCCCGTTCCTAAACATCAAAGATGTGGAGGACAGGAGCAAAAGACTCATGATCGGGTCAGAGTTCAAGGTCGCAGCCAGTCTAGGGCTAGCACCCAGTCAGGACGTGCTCAGGGCATCTTACACGAGTGATCCCTACCCCATCAAAGCGTCACTCATCTTCGGCAGTAATCCCCTGATGACCTACGCTAACACGGAGGGCGTCCATAAGGCGATAATGGGACTTGATTTCATCGCAACAGCGGAGTTCTTTATGACCCCAACCGCCAAGTATAGCGATATAATATTGCCAGTAGCTGCAAACCATGAATACGACGATTTCAGTCCCAAGTTCGGGCACATTGTCGCAAGACCAAAGATAATTGACCCTCAAGGAGAGTGCAGGGCAGATATCCAGTGGATGAACCTCATAGCAAAAGAGCTAGGTTTGAAGGGCTTCTGGGATAGTCCCAAGGAGGCTTTCGACGAAATCTTGGAACCGGCGGGTTTGACCTACGAAGAACTGGTTGAGAACGGCCCCGTTTGGGCACCACAGAAATACATGAAATACATCGATGAAGGTTTCAAGACAGCCTCAGGAAAAGTGGAGATATACAGCGAGACGTTGAAGGAGATGGGCGTGCCCCCGATCCCCGAGATGGTGGAACAAATCACCTCAACGGATGATTACCCGCTAGTCATGACCTCCGGGAAGGACTCTTATTACTACCATAGTAGTTGGAGGAAGCTACCGACCCTCAGGAGGCTATCAAAAGAGCCACTAGTGGAGATGAATCGTGAAACTGCGGAGAAGTACAGACTGGTCGAAGGCGAAATGGCTTACATCGAGACCACCGAGGGCAGAATAACCCAGAAGGTCAAGCTAAACGAGTCCCTTGACCCAAAGATCATCTTCGTGGCACACGGATGGTGGTTCCCTGAACGGGAGGACCTAGGATGGAAGGAGTCCAACGACAACGTACTCACCAAGTGGGACGGCCCCAAGTGCCAGGCCATGGGCGCGGTTACCTTGAGGGGAATCCCCTGCAAGATATACCCTGTATGATCCATCTTTTAACCCACTTTCCAGCCAGATAGTTATACAATGAACTGTCAACTCGCCGCTTACATTGGAGACAAGCATCTCTCGTCGCTTCTGCTCAACAGCCTGAAAATACAGGAGCCACTGTACGGAGGTCACGCCACCGGAATGGGCGTCCTCAAAGGGAACAAGATAGATATCGTCAAGGCCGCCGGCCCAGTTGACCACGTTAAAAAGACCACAAAGATTGGCAAGGTCAAGGGCACATGTGCCATCGCCCACAGCAGGTACAGTGACCTCGCCAAGGACGTTGATGGCTACAACCTGAACGAAATGGCGCACCCGTACATCAGCGACGACGGAAAGATCGCGTTGATGCACAACGGCATTATAACAAACTACAAGGACCACTGGAAAGCCCTAGAGAAGGACCACACGTTCCGCAGTTACGGGGAGAAGGTCAATGACATCACCGATAGCGAGGTTGCGGTTCACATGCTCAGCGACGCCTACAACGGCGGTATGAACATGGTGGAGGCGTTCCAGCACATCGCACCCAAGCTAACAGGGATGTTCCTCCTAGCGGCAATAAACGTCGATGAACCAGACACGGTCTACATCTGCAACTGGTCCCAGCCATGCTACGTCGCCATCGGACAAAACGAGATCATGTTCTCAAGCAGCAGGAGAGGGCTGACGGACGTTGAGATGGGAAGGGTATTCCAGCCACCCAAGAACAGCGTAATCAAACTGACGAGGGACGGGGTTGAGATCAAAGTAATGGACCCAGGTAGGGAAGCCCCGAGGGTGACAATTAACGAGTTCAAGGCGAAGCGCATGATTAGGAACACCCTCAAGGAAAAGGGGAGGATGGACGTACGTAACTTGTTCCACATCCACAACCCGGACGGGTGGGCAGACGTGTATGGAGTAACTGCGAACGAGTTCAAGGCGCACCGGGCAGCAGGAGTCTACGTTATGAACCCGTACTTTGAGCTACTTGAGAGCATGGTCGCGGACGGGATCATCGAGGAGTCTATAGACCCCCGGCCCGAGGGCGGCTTCGAGAATGTTTCTCGGTACAGTTACGTGCTGGTATAGCCCAATTTTAACAAACTTTATATAATTTAGGCACGCCTAAATCTCTGATCTGGTTTGAGCAGCGAAAGCGTAGAGGAATACCTCGAAGCAATATACAGCATAAACGAGCGAGGCGAGAAGGCCAAGAACCAGGAACTGGCTGAGAACCTCAAGGTTAGTCCACCCAGCATTACACAGATGGTCAAGCGGATGGCAAACGAAGGACTCGTCGAGTACGAGCCCTACAAGGGAGCCGCCCTGACAGGGAAGGGAAACGCCCTAGCCCAGAAAGTTGTACGAAAGCACAGGCTGCTGGAACGTTTCCTCTACGACTACCTCAAACTACCCTTCGAGAAGGTACACGACGAGGCGTGCCGCATGGAACACAGCCTGTCAGACGAGACAACAGCTGCATTGTGCAAAGCACTTGACAACCCAGATGTCTGCCCAGATAACTTGCCAATCCCCCACTGCTCCCTTGGAGTAGATGACTGCGAGCAGTGTGAGGAAGCCCGGAGCAAGATTGACGTAGAAACCCCTCTAACGACACAGCTCAGCAGATTACATCCAGGAGAGGAAGGAGTCGTTGCGTACATACACAGTGGAAGGCATTCAGGCAAGCGCCTGCAGGACATGGGGTTAACTCCTGGCACTCACATAAAGATGGTTAACGCTGCCCCCTTCAAGGGCCCCGTAGAAATCGAGGTACGGGGAACTAGCCTTGCCCTGGGCAGGGGACTTGCAGCACACGTCTACATCAACGTAGAGGACGAGGGACAGCCATGGAAAAGAATTCACCCCCACGGACCACACCACAGCTAAGACCACCAAGTGAACCTTAAATGAGCGACAAAATAACAATCGGATTAGCTGGTAATGCGAACGTCGGAAAGAGCGTCATCTTCAACCAGCTGACTGGACTACACCAGCATGTCGGTAATTGGCCGGGGAAGACCGTTGAGAGGGCCGAGGGAACTCTTGTTTTCGAGGGAAGGGAGATAGAAATTATCGACCTCCCCGGGATCTACAGCCTGAGCACTTACAGCATTGAGGAAATAGTCAGCAGGGAGTACATCGCCGTCGAGCACCCCGATGTAATAATCAACGTTGTCGACGCAGGTGCCCTTGAGAGAAACCTGGCGTTCACCGTCCAGCTCATGGAGCTTGAGCCCCGACTGGTCCTCGCCGTCAACCAGATAGATTTAGCCGAAAACAAGGGAATCATCATCGACACAGAAGAGTTGGGAAAGCAGCTAGGAGCCCCGGCGCTGCCAACGGTAGCCATCAAGGGGACAGGGCTAACTGACCTGGTGGCAACGGCGGTTAATATGACGGAAAGTGCTTCAATTAACCCAATTCTCTATGGAAGCGAGATCGAGGAGAGCATTGAGACCATCAAGGACAAGATTGAGGTGCAGACGCCCTACCCGGCCCGCTGGGTTGCGATAAAACTACTGGAAAGGGATGACGAGATTGAAGAAATCCTTTACGATGCACATCCCGAGCTCAGGGAGATCGTGGAGCAGGAGCGGATCAAGATGGAATCCGCTCACGGGCACGACTTTGGAAGCATCATCGCCTCCGAGAGGTTTGCACTGGCCCACAGGATCGCCAGCAACGCGACCAGCCACATCGAGCCCCAGAAGAGCATCGGCGAGAAGATAGAGGACATCGCCAGCCACCCGGTCCTGGGCTACGTCATGATGATAGTCAGCATCCTGGCAGTTTTCTACTCAATATTCAGTTTCGGTGACTGGCTGGCCGGGCTCATCGACACGTTCTTCGCGGTGACACATACGGCGGACTTCAACGCCCTCGGCGAGACCTGGACCACCACGTTCTTTTGGAACGCCGTGGTTGACGGTTTCATCGGCGGAATGGTGGTCGCCGTACCATACATCGGTCCTTTCTACCTGGTGCTCTCCCTGCTGGAGGACTCCGGGTATCTGGCCAGGGTCGCGTACCTCATGGATTCAGCCATGCACACCATAGGCCTCCACGGTAAGGGATTCATCCCCGTCATGCTCGGGTTCGGTTGTAACGTACCCGCCGTACTCGGAGCAAGAATCATGGAGACCGAGCGCGAGAGGCTCATCTGCGCCTTCGTGGCAAGTCTAGTCCCGTGCGCAGCAAGGAGCATAGTAATAATGGGCCTAGTAGCTACCTACGTGGGCTTCAAGTGGGCGGTACTGCTCTACGTCATCGATTTCTTCCTCATATTCATCCTCGGGAGAATCGCATACAAGGTGGCACCTGACGAGCCCGTGGGCCTCATCATGGAGATGCCCGGGTTCAGGCTGCCAAACTTGAGCACAACAGGTACGAGAACCTGGTTCAAGCTGAGGATGTTTATCAAAGAGGCCATGCCCATCATGGTCGCAGGGAACTTTATCGTCCAGCTAGCATCAGTCCTCGGCCTTCTTGACGTCATCGAGGGTATAATGAGCCCCATCACCGTAGGGTGGCTGGGTCTTCCCTCGGCGGCCGGGGTGGTGCTCATATTCGGCATCCTGAGAAAGGAGCTGACGCTAATACTATTGGGCTCACTGGCCGGCACCATGGACTTCAGCACATTCATGACGCCAGCCCAGATGATGGTGTTCGCGTTCGTGGTCATGGTCTACGTGCCATGCGTCTCAACCATAGCGGCTCTGGTGAAGGAGTTCGGGTACACCAAGGCGGGGATTATCAGCGCAGTCGAGGTCATCGTGGCCGTGGTATTAGGCGGGGTCTTACTCAGGGTATTACCCTTCATCGGCCTCGCGTAATCCCCGGTAATACGGGGCGCGGTACCTACAGGTGGTTATTCTGGGAATTTTTTATTTGTGCCTTAGGATCGTATCCGACCAGGTGGGAGTGATTGACACACTGAGCCTGCTCGGTACGTCTCTAAAGTATTACTGGGTCTGACGGGTCGTTGTTGTCAACGACGATGTCCGCGGACTCCTTCGGCTTGGCTTCTTCCTTGTACAGTCGCTGGCCCGGTATGTAGCGTGCCCTGTAGCGTCTGCTCAGCTCCTCCTTGTTGCCGGGGTCTCGTTGGACTCCCCGCCTCAGCGACTTTTCCTCAGTGATCGAGAGGTAGACAGAAAGATCCCAGTAGCCCCTGAGCTCGGGGCGGAGGGAGAAGACTCCGTCGAATACCAGCACGGTGCCCGATTTGAACTCGTAGAGCATCGACGGGTCGGGGCTGTCCACCCTGTAATCGAACATGTGGAGCCTGTACTCGCCGCCGGCCTTGAAGGGGTCAAGGAGGTGCTCTTTGAGGGATTCGAGGTTGAACGAGTCCCTGTAAAACCCCTCGGGGCTATCGCGGCCCCTCACCATCCTGACGGCGCGGGGGTTGTGGTAGCCGTCTACTGACGCCTCGGAGACGGGGATCCCCCTGTCCCTGAGCTCTGTGGCTAACGCACCCGCCAGTATTGATTTGCCCGCCGCGTCAACGCCGTCAATGGCCACTATGTATGGCTCGTCCCCGTGTTCACGGATGACCCTCTCGGCGATCAAGTTCAGGAACTCTGACCGTTTCATACCCAATACAAGCCGTCCGAGGTTAACTGGTTAACGGTGGCAAGAATGAAATAGTTCGGTGTGCCCCCCTCGGTATGGAAAGCCGGGGCACGTTATACCTGAACCCAAACGAGGACAACACAGAGGCTACAATCAAGGCAGCGAAGGACCGCGCCACTGAACTTGGATTAGATTACGTCGTTGTCGCATCTAGCTCAGGCAGCTCAGGAGTCAAGGTCGCGGAAGCATTCAAGGACACCGGGGTCAAGGTGGTAGTTGTCACCCTTTTCGCCACAAGCTCAAGCAAGCCCAACCCAGAGCATTTGGCCAAAATCAAAGAGCTCGGGGGCGAGGTAGTAACATCCAGCCACGCGTTGATGGGGGTACCCGAGAGCCTTGCCAAGATCAAGCAGGGGTACGTGACCCCGAACACCATGATAAGGGAGGTGCTCAGGAGGTTCAGCCAGGGGACCAACGTGGTCGCTGATATCGTCATGATGGCCTGCGACAACGGCGTCATCCCACAGGGCGTTGAGGTCATGGCAATAGCTGGGATGGGGAACAACGCCGACACGGCGTGGATTCTCAGGGCATGCGGCTCGTTCAACTTCTTTGATAAGATAAATGGGATGGAGTTCAGGGAGCTGGTGGCTCTCCCTAGGACAAAAAAGTTCTGGTAGCCCTAAATGGTACCATATTTCTTGAAGACGTCGTAGAGCCCCGCGCCCTTCTTGAGTTCAGCACGTGTAAGGGTCTCACTGGAGGCGACTTCAAGTGCTTTCTTGATTACCTCATTGATGATGTCCTTGGGGACCACTACGATCCCGTCGAGGTCAGCCATGACCAGGTCGCCCGGGTGAACCTTAACCCCGCCCATCTCCACTGGGCAGCCTTGGTCTATCGCTATGACCCGTCCCTTGCTGCTAGTGGGGATCACTCCACGGGCAAATGATGGGAAACCCATCTCTTTGATGAGCTTGATGTCACGTGCCATGCCGTCAATGACCACGCCCCTTGCGCCCCTGTACCTTGCCGCCGTGCTCAATAGCTCGCCCCAGAGGGCTGCCCTCTCGGTGCCCCCTCCAGCCACCATCATGACCTCGCCCTCCTTGAGGGCGTCGATGGCCTGGAACTGGAGTTTGAACGTGTCCTTCCCGAAGTCGTACTGGTCCGCCATGAGCATGGTTGCCGCGTAGCCCACTAGAACCATGTCCTCGTCAACGGGCCTAATCTCTGGTCCCATGTCCTGGCCCCGGATACCCATCCCGCCCAGGACGTCGCTGATGATGCTGCTGTTCAGGTGCTCCTCGACCTGCTTAAAATCAATCATAGTAATCAAATGAAGGGGGGCGTTCAGAGGATAAATGATGTTCGGGCGCACCCTTTTTCTCTATGTCCGGGGATTTAGGGGGGGATAATTATGAGCGACTATTACGAGACCAACAAGAAGCGTTGGAACGAGCTTGTGGCGATCCACGCGGCCTCAGATGATTACGATATGGAGGGTTTCCTAGCCGGACAGAACACGGTCAAACCCGTGGAGATAAAGGCACTTGGAGACGTAACTGGGAAGAGCCTGCTTCACCTCCAGTGCCACTTCGGCATGGATACCATCAGCTGGTCTCGTCTAGGCGCGAATGCAACAGGCGTAGACTTCAGCGACACCGCTGTTGAGCTGGCAACCGAGCTGGCGAGGAAGGCGGGCACGGACACCAAGTTCGTGTGCAGCAACGTCTACGACCTCAAGGACAACCTTGAAGGTGAGTTTGACATCGTTTTCACAAGTATAGGTGTGCTCTGCTGGCTTCAAGACATCGAGGGCTGGGCAAAGATAATCGAGCACTTCCTCAAGTCAGGGGGCACTTTCCTCATCTACGAGTCACACCCGTTCATGTGGGTGTTCGACGACGAGGCGGAGGGAATGAAAATCAAGTACCGTTACTGGCACATGGATGAACCCATTGTCTGGGACGATGATGGAACCTATGCGAACAAGGAGGCAAAAGTCCAGAACAAGAGGAGCTACGAGTGGCAGCATACAGTCAGTGATGTCGTGAACAGTCTCATCAATGCGGGTCTAGTCATACAAGAAATAGGGGAATACCCTGACCTGTGGTGGCAGTACCTCCCAGAAGCCGAGAAACAGGAAGACGGATCTTACCTGATACCCGGTAACATGCTTCCCCAGATGTGGAGCGTAAAAGCCGGAAAGCCCTAGAGGGGGATATCCAGTGTTTCCTTCTGGGTGCTGAAGGCGATGCTGCTGAGGCATTTCTCGACGCCCTCGATGTTCCTTAGCTCCTTGTTGATAAAGTCGCCAATCTCCTGGACGTTTTTGGTCTTCAGCTTGACAAGTATATCCCAGTCGCCGGCCACGATGTGGACCTCCTGAACATTAGCGTAGGTGCCTATCCTTTTGGCGATGGTGTTGATGTTCAACGGGTTGTTCTTGGGGTCCTTGAACCTCATTGTGATGAGGAGGAAGCTGGTCGTGGGCAAGTCAAGCTTGACGGGGTCCAGTATGGGCTTGTACCCGAGGATGACCGCGTTCTCCTCCATCTTCTTGACCCGGTTATAGACGGTCGTGACGGGTATCCCCAGCTCACCGGCGATGGCCTTGTATGATTTTGTCATGTCCTCCTGGAGGAGCCTGAGTATCTGGCGATCCTTGTCATCGACCAACATGTTGGAACATCATTCCATCTGGTGATATAAAAATTGAATGAGATGTGGAATAGCACGCGTCTAACGGGAGGAAAACGATGAATATTCGATTACAGAGTAAATCGAGGCGTCCTTGTGATCAACTCTTCGCTTGTTAGGATATTTTATATCATAAATGAGCCTAGTCAAGCTCGATTTTATGATCAAGCGTGAAACAATCTACTTCGAGGAAGGCGGGGAGGAGTACACCGATGAGACACTCAAGGCCAGCCTGAAGGCAGCGAAGGAGCTCGATATCAAGACAGTCATAGTGGCATCCAACAGGGGCGTCACCGGCGTCAAGGCGGCGGAGATGTTCAAGGACACCGACATACAGGTCATTGTGGTCGGACATCAGATGGGCTTCCCCGTGCCCAAGGTGCAGCAGTTCAAGCCCGAGAACTGGGAGAAGATCGAGGCACTTGGAGGGGTCATCAACCTGGGCACCGACGTGGTGACCAACAGCATCAGGAGGAGGCAGAAGCTGGGGCATAGCCCCATGAGCATAATCTGCCAGACCCTCAGCAGCCACAAGGTCAAGGTAAACGTGGAGATCGTGGCAAAGGCGTGCGACGCCGGCCAGGTTCTGCCCGGTGACCGTGTCATCAGCATCGCAGGCAGCCACCTGGGAGCAGACACATCCGTCGTCTTCCAGGCAAGCGACAGCCCCAACATCCTTGACATCAAACCGTTGATGTACATCGCCTTCCCCATGAGCAGGGCCAAGGCCGACAAGGACTACATGGCCAAACGCGCCGCTGCCCAGAAGAAGTAACCCTTCTTTTTTTCTTTTCTAGCAAGTGATTTAGGTAAAGTAGCCGCATCCATACCTGATTGAATTGAAGCCATTCCCGGTATTACTCACGTTTGACCTCGACGGCGAGACAGCCTTCGAGGAGATGCACCCAGGGATCCCATACTATGTTACGCAGGGTGGGTACGGCCCCAGGAAGGGGGTCTACAGGATCATGGACCTCCTCGACAAGTACAGCATCAAGGGCACGTTCTGCGTCGTCGGGCAGACCGCTGAACGGTACCCCGAGGCCGTGGAGGAGATAGTGAGCAGGGGCCACGAGCTGGCCTGCCACGGTTACACCCACAGGGGTTACAACGCGTTGGAGCCCAAGGAGGAGAAAGAGGCCATAATCAAGAGCAGGGAGATTCTTGAGGACGTTTACGGGATGCCCATCGTGGGCCACAGGACTCCCCGTTGGAGGCCAAGTGTCCGGACCCACAAGAACCTCCAGGAGCTGGGTTTCACTTGGAACAGCGACTACATGGGGGCCGAGGACAGCTTCTGGAATACGGTAGAAGGGGAGAAATCCAAGCTCCTTGAGATACCCGTCGCGTACAACCTGGACGACTGGACATTCTACTTTGACTGGGGTGCCACGGTGGCCGAGACCGTTGATGTCTGGGAGATCGAGTTCGATGCACGGTACAAGGACAGGTCCATATACTGCCTAACGAACCACCCACAGGTCACAGGACGGCCATCAAGGCTTCTATGCCTGAAGGGGATAATCGAGTACGCCCTCAAGTACCCCGACGTGGAGTTCATGAAGGCCACGGATTACGTGGAAGAGTACTGGGGCTAGGCCCCCACCTTGCGTTAATCAAAAAGGAATTGCATGGCCTTCTTTTTAATGGCCTCAACATCACGGGTCGTTATTGTCTCCTCAGCGTACTCGATAATCATACTGAGTTTACCGGAGCACGTCACGACCCCGACCACTATCAGGATATTTGATAACGGGAACGCCCCGCCTGGGTTCATGTAGAGCCTGTCCAGCTCCAGTGATCCGTATTGCCTGGGGAACGGCATCCTCGTGAGGTTGGTGATAGCGGACCCCATGACCAGCTTGTCACGGGTCTCCATATCGTTCCGTTTCAGCAAAGAGGCGATAAGGGTCTCCCTTTGACTGAACTCATGTATCTTGGGGTATCCCTCGGCTTCCTCCGGTACCAGGTCCCCAAGTAGCTTGTAGTTGAATGCCTCAAGTATGGACGGTTCCAGGTAGCACCAGTTCAGTCCTTCCTTGAAGAGTTCCTTGTTTGTGTAGAGTGGCTGGACTCGCTTGTTCAGGGCCCGTGCGTTTTCCCAGAAGCCTTTACCGCTGTCAAAGGGCAGGTCGAGGGTCAGTGCCCCGGCAAAGAAGCCCATGACCTCGCCTGGGCTCGATTCGAGCCTTTCCCTGAGGTTTCCCGCGATAGCTGTTTTGGATAGTTTGGGTCTTGTCGGTACGGTGGACTGTAACGCCCCGGTAAACGCCGAGGTCAATGCGCTGTTAATCGTTGTCCCTTCCTCTTTGCATCGCATGACGAGATCGATTGTCTGTTCCTCGTTGAGCTCCACGGGGATTACCTTGTGGGTGAAGTTTGCCCAGTAAGCCTTGCTGAGATCCAGGTAATCGTTTTGCGTGAAATCTACCCTCTCTTTCACCCATTTCTTGTTTATTCTCTCAACGAAGAACCTGAAGACCCTGTTGAGCCCCAGGCCCTTGGGCAGGTTCTCCTTGCTTATCGGTGCAGGGGCAAGCAGTATCTCCACTTCCCTCTCGGGGTCACCGAGGTGGGTCATAATATCCCTGACCAGGTACGCGAGTGAGAGCCCGTCGCATATGGTGTGATGGCACAGTATCAAAAACTCTGAGATGCTGGATGATTGTAGAAGGATGAACCTGATCGCAGGGCGTGCGTTGAACTCAAAGGGTACCTTGGAGCTCCTGTGCATTTCCTGGATCCAGTGGTCATCTGATTCTCTTTGTATGCTGGTTACCTGGATGTCTCCCACGTTCTCGGTCGTGAGCCATGAGTCATGGTTTTCGTCGTCCCTGATTCTTGTCTGTAGGTTTACGTGTCGTTTCTGGACCTTGTTGACGGCGTCTTGAAGGGCTTCATGTGTTACTTTGCCTTTTATTCTGGCTACTAGGGAGACTATTGCGAAGGGTGCTCTGAAAAGATAGCTTTCTGGGGGAGTGAGCCTTCTTTCGTAGCGTGTGTCACTCTTGTTTTCAAACATTGATTGTGTTCAGGCTTTACTATACGGTCAAAGATATAAATATTTTGAACATTGTTCAATATTCTCAGTTAATTTATTTCAAGTAGTTATAGGACGCCGTGGCAATCGCCGTCAGGTATTCAACGAGCTCCCACTCGGTCTCAAACATGGGCTCAATGAATAGGTGTCTGTGGATCAGGGCATCAACGGT
The DNA here is from genome assembly GCA_018652685.1 of Candidatus Bathyarchaeota archaeon. GTDB lineage: Archaea > Thermoproteota > Bathyarchaeia > TCS64 > TCS64 > RBG-16-57-9. The sequence continues at coordinate 15,648 of JABIBQ010000053.1, forward strand.
CCCGTTCATAAGGAGAACAACGTCGAGGCTGATGCCCTCGCCTGAGATCTCGTCCTTCATTCCCGAGTCCCGGCGGTTTTTTAATCCCAGGAATATGTCTTTGCGGGCGTATATGGCCTGATCGAACGCCCTGTAAAGCTCCTTGTGCTCTTTATGCAATGAGGGGGATCGTGAGATCTGGGTCCTCAAATCCAGTTGCATGTTCTCAAGCTGGGCACTGAGGTTTTTCTCATAGAGCCCAGCGGCTATGGATGCCTTGCCGTCGGGAAAATAGTAGTACACCGTGCCAATACTGACTCCCGCTTTTTTTGCCACCAGTCTTGTTGTAAGTTTCTCGTACCCAATCTCGTTTACAAGGTCAGTGAAAGCCGAGTAGATTGCGTTTAGCTTCTGCTCCTTGATGCCGGCACGTTTCATATGATATCATTATGAACAAAGTTCAAAAAAGGTTTGTTAAATCCCGTATTCTACGTGAGGAAAAGGGGAAGGCGCCTTAGCAGCTCCAGTAGATGTCGTCCAGGTACCTCTGACCTGTGTCAGGCAGGATGGTGACGACGTTCTTGTCCTCGCCCAGCTTGGCTGCAATCTGTTTTGCTGACCATACGTTGGCTCCCGAGGATACTCCAACGCAGAGCCCTTCCTCACATGTCAACGTCGCCATTGTTGTCATGGCGTCAAAGTCGCTGCACAGGATCACGCCGTCAATGAGGTCCATGTGGTCCTCAACGATCTGGGGTACAAAGGACTCGCCGATGCCCTCGATCTTGTGGGGGATGCCCTCCGGGATTGGCAGGTCCTTGTCGTAGTACATGTTGTAGAATGCCGGTACCGGCTCTGGCTCAACCGCGTATATCTTGCAGTCAGGGTTTGCCTCCTTGAGCACTTGTGCGATGCCCGCAAGGGTCCCACCTGTGCCTATGCCAGCGCAGAATGCGTCAACCTGGCTCAGCTGATCAAGGATTTCCTGTCCCGTGATGTTCTGTGCCTTGACGTTGTCCGGGGTTGCGAACTGGTTCAGTAGGTAAGCCCCCCTCGACTCCACAACCTCGTTTGCCTTTGCCACAACCGCGGCTACGCCCAACTCGTTGGGGGTGAACACCAGCTCCGCGCCGTACCTCGTCATCATGCCCGCCTTGACCGCGCTTGTAGTATCAGGTGCGACGATGCACGCCGGGTACCCCTTGATGGACGCGATCATGGACAGCGAGACGCCTGTGTTGCCGCTGGACGCCTCGACGATAAGGTCTCCGGGTTTCAGGTCGCCTCTTTCCTCAGCCTGCTCGATGACGTGCTTCACCATGCGGTCCTTGATGCTGCCGCTAGGGTTGGTGAACTCCGTCTTTGCATAGATCCCTGCCATTCCGGGCTCTGTGATTTTGTTAAGTTTGAGAAGGTTTGTGTTTCCAATCAGGTCAAGAACGCTGTTCATGACCTTTAGTTTTGAGCATTGACATGGTGCCAAAGTTATCACATTTTCTGGTCGTTCATTATATATATAATATAGGAATAATCCGGCCCCCGATGGGCTTAACTCCGTAGAATGGAAAGGGTTACCATGACAGAATACGACAGGGCATACACTTTCATCTACTATAACGACGTGAAGGAGGCAGAGCCGTTCTACCGGGACCTGCTGGGGCTCAGGCTGGAGTACGAGAGCGACTGGGTGACAAGGTTCTGGGTCACCGACCATTACGCGATAGCAGCGGTCCAGTCAGGCAGGGGCTTCATGAACGCCATGGAGGACAAACCGGTCATACTGTGCATCGGCATGAAGGACGAGGCGGACATCAAGGCTCTCTACATGAAACTCAAGGACGCTGGCGTGAAGATGCGCACCAGCGAGGTTGAGCTGCGTGAGACGGAGGGCAGGATTTTCTTCTGCGAGGACCCCGAGGGTTACATCGTTGAGGTCGTTCAGAGGCCCAAGTAATGAAACAGGTCCTAGTTATCGAGAACAACGGCATCGAGAACCTTGACAAGTACCCCGAGATAATCGAGTCCCAGGGGGCACGGGTGCACGTTTTCAAGGCGCACGAGATGAAGGACGGGGACAGGTTCCCGCCCGTTGACGAGTACGGCGGCTTCATCGTCGGTGCCATGCCCGAGGATGTCCACGAGAAAGACGAACACTACTGGATGAGACATGAATGGGAGTATCTCCAAGAGATAGTTGACAGCGGCAAGCCCTGCTTCGGCATCTGCGGAGGCGGTCAGCTGCTGGCGTACAGGCTGGGGGCCAAGGTGCACGCATGCCCGAAGGAAATCGGGATATACACCATCAAGCTGACTGATGCAGGGGCAGCGGACCCCCTTTTCGAGTGCCTACCCCGCGAGTTCAAGGGCTTCCTCTGGCACGGGAACACGTTTGAGATACCGGAAGGAGGGAAACTGATCGCCACCGGGGAACCTTGCCCCGTTGAAGGCTTCGTCAAGGGTAACATCCGGGGTATCCTGTTCCACTTCGAGGTTGACCATGAGGAGATGTCCAGGTGGCTTGACCACTGGGAGGAAGGACTCTCGGCCGTGAACAAGACACGGGACCAGGTGCTGGAGAACGTGAGGGTGGTTGAAGCCGAGATGAGGCAGAACGCCGAGAGGCTGATCTCCAACTTTTTGAAAATGATGAACTAGGCCAGATACGCCTCAAGCCTTTTCTCGGTGCTTGTATAGTACCTCTTTGACACCGTTTCTATGAACTTGTCGACGTAACCTTTCTCCACCAGGTTCACGGTGCACCCTCCAAAGCCCGCGCCCGTCATTCTGGAACCCAGCACCTCCTTGAGGTACAGCGTCGAGTCCACGAGGGCGTCCAGCTCAGTGCAAGAGACCTCATAGTCGTGGCGTAGGCTGTCATGGCTGTCGTACATGAGACCCCCAAACCCAGTCATGTCGCCCTCCGAGAGCAATTTCAGTGCTTCAAGCACCCTGCTGTTCTCCGTGACCACGTGCCGTGCCCTCCGGGCAATCACGTCAGGTAGTTTACTCCATGACGCCAAGAGCATCGCCTCGTCCACATCCCTCAGTGCCTTGACCTCGGGGTTTTCCTCGCTGATGATTCTAACGGCCTCGTCGCACTGGGACTTTCTTACGTTGTAATCCGAGCCAGATAACTCCCTGGAGACCATTGTGTTGAGTATTACGAAGGCGTAATCCGGGTCGAGGTCGTGGAGGCTGTGGGCGTTGGTTCTGCAATCAACGAACAGTGCCTTGCCGTACTCCCCCATGCCGCTGACGAACTGGTCCATGATCCCCGACTGGACGCCGAGGAACTCGTTCTCGCATTGCTTGCCGATGTAGGCCATCTCGACTGGGTCAATCCCAAGATCGAACGTATCGTTGAGGGCGCGCACAACTGCGGTCTCAAGAGCTGCGCTGCTGCTGAGACCCGCCCCGAGGGGCACATCACCGTGGATGCTCATATCGAAGCCATTTAGGATATATCCTAGCCCCATAAGGGAATGCGCCACGCCTAGGACGTAGTTTGCCCATAGGTGCTCCTTGTCATAACTGATGGAAGACAGCCTGTGCTCGGCCCACTCGTTATAGTCCATGGCTTGGAGCCTAACCGTATCGTCCTCCCGTGGGCTGATGGTGACCCAGAGGTACCTGTCAATTGGGGTGGGCAGCACGTACCCGTCGTTGTAGTCGGTGTGCTCGCCGATGAGGTTCACCCTGCCGGGGGCCTTGAATACCCTCGGCTCCCCACCGTATGACTTGATATGCCGTTCCACGAGCGTCAACAAGATTAACCGTATCCCTCATCACATGATTTGTATTTAACCTCAGCCCCCGCGGGTGTTATTAGCCCGGTTGGCTCTGGTTTCTGCATGATTAAGACGAACAAGGACAAGCTGTTGACCCTTGCGTTCCAGGGCGAGGTGTCCCCTGCTCAGGTCGTCAGGACGTACCAGGCGACCTGGGACGGCAGGGCAAAGATGTGCATCGGCGTTGGTGGCATCAACTACAACCTCAAGACGGGGATGGAGATTTTCGGCTGGGCCAACGGAGACAGGGCTGAGCCGGGGGTATCAACGGACGGCGTTGGTAAAGACGGCCAGAAGAACGGTTACAGACAGAAGACGGGGGTGGGAAACAAGGTTCAGGTCACCAGCGGCGACGTCAAGGGCGATTACGGTACCATCATCGGCAAGCACGGGTACAGGCTTCCCGGCAACGTCCAGCACGTCCAGGTACATTTCAATGACAAGACCCTGGACAACCTGAACATCGGTGACAAGATCAAGGTGAAGGCCAGGTGTATCGGGCTGAGGATCACCGGGTACGACGACGTTATGATACACAGTGGCAGCCCCGAGCTCGTCGAGGGAATGGGAATCGAGGACATCAACGGCAAGCTCAAGGTGCCTGTGGCCCTTGAGGTCCCAGCCAAGATTGTTGGTGCGGGATATGGGACTCAGGCCCACAGCAGCCACATCGATATCCAGACCTGCTACCCGCCTGATATCAAGGAGTACGGCCTTGACGGGCTCAGGTTCGGCGATATCGTGGCGTTACGTGACGTGAGCTGCAACTATGGGCGCCACTACTACCGGGGCGCAACCACAATCGGCATCGTCTGCAGCGGTCCCAGCGAGATAAGCGGCCAGGGAATCGGGGTTACTACGATCCTCAGTAACCTTGAGGGAAAACTTCAGCCCGTCGAGTCCAAGGACGCCAACCTCATGAACATCCTGGAGCTGGAGTAATGCTCAAGACCAACAAGGACAGACTCATCGAGACCGCCGTCGAGGGCGTCGTGCAGCCTGCAAGTGGGCGCGGCTTCAGCGTCACGTGGGATGGTACGCCAAAGAACAGCATAGGCACCGCCAGCATCAACTACACGGCATCAGTTGGTGACCCGGTTTACAAATGGGTTGACGCAGACCACGTCGAGCCCGATGTCACCATTCAGGGAAGGGACAAGCCCAGCGCAAGCGACTGCGCCATTGCCTCACTGGCATGCATCGGTAACCCGGCCAAGGTGGTATCAGGGGACGCCAAGGGATCAAAGGGAGTGTTCATCGGTAGGCACGCCGGTGCTGATGACCTGGTTTGGTTCCCCGATGACATCAAGGAGAAGCTGACCCTCGACGACAGGGTGCAGATACGGTCAAAGGGCGTTGGCCTCGTGATCGATGATTTTGAGGACGTGAAGGTGAACAAGTGTAGCCCCGAGTTCCTTGAGAAGATCGGCATAGAGGTCAAGGACGGCAAGCTGGTGGTCCCCGTTGTCGCGGAGCTGCCCGGTTACATCCTTGGAGCCGGCATCGGTTACGACCCAAACATCGAGACCGTTGACTACGACATCCAGTCCACGTGCCCCGAGACCAACGAGGAGTTCAACCTCAAAGACTTGCGATTGGGCGACATAATCGCCATCAATAACCACTACGACGCCTGGGGGAGGGGCAGGTACGAGGGCTCGGTGACCATCGGCGTCATAGTCCATGGCTGGAGTGATTTCGCGGGCCACGGTCCGGGCGTAAACCCCATTCTTGCCGCCCTGCCTGGAAAGGTGGAGACGAGGATCGACCCAGACTCTAATATCGGTTACATACTAGGCATACGGGAGAAGCCGCAATGACTATCCCAACACAACCAGAGACCTATAGCCTATACGGGGAGCCCCTCTACAAGAGCCCCATCATGCTTTGGCTGCCCGAGGAGCCTGAAGCGTATGAAGCCAAGATCAAGGAACTCAACAATGATTATATGGAGGCGAAGAAGGACTACGCCGCCAACCAAGATGACCCGGAGAAACTCCTGTGGTTCGCGAGGAAGACCGAGATACTCGGCAACTTCATGGAGTCAACCGGCCTATACAGCGTCGGGATCAAGAAATGGCCCGACAACCCCCAGTTCTACAGGTTCAGGGGACACAGGTTCGCGCTACTGAGAAGGCTAGACCTGGCAATCGCTGACTTCAACAAGGCAGCGGAGCTCATCGAGGGCAAGGAGGACATCCCCGAGGTGTACGCCAGCGGTCCTAACCCGGACAAGCTCGGTATCTCCAGCTTCAACTGGAACGTCTACTACCACCAGGGATTCACCTACATCGCCGCTGGCAGGTTCAAGGAAGCCGAGGAGGCATACTGGAAGTGCTTCGACAACATCGACGTAGTCGAGAGCACCGTGTCCACCACCCACTGGATAATCATGGCCCTGCAAAGGCAGGGAAAGAAGGACAAAGTCCAGGAGCTACTGGACAAGATCAAGCTTGACATGAGTCTAGTGGAGGTCGGCGCCTACTATGACACCCTCAAGATGTACAAGGGAGTGTACACACCAGACGAGTTGCTGGACATGTACAGGGCAAAGGGAGGCGTCAGCTTCATGGTTCCAGCCCAGGCCATCGCCAACATGTACCTCGCCGAGGGGAAGACGGAGAAAGCGGTTGAGCTCTACAAGGAGCTCCATGAGAAGGGCAACTGGACCGGCGGTGTCCACCTAATAGCCGAGGCCGAGCTCAAGGGTCTGGGCGTTCAGCTCTAACCCTGGTTAGGAACCCGTCAATGGCCCGGAGGGCCTCGTTTTTTTCATTATAGGTAAATAACTCGTTGAAGTTGCTACCGTTGAGCATCGCTGATGTCCTCTTTCCCGGGCTCTCCCTGTAAAGAAGCAGGATTGGCTTGCCCCACTCCTCGGCCTTACCTATCTCGTAGCCCACGCCCAGACTGGGGGCGGTTACCTCACCGATGACCGCATCAGCACTTCTCAGCCATTTGATATCGGTCTCCCAGATCTCCCAGTCGTCCTTCTTGATCTCGTCATCGTAGCTGAAATCAAAACTGTGCTCGGTGAGGACCTTATCAGTCTGGGATATGTGCCCGATTAGCTCCTGGAACCAGTCCCTGTCAGGTGCCTCGCCCCTGATGCTGCCGGCGAAATAGATACGCATAGACTGAAAATGGGTGATTGCTTAAATTTTATCGCATTTTCCATGCCTCGTAGGCTATGCTCGTCTCTTCACCCACGGCCATAAGCCCCATCTGGTCAAATGGTGCCTGAGCGTTCTGGTCGTAGAGGAAGCTCCAGGTAACGAACTCCACTTCTATGTCTTCCGTCAGATCAAAGAATGTCTCTATGAACTCGGCCTGCTCCTCGACGGAGCTCTCCCATCCAGTAAAACCATCACGTAACCAGCCCATCTCGGTGAACGCTATCGGTTTTTCAGTGTAATCAGCTATCTCGGAGAAATAATCAGCGGGGATGTCTGAGGGGTCTTTGAATATTAGACAAGGGTACGTAGTGAATACAGCCAGGTCAAACTCATAATCGTCCAGCATTGTCCAGGTATTTGCATCTGGATCGTTTTCCCCTCCGAATAACCCTCCGTCAAGTCCTTTCATGTGTTCGAGTTGGAAAACAGGGAAAACTTTGGTGTATGGATTCGCTTCTTTGACTGCATCATAGACATCAGCATAATAAGAAAGATAGTCTGCGTAACCTTCTGGGTTTGATCTCGCGAAAGCGTTTACCTCGACCCCGAAACCGAGGTATTCTGGGTTGTGTTCCTCGACGTAGCCGACGAGGGCGTTGATTATGTCCTGGCGATTTGTCTCATCCAGCTCGTGGAAGACCTCTCCAGACTCTTGGTTGAAATATCCTGTGATCACCATGACCTCGAAACCGTACTGATCCGCCATCGCGTACATTACCTTTGTCGGCGACTGTTCGCTGGTTAATGACGCAACATCACCTACCCATGACACGAAATCTCCAGAGTCTGAGGCCAGTTGAAAGAAGCCAAGAAACTCCTCTGATTCGAAAGAGGCAGGGGACAGGCTTACTCCCCTCATTATCCCTTCTAATTCATCTACAGGGGTCTCAGTTGGCTCCTCTGGAGCCACTGGAGGCTCCTCAGGGGCTTCGGGGTCATCAGGCACATTCGGCTCGTCAAGCTCGTTGTTTTCAATCGGACCCTCTGGAGTCCTCTGGCTTAGAATAAATACGGCTCCGATAATAACGATCAAAAGAATTGGACCCACGAGCTTCTTCGACATGGATTCACTGTGGATTTACAGGTATAAAGCGTGTTAGATGGTTCGTAGCACGATTATCGTGTTAGTTTTCTCCACACCCTTGATCTTCCTGATGTCCTCGATGCACCTGTTGATGCCGTCGATGTTGACGCTGCTTGACACCAGCATGATGTCGTACTCGCCCGTCACCTCGTAGACCCTCTCCACGCCATCCAGCTCGATGACCGCCTTAGAGACCTCGTACGTCGGTGTGGTTGGGTCCACGGCGATCATTGTGACTGCCCTGACGCCGTGGCTCGTTGATTTCTCGATGGTGAACTTCTTGATGACCCCCGTGCTGATGAGGCTCTGTATCCTGTTCCTGACGGCCCCCTCGCTGAGCCCTACCATCTTGCCTATCTCCACATAGGTCATCCTGGCGTCCTCCTCAAGGAGGCCCAGGATCCTTTCGTCTATCTCATCGACCATACTATGGAAACCGCAGTCGTTTGATTAAAAAGGTGCGGAAAGCGTGGGCTAGAATAGGACTGATGAAGCCCTTGTCCTCTCAAGGAACTCGTCCATGGTGCCCTCAAAGTGCTTGGGGTAAAGGGTTACCTCCAGGTTCCACGGCTTATCGTAGCCCGTTCCCTTGATCCAAGCGGAGACCATGCCCCAGTCAATGGTTCCCCATCCAGGGTACTGGTGGTCGTCGCCCGTGCCCTTGTTATCGTGGAGGTGGACCACCTTGAGCCTGTCACCGAAGCCCATGATATAATCAAGGTTCCCGTTGATGTTTGCGTGCCCCGAGTCGTAGCAGAACCCAATGAACTCGGGCTCGTAGAGGGCGAAAAAGTCCTCAAGGGTGATGTGGTCGTCCCTGCTGCAGTTCTCGATTGCAAGTGTCACGCCCAAATCCAAGCAGAGTTCACGCACTGACTCAAGTGCCTTCTTTGACCTGTGGACTCGCGTCTCAAGGTTGGGCCCGTAGACCCTCGGCGGGTGCACCACGACGGCGTCACCCCCCACCTCGCCGCAGAACCGCACCCTGTTCTCAAGGAGCTTCATGTATCCTTTGAGCAGGGTACCGTCGAGTGCGTCGATACTGAACTCACGGGTGGCCGTGCCGTGGACATCCAGGCAGGTGAGTCCGTGGTCTGAGATCGCTTTCGAGTGCTCTTTCATCTGTTCGTCCGTGTAGAGGACGTCGTCGTTCCAGTTGTCGCACCAGTGGAGGTAATCAAACCCATGGCCCTTGAACAGGGCGAGCTTCTCGTCCATCGTCGGGTTGAACGAGTAGTTGAACATGTCAGTGGTTACGCAGAGCTTCATGGTAAAGAGTTGAGAAAAGAAGGGAAAAAGGTTAGGCTTCAACCAGCTTCAGAATATCGTCCTGAACGAACTCGATGAATTCCTCGACGGTGCACTTGCTGAAGTTGGTGATGGTTATGCTCCTGGTGATACCCACGGTGTAGCCCTTTGGCTGGCTCGTGAACACCACGTACCAGATGAGGCCGTGGTCGATGTACTCCTTGTACATGCCGGTGTCAGCCAGTCCCTGGCCGGCGAGGCATATCTTGTTCACGCCCGGCAGGTCCATGTTGTCGAACCAGATGAGGTTCGTGGCCTGGGGGTTGCTCTCGTGTAGCCTCTGGAGGGTCTCTGCGCTGATCTTGGCCTCGCGCACATCGGCGTTGAGTATGTTGCCTATGGCCACCGCGACGTGGTTGCTCAACAGTTTCTTGACGCCCCTTGCAACGCTGGGGGCCATGACGCCCAGGAAGGTCCTCTCGCCGTGCTTCAGTATCCAGAAGATGGCCTCCTCGGTCTGGGGACCTGCCATGACCTTGCGCCTGTACGTGTGCTCCCTGTAATAGTCCTTGGCGAAGATGCCCGTTATAACTTCCTCTTTCTCCTCCATCTCCAGGACCTCGGTGACCAGCACCAGGTCGTCCTCTCCCTCGACTTCCTGGGTCTCCCTCCACCCTGTGAGGCTTTCCATGGGGTTTCCCTCAAGGCTCCTTATCTCGAATATTTTGACCGGTAAGACCATGTTAATTCACTATGTGCATCAGTTCGTAGGGGTAGGATAAAAAACATACTTGATGAAACCGGGATTGGCTAAATCAGGTCAGGGAAATCGCTGATTATCCCGTCGACTCCAAAATCCTTCATCCTCGCGATATCATCGGGCTCGTTCACAGTCCACGGGAATATCTTCAATCCCTTCTTGTGGGTCTTTGTGATGAATGTCTTCCTGATCAGGTGGTGGAGGGGGTTAACGCAGTACGCATCGACCTTTGAGGCGTACCTTGCGGCATGAAAGGCGTTTTCATGTGCCAGGACCCCGATCCTCATCTCCGGGTCTAGCTCCAGGTACTCCTCAAGCATGTTCCAGTCGAAGGACTGAACCATCAGGGACTCCTTTGACCAACCCGAGTTTTCAAGAATGCCGTGAACCGGGGCGGGTGTGCCCTTCCCCTTCAACTCGACCACCAGCTGTATCTTCCCCTTGAGCGCCGAGAGCACCTCTTCCAGTGTGGGTATGGTCTCCCCCTTCCCTGCATCCAGGGCCTTCAGCGCGTCGAGTGACATTTGGGAGACAAAACCAGTTCCCTCTGTGGTCCTGTAGACCTCCTCGTCGTGGATAACAACCACCTCGCCGGATGCACATACGTGTACATCGATCTCGGTCATGTCGCACCCCAGCTCAACGGCTTTTTTCAGTGATAGCAATGTGTTCTCGGGCTCGTGACCCGCTGCACCCCTGTGACCGATTCTCAGAACCATGGGGGGAAAGAGGACTGCCGGTTTAAATGGGTCACGGCTGGGGGATTGAACAAGACTTAATTATCCAGCCATCAAAAAAGGGTAAATGTACTCGATTATCAACAGCCTGCCCAAGGCCGAGCACCATATTCATCTTGTGGGAAGCATCCGCCCTGAGACTCTGCTATGGGTGGCGGATGAGAGCGGACTTGACAATCAATGGGACTCCGTTGACGAGGTGCGGTCTTTCTTCGAGTTCAGTGATTTTCCCCACTTTTTGAAGGTCTTCGGCACCTGCATGGCCTACATCACAAAGGAATCCATGTTTGAGAGGATCGCGTACGAGACACTTGAGGACCAGGCGGGCCAGAACGTGCTGCACTCTGAGATCATTTTCTCGGCCCCCCAGAGGATGATGAACGCCGACATGGATTTCGCGTTGATGATGGACGCCTATAACAGGGGGATTGAAAGGGCAAAGCACGAGTTCGGTGTAACGTGCAGCACCCGAATCGACCTCATCAGGGATTACGGCCCGGATTACCAGATGGAGGTCCTTGACCAGATACAGGAGAATCCCGAGGGGATCGTGGGGATTGAGATAGGGGGTGGCGAGCCCGCCCACCCCCCC